>JBAVHY010000184.1:0-16513 GCA_049686315.1 Candidatus Acidiferrum sp. | reverse complement strand
CCCCGGAGGTGGCGGACACAATCGTGCACACCACAGCGGACACGCACCGCAGCGCCGGCCGCAGCTGATTTCAGAAATGTTGAAGGCCGGACAAGAAATAGTGGTGCAGATTGCCAAAGAACCCCTGGGCAAGAAGGGCGCGCGGATCACAAGTCACGTGGCGCTGCCGGGGCGGTTCCTGGTGTATATGCCGACGATTGACCACATCGGCGTTTCGCGAAAGATTGCGAGCGCGGAAAACCGCTCGCGGCTGCGGCGTTTGGTAGGGGAAGCGCGCGGAAGTTATCCGGGCGGCTTCATCGTGCGCACGGCTGCAGGCGGGGCGACGGACGACGAAATCCGGACAGACATCGAGTTTCTGGGCAAGACCTGGAACGAGATCAAGCAGAAGAACGATGAGCGCAAGCCTCCGGCGCTGCTGCACCGCGACCTGAACCTTGTGGAACGAATCCTGCGCGATTATGTAAGTGACGACTTCACCGGGATCTGGATCGACAGCGAAGAGGAGTACGGCAAGGTGGTGGAGTTCGTCAGCCGCTTCCAGCCGAAGCTCGTCAACAAAGTGAAGCTGTACACCAAGGAACAGCCGATCTTCGAAGAGTTCGGCATCCAGCACGAACTGGACAAGGCGCTGCGCGCGAAAGTGTGGCTGAAATCTGGCGGGTACATCGTCATCAACCATACCGAGGCGCTCGTGGCCATCGACGTGAACACCGGCAAGTTCGTTGGGAAAGGCTCGACGCGGCTGGAGGACACGATCGTCAAGACCAACCTGGAAGCGGTGAAGGAAATCGTGCGGCAGATTCGCTTGCGCGACCTTGGCGGGATCATCGTAGTGGACTTCATCGACATGGAAGAGCGGCGGAACCGCGAAAAGGTACTGTCAGCTCTGCAGATGGCGCTGGAGCAGGATAAGGCGCCGTCAAAGGCGCTTTCGTTCAACGAATTCGGGCTGGTTTGCATCACGCGCAAGCGCACCAAGCAGGCGCTGGAGCGGGTGCTGTGCCAGCCGTGCCCCTACTGCACGGGCTCCGGCATGGTCAAGTCGATTCCGACGCTGTGCTACGAAATACAATCGGAGGCGAGAAAGATGGCGGTGGCGGATCATGAGGGGCCAAACCTGACGCTGCGCGTGCATCCGGAAATCGCCAAGGCGCTGAAGACGCGCGAATCGATTCTGATTGATGAACTCGAGCAGAACGCGCACAAGCACATCATCATCCAGTCCGATCCAACGCTGCACTGGGAGCAGTACGACATCTATTAGTTCTCAGTGATCAGTCGTCAGTTTTAAGTAAGGCAAGAACGCCTGGGTTTACGTCCTGGGCGTTTTTGTTTGGTGTTATACTCCGGCGCGATTTCTGACTGGGGGTATGAAATGCCAAGAAAATTGCTCCTTTTATTTCTGTTGTTCGCACTACCCGCGGCGGCGCAGACGATCGCGCTTCGGGCGGGCCACGTCATTGATCCCGCCACGGGCGCAGTGGCAAGCAATCAAGTGATCGTGGTGGAAAACGGCAAAATCGCTGCCATCGGCGGGGGAACGGCGATTCCCAAGGACGCTCTGATGGTTGATCTTTCGAACGAATGGGTAATGCCGGGACTGATTGACGCGCACACGCACCTGACGCTGATAGAGATTCCCGGCAAAGCTCCCTTTGAAGCTTCCTACTTGAGAGAGGGTAGCGCGTTGCGAAGCCTGCGCGGACTACACAACGCGCAGATCATTCTGCAGGCGGGTTTCACCACGGTGCGGGAAGTGGGCAATGAAGCGAATTATGCGTGCAGCGACCTGAAGAAAGCGTTCAAAGAAGGCTGGTTCGACGGGCCTACCATGCAGTGCGCCGGAAAAATTATCGGACAGTTCGGTGGACAATCAGGGAATATTCCTCCGGAGCAGGGCGAGTTTTGGAAGTGGGAGTACATTGACGCAGACAGTCCAAACGAGATCCGGCGCGCGATCCACGAAAATATTTACTACGGCGCGGACGTCATCAAACTGGTGGCGGACAACAGCGCGTTTCACTATTCGGAAATTGACATTCGCGTAGCGGTGGATGAAGCGCATGCCGCTGGGCGCCCGGTTGCGGTGCACGTTTACGGCGGGCCAGCGGCGGACAATGTGATTCGCGGGGGCGCGGACTCTGTGGAGCACGGATTTGAATTGACCGATGAGCAGTTGCACTTGATGAAGGAGAAGGGGACGTTCCTGGTTGGCACGGACTTCCCTGCCGCACATCTTGCGGGGTTGAGCCCGTCGAATGACACGCTTGCGAACGCCGATGTGCTGGGCAAGAAAATCATCGACCGGCTGGGGCGCGCTCACCGGATGGGAGTGAAAATGGCGTTTGGGTCGGATACGGTCACGGAGATGCCGGGACGCACGAGAGCGGACATGATGTTCGATTACTTGGCGGTCTGGCGCGCGGCCGGTGTTCCACCATCGGACATTTTAAGGGCCATGACCACGAACGGGGCAGAACTGCTGCGCATCAACAAGGAACGCGGCGCGATTGCTGCTGGCCTGTTCGCGGATATTATCGCCATGCCCGCGAATCCGCTGGAGGATGTCGAGTCTCTTCGCAAGGTGAATTTTGTAATGAAAAATGGAAAAATCGCGCGCAGTTTGAAGTAGGGGATTCCTTCGCTCAGGGCAGGCGGAATGACGAATTTAGGCGGTCAATGGTTGGATGCGAAGGAGGAAACAAAATGAAGAGCGGGGCGGGCATGGGAGTATCCCCCATGCGGTCTTGCCACAAGAACTTATTCAGGATGGCGGTGTCGGCAGCATCGGCGTGGCTGAAGTCCAAATTCCTTCCCTCTTTCCATTCCTTGGTGTTGATTTCATAGAGTAAACCGTTGTCGCGGTTCCGATAGTCGGCGTCAAAAGCGAGCTGCGTGCCAGGACCGCTGAAGAGCGGAGCCATGACTGACGCGCGGGAATCGTTAGCGTTCATGGGCGGGACACTAAGGAGGGCTTCGATGGTGCGGATCATGTTCACCGTGGTGTAGAACGTATGATCTACAAAGGGCCCCGGCTGATTCGCTTGCGTCTGAGGCAGCGGAGAATACTTGCTGATAACCAGGGCGATGCTGCGGTGGGAATCAACGTGATCGGGACCGTTCTGGGCATCGTCCTCAAGGATAAGGAAGGCGGTATCGTCCCAGTAGGGGCTGTGTGAAACGGCGTCCACCACCCGGCCGACGGCGAGATCATTGTCGGCTACCGAAGCGGTGGGGCGCGGCTGGCCTTTCTTTCCGCCGGCAGTGTGATCATTGGGCAAACGCAGCAGAGTGAATTGCGGCAAGGTGTCTTTGCCTGCTTTGCGTGAAGCAACAAATGCCTGGAATTCATTCAGGAACTCATCAGCGCGAAGCTGATCGGGATAGGCGACCTCGAAATCCGGAAATAAGGGATCAAAGTGGCCGCGCAAATCTAGTTGTGACGCGATGTTTTTTGCCAACACGGGAATTTCCCAAGGATACGGGCTCGCCCCGCCACGCGGATCCCCAACGTTTTTCTCGAGTGCCTCGCCTTTGCGGATCACCGTGCGGGTGCAGGTCACACCAGCAACTTTGGGCGGGCCGGTGACAGGCAGCTTGCTTTCCGGGGGGGCGCTGCACCATTTCGAGACAATGTATTCGCCGTAGTGGCGATAGGAAATACCGTGCTTCGCGAAATTTTTCCAGAGGTAGCCGCCGGTGGGTTCGCCCGCATCGGGTAGATCGTCGTCCGCGGAAATGCCGCCGAGGAGTTCACCTTCGGAGTCGTACGTGTGTTGGTGTCCACGATAGGCGATGGGCCAGGTTTTCTCGACATAGTCGGAGATGGAGGCCGAAGTGGACCAAACGTGGCCGTCACCAGAGACGTCGCCGCTATCGTAGAAGTTGTCCAGAATGCCGAACTGGCGTGCCAGCTTGTGCTGATTGGGGGTGATGTCTTCGCCGTACATCGTGAGTGTAGGATCGCCGTTGGCTTCCTTGAGGTCGCCGAAGAGCTGATCGTACGTGCGATTTTCCTTAATAATGTAAATCACGTGGCGAATCTTGTTTTCGCCGGAGGCAAAGGGGATGTGGTCGATATTGCCTTGCGCGGCGTTAATGTCGGAACTTTGGGCTGTCCAGGAGGCGAGATTGACTTTCAAATCGGTCAGGGGAATGCGCGCGAGCGAGCCATTGGTCATCGCGGGGTTATAGGGATATTGGGGCGAGCCGTCTGCCTTCTTTTTCAAAGAAACGGGATTGGGGCCGGAGCCGCGGCCTTTAGCGCTGCCGATAAGCAGATCGTTCGCGGCCGCCGCGACCACGGTTGGATACCACTCTGTGGGGATGAAGCCCACGGCTCGCGATGGCTCGCCAGTGGCGGGGTGGCTGAGATCGAAAACGGCGACGGAGTCTGAAATCGAGTTTGCGGAGAAGAGCGTTTTTTCATCCGCAGAGAGAGCGAGAGATTCAGGGTCGCTGCCGCCATACTTTTGGCCGGGAAGCTTGGTGGAAAGAGAGTAGAGAAGTTTTCCGGTGTTCGTGTCCAGGACAGCGATCTCGTCTCGATTGGTAAGGGCCACAAACAGGAGCGAATTATCCCGCGAGAGAAGCAACGCGGTGGGGTGAGAACCGCCTTGGAGTGGGGCCGCCGGTTTGCGCAGGGGAATGGTGCGGAGGACGCGCCCGGATAGAAGATCAAGTTCCGCCACAGTCGAGGCATTCCAGAGAGAGACGAAGCCGCGCTTGCCGTCGGAGGTCATAACAGCTGTGTAGGGCAGCGAAGCCGGAATGCGTTTGAAGGTGGAGAGGTCGAAGCGGTGGATGACTTTGCCGTCGGAACTGTTCAGCAGGAGGGCTTCGTCGGAATTGTTGCACGCGACCAGGATGCGCTCCACACCACCACTGATTTCCAGGCTGAGACCCGCGGGATAAGTTATATCCTTGAAATCAGCCCGGCGCAGTTTTCCGGCAGGGATTGCGGTGCGCGGCGGCAGAGGAAGAAATCGCTCCGCAGCAACTTCACCGTTCTGGAAGCTGTAGACCGCGATTCCGTTCCCGGTACTTCCCTCCTTTTTCCCCCGTGGGTCGGTCAGGGAGGCCACGGAGGCGTAGAGATGCTTCCCGTCGGTGCTGAACGCCAGCCCCAGGAAATAAGTCTGCTTGGCTTCTTTTCCCAAGCGGTCATCCGGAAAATCGCGAAGGGCATCGGTTTCGAGGTTCAGAACGGTGAGAGATTGTTTTCCGCCGGAGGTGTATGCGCCATAACCGCTGTGCAGGAGAACCGAGAATCGCCCGTCAGGCGAGATCGCCGCGGCAGTGGGAAAATTATTGATGCGGCGCGGATTGCCGGGCAATTGTCCGAAGATCTTGCCGTTGGGGATCTGGGTGCGGGCAGAAGAGGGGATTTCCTGAGCGGAAAGGCGCAGTGGCGTGAGCGCCAAAACCGCGAGCAGGAAGATAATCGCTGCAAAATTGTGTTTGCGCATCGCAGCAGTATATTCGAACTTTGTAAAGCCGCAGTGAATGAATTCCACAGCCGCCAGTTTCTGCCTGAATGGTCCAATAAATAATGTAACCTCGATGGTTCGCAAGCAGTAAGTGTAAATAGAGGCCGGTGCATGGAATTGCTGGAGCGATTCGCGGCGGGCGATCTCGAAGCATTCGAAACGCTATTCCGGCAACACCAGGGCGACGTTTTTCGTTGGGTTATGCGCATTGTTCGAAATACGGCCACCGCGGAGGATCTGACCGTGGAGGCGTTCTGGCGGGTGTACCGGGCGCACGCGCGGTTCGATCCATCAACTGGCAATTTCGGCGGGTGGCTGCGCCGGATCGCCACAAATGCGGCGATCGATCATTTGCGGCGCTCCAGGGCAGAAGTGCCGCTGCCAGAGGATTTGCCGGGCGTCGCCCCGAGGCGTCCGGGAGAACAAGGTGAGATGCGGCGGCAAATTGTGGACGCCCTGAACAAGCTGTCGCCGCGCCTTCGCAGCGCCATTTTGCTCGCACTGGTGGAAGAAGAGCCGTACGAGCAGATTGCACAGGCACTGGGCATCTCTGTGAATGCCGTGAAGGTTCGCGTATTCCGCGGCGTACGGATTCTGCGAAAGGAATTGTCGCGGGCAGGAGCTCATCCATGAATGAACGTGAGATTGCCGAACTGAAGAAACTTTTGAAGGGTGCGGTGAAGCCGGCGCGCGATACGGAGCTTGGGCGGGACCTGTGGCCGGCAATGTTACGGCGGCTCGACGAGCGGACCGTCCGTGTGCCGTGGTGGGATTGGGCGCTGCTTGCGGGTGTGATTGTCCTGTTTTGTCTTTTCCCGGGAACAATTCCCGCGCTGCTCTATCACCTGTAGCAAAGGAGGAATCATGAACAAGCACCCTTATTTGCGCGCATATCTGGCGGGAATCGCGGTTCCGACCGTCTTTCTATTGGTAATAATGGCCGGATATACCGTGCTGCGCCACGTCTACGACTTCCCGGTTCCAATCGAGCGATTCATCGTCTTTCCCATGGCCGCAGTCCCGAATGCCTGGGGCTTGTGGAATGTGCTGTATGTGGCTTGCCTGGCGCGGCGTCATTTCTCCTTGGGGCTCTTCGGTGGCGCGCTTCCGCTGCTGCTGGCGCCAAGCGGTTATTTCGTCGGACAGCTGCTCGAGTTTCCTGTTCCTCATGTAGTGTTCCATGTAGCCCCGTTCGCGCTTCCCATCGGATTCGTCGTTTATTACCTGGTGTGGAAGTATTTTGTGGGTTTCCTCAACGCTGAACTGGGCATCGCCTGATGCGGAGGTGCGTTTCTAGGTTCCGGAATAGCGCTGCTCTTTCCACGGATCGCCGTACGCGTGATAGCCATTGCGCTCCCAGAAGCCCAGGCGCTCGTGATCCAGAAGCATGAAGCCACGGACCCACTTCACACTTTTCCAGGCGTAAAGATGAGGGACGACCAGGCGGAGCGGGCCACCGTGTTCAGCGGTGAGTGACTCGCCGTCATGTTCGAACGCGAAGAGCACGTCCGGACGTTGCATATCCTTCAGGGGAATGTTTGAGGTGTAGCCCTCTTCGGCGAGGACGAGGGCGAATTCTACGCCGGGTTTCACCAAGACCCGCTTTAACACTTCGGTGAAGAGCACGCCTTTCCAGTGGTTGTCGAGGCGGCTCCAGCGAGTGACGCAGTGGAAATCGCTGGTCACGTCGATCTGGGGCAATGAGCGAAACTCGTCCCAGCTTAGGCGCAACGGACTTTCCACGAGCCCGGTAATCTTGAAATCCCATCTTGCGGGATCAAAGAGGGGGACGCTGCCGTTGTGCAATACGGGCCATTTCAGTGTTAGAGATTGGCCGGGAGGCAAGCGCCCTTCGGCGCGTGCCAATTTCTCTTTTTCTCTTCTCCCACCATCATCGCCGAACACCGGCATGGTTGCTGACCCCTGTTAATTTAGAGTGCGACTAGCAGAATTAGTTTCAATGGCCAAGATGTGGTGGTATCGGTACAACTTCGGCCACTCCTACTACGCTACCCTGCCAATTTGGCAGCAGACAATACGGCTGTTTGCTTCCCTATCCCGCGTCGCTATCCTCACTCGCTGGCGAACTGTTGACTGGCGCGCGGTTCAGCACTATACAATTCCGCCGCCTTGACTGAACCGGAGGAGTGCATGTCCTCGGCATACAAAGAAGGAAGAACGGATTCTACCGCAGAAGCGCTGCACGCCGCAGCGGAACGATCTGAGAAGTATCTGCGCGAACTGGGAAGCCGCAGGGTCTTCCCGAGCGAGCCCGCCTTGGCATCGCTGGCTCACTTTCATGAGCCGTTTCCCGAACAGGCATGCGATCCCGTTGAGGTGCTGCGCATGCTCGACGAATTCGGCTCACCCGCCACGGTGGCCACTGCCGGTGGACGGTATTTCGGCTTTGTGATTGGCGGAACTCTGCCTGCGGCCCTTGCCGCCGGGTGGCTGGCCAGTTCCTGGGACCAAAACGTGGCGCTCCGCGTGATGTCTCCCGTGGTTGCGGAGGTCGAAGATGTGGTCATCCAGTGGGTTTGCGAAGTTCTGAAGCTACCTGTGGGCTGCGGAGGCGGTATCGTGACCTGCGCGACGACTGCCAACTTCACGGCGTTGGCGGCAGCGCGTCATGCGCTATTGGCGAAAGCCGGCTGGAATGTGGCGGACGACGGAATGTTTGGTGCGCCGCCCATCGACGTTGTGGTTGGCGAGGAGGTTCACGCTTCGATCCTCAAGGCGCTGAATCTGGCAGGATTTGGCCAGAAAAGAGTGAAGGTGGTTCCGAGCGACAGCCAGGGGCGGATGCGGGCGGACAAGCTGCCCAAGCTCGGAAAAAATACGATTGTGTGTATTCAGGCGGGCAACGTCAACACCGGTTCGTTCGATCCCGCGGAAGAAATTTGCAATCGCGTTCGCGAATCCGGCGGGTGGGTCCACGTTGACGGCGCCTTCGGCTTGTGGGCTGCGGCGTCACCGAAGTGCAGCCACCTGGTGCGCGGGTTTGAACTCGCCGATTCATGGGCCACGGACGCGCATAAGTGGCCGAACATAAATTATGATTGCGGAATCGTACTGGTTCGTGATGTCTTGCCTTTGCGGGCTGCCATGACGATTTCCGCCGCGTATCTCGAGCCCGGCCTGCGGCGTGAGCCCGCATGGCATGCTCCGGAATCCTCACGCAGGGCCCGCGCCGTTGAATTGTGGGCGGGCTTAAAATCGTTGGGGCGTCCGGGACTCCGCGAGCTTATCGAGCGGACTTGCGCCCATGCACAGCGCCTTGCAGGGGGCTTGCATGAAGCCGGTTATGAAGTGCTCAACGAAGTGGTCATCAATCAGGTGCTGGTATCTTTCGGGTCTGAGCAGAAGACGCGCGAAGTAATACGCCGGGTGCAAGAAGACGGAACCTGCTGGTGCGGAGGAACGGTGTGGCAGGGAAAAACCGCGATGCGGATCAGCGTTTCCTCCTGGGCCACGACTGAAGCCGATGTGGAGCAAAGCCTAGCCGCCATCCTGCGGATTGCCGAGAATATTCACGTTTGAGAGCCGGGATCGTCCTTTGCCACTATGCGCCCTGCTAAATCGCGCGGGTGTCTAGGCGGCCGCCGAGCGTGTGCTATCCTCTTTTCATGCCGGCACAAATCCTTGATGGCGGGAAAATCCGTGACCAGATTTTCGTTGAACTGAAGAGAGAAATCGCGCGGCTGGCCGCGCAGGGTGTGCGGCCTGGGCTGGCGGCGGTGCTGGTAGGCGAAAATCCCGCCTCGCAGCTGTATGTGAAGAGCAAAATCGCGGCGTGCGAAGAATTAGGGATGGCCAGTTGGACGTACACGCCTCCCGGTGATGTTTCGACGGACTACATGGTGCAGCTTGTGCGCGATTTGAATAACGACGACAAAGTCGACGGCATCTTGGTGCAGTTGCCCTTGCCCGCGCAGGTTGATTCGAAGCGTGTTCTTGAGGCCGTTGATCCTGCGAAGGACGTGGACGGGTTCCATCCGGCCAACCTGGGGAAGCTGGTGAGCAACCGTCCGGGGCTGGTGGCTTGCACCCCGGCGGGATGCATGGAGATTCTGCGGCGCTACAAGATTCCGATTGAAGGCGCGAACGCGGTGGTTCTGGGACGCAGCGACATTGTGGGAAAGCCGATGGCGTTGCTGCTGATGCACGCAAACGCGACGGTAACAATTTGCCATTCGAAAACGCGCCAACTTCCCGAAGTTGTGCGCCGCGCAGACATTGTTGTGGCGGCGATGGGCAAGGCGGGTTACGTTGCGGCGGATTGGGTCCAGCCTGGTGCGACATTGATCGACGTGGGCACGAACAAGGTCACTGCGGTAGGCGAGGCCGAAAGGCTTTTGAAGAATTTCCCGCAAAGGCTGGAAAAATTCCTGGCCAAAGGCAGCGCGCTGGTTGGCGACGTTCATCCTGACGCCATGTTCACGGCCGGGGCGCTTTCGCCGGTTCCTGGCGGCGTTGGACCCATGACCATCACGATGCTAATGAGCAACACGGTGAAGGCCGCAGGGCTGCGGCGAGGGAAATCTTTGGTGAAAGCGGGGCAATAGACCCGCACAGGCCAGGCAAGCGGAACACGATGCTAAAAATGGGACTCACGGGCGGGATAGCGAGCGGGAAGAGCGCGGTTGCGGCCATGCTGCGCGAAATGGGGTTTCTAGTGCTGGAAGCCGATATTGTGGCGCACAAGCTGATCGAGCCGGGCCAGTCCGCGCACGAGGAGGTTGTGCGCGAATTTGGCGCGGAGTTGGCGGACACGTCGGGGCGAATCGACCGGGCGAAGCTCGCCAGCATTGTGTTTGCCGATCGGGCGAAACTGGTGAAACTCAACAGCATCATTCACCCGCGCGTCGAAGCGATTGTCTTCCGGCAGTTTGAGGAGTGGCAGCGGAATGGAGTGCGCGATGCGGGTTTCGTGGAGGCCGCGCTGCTGGTTGAAGCTGGCATCGATAAGAGGCTAGACGGCCTGGTGGTTGCCTTTTGTACGCCGGAGCAGCAACTCGAGCGGCTGCGCGCGCGGGGGATGAGCGAAGCGGAAGCCAAACGAAGGCTTGCAGCGCAGATTCCGGTGGAAGAGAAACTGCGTCACGCCACCGAGACGATTGATTGCTCAGGAACATTGGAAGAGACGCGAGCGCAGGTGCGGGCGCTGGCGGCGAAATTGCGCAAGCGCGCGGCGGGGTAGGGGCGTGGCGATCAACGAACTATTGCCGCGAGCGGATCGGTTGAGTTGAAGCAAACCGGAGAAGAACTCGATCAGGCGCGAGCTAGGGTGGCGGCGCGGCCGGCTTCGAGAAGTTTGGAGGCGTTGGCGCGGATGTCGCCGTGACCGAAGACAGCGTTACCGGCGACGAGGAGCTCGGCGCCTGCTTTTACGATGTCAGTGACGGTTTCCAGGTCCACGCCGCCGTCCACTTCAACGCGGAAATCCAATTTGCGTTCGGCGCGCATGCGTGCCAGGGCGGCAATTTTGTTCAGGGAATTAGGGATAAATTTTTGGCCGCCGAAGCCGGGGTTGACGCTCATCACCAGGACGTGGTGAACGAGGTCCAATACTTCCGTGAGGGTTTCGACGGGCGTGGCGGGATTCAGGACCACGCCTGGTTTGCAATCGTGCGAAGCGATCAGGTGGAGCGTGCGATCCAGATGGATGCAAGTTTCCTGGTGGACGGAAATCCAGTTCGCACCGGCGTTGGCGAATTCCGGGATGAAGAGATCCGGGTTCTCGATCATGAGGTGGCAGTCGAACGGCACTTTGAGGATTTTGCGCAAAGATTTAACCACGGGCGGACCGATAGTGAGGTTGGGGACGAAGTGACCGTCCATGACGTCGAGATGCAGGACTGTCCCGCCGCCGTCGATAGCTTGGAGCGCGTCGGCGCCGAGTTGCGCGAAGTTCGCCGAGAGAATCGAGGGCGCGAGTTCGATTTTCATGGAGCGGTTGGGTCTCCTTCCCCGAAGTGGGAATTATACGACGGGCAACGCGGTTCTGGGGCTGAAGACCAACATTTCTTGGGGCGGAGCGAGCGCGCGGAAGAGGGATTCGCTCGGAATGACGGAGTTGGGGGAGATCATGCTTCGACATGGCGCCAAGGGATAGTAGCGCGTTTGGAATTGCTTTCCAGAGCCAGGTCAAGAGCGACCATCACGTCCAAAACCTGTTGGGGTGTGACGAATAGTTGAGCTTTGCCCAGGATCGCGTCGCGAACATTGGCATAGAAGTCGCGCCAATCGCCAGTTGATGGAATTTTGCGAAGAGTTGTGCTTCCGTTTTCGACGAGGGTCAGCTCGCCCCAGTTTTCCTCTTTCTCGACTACCCAAGATGGGCCGGCGGGGACAAGCCCAGCTCGTAGGTTCGGTTCGAGCGGATCGAACTCGCGCTTCAGGTAGCTGCCTTTTTCTCCGAGGAGAACAAGGCGCGGGCGTGGCGTGGCGGACATCATCGTGGCGCGCAGGAGGGCACGGGAGCCGTGCGGGTAGTGGAGGAGCAGGTCGAAAGCATCGTCGGTCGAAAAACCCGCGCGCTCGATGCGAATATCCGCGGTTACGGCCAGAGGAGTTCCGATGAGCATCATGGACTGGTCGATCAAGTGGGGCGCGAGATCGAAGAGAACGCCGCTGCCGGGTCCCGGGTCTTCGCGCCAGGCACCGGGTTTGCGGACAGGGCGAAAGCGGTCGTAGGTGGATTCGAAGCGTACGATGCGGCCCAAGTCACCCGCGGCGACAGAGTGGCGGAGGGCCTGGAAATCGGCATCGAAGCGGCGATTGTGGTAGACGGTCAGGATGCGGCCGAGCTTTTTGGCTAGATTCAAAAGTTCCACCGCTTCCGCAACGGTTGTCGTGAACGGCTTGTCGACAACAACGTCTCGGCCGGCCTCGAGGCAACTCTTGGCAAGTGGGAAATGTGTCTGATTGGGAGTGGAAATCACAATCAGACGGATGGAATCGATGGCCAGAAGTTTGTCAAGGCTGCGGACAATGCGCGTGTCCGGATAGGCCTGCGCGGCCGAGTTACCGGCGCGTTGCAGAATTGCCGCTAGCTGCAAGCCCGACACGGCACGGATGACAGGGGCATGGAAGCAGCGGCCTCCTAGGCCGAAGCCGATCAGTCCCACTTCAATCATTGAGCTTGTTCCTTTGCGACTATTTGCGAAGCAGGTGCAGTGTAACACTGGGTTGCGCGGTGACCACTCCTAGCGCTTGGACCGGCGAGTTGGTTCGCGCTAGTGGGGCGTTATATCCTTCTTGGCGTGGAGAAGAATCCGGCGACACGTCCAGGGCCAGCGCGGGGCTTGTATCTTGGCCTTGTGGTTACGATCCTTGCGGTGCTCGCGTATGGTGCGTACATCACGGTGCAGTTCGCGGGGTTGCGCAAGCTGCAGAGCGAATTGGTGGATCGCAATCGCAAGGATTCGTTGCAACTGTTGCGCATTCAGAACGACCTGAACTCGCTGGGAATGGCGATGCGGGACATGCTGGATGCCAGCGAGCCGTATCCGCTGATTGCGTGGGGCGCGCAGTTTGATCGCATCCGCACCGACCTGGAAGACGCGTTACGGCTGGAAGCGCCGCTTTCGGAGGCCGCGCCCACAAGCGAACAGCGGCGTTACTTGTTCCAGGCCCTCACGCAATTCTGGGACACCACCGACCGGATGTTCGCGCAGGCGCAGTACAACGAGGACGCGGCCCGGGAACAGGTGCGCAACACGCTGCAGCCGCGGCAGGCGGCGCTAAGTTCGGCGGTTTCGCGGTTGTTGGTACAAAACAACGAAGCCGAGGAATCGGCAGCGGCGCGAATTGGTGGGATTTATGACCGCGTGCAGCGCCAACTCTATTTTTTTCTGGTGGCGATCCTGCTGGCGATTGTGCTCACCAGCCTGTACCTGATCCGCAATAACCGGCGGCTGTTTGCTCACGTCGAGGAGTTGTCTTCGCAGCGTAGCGACCTGGCGCAGAAACTGATTTCCACGCAGGAATCCACGCTGCGGCACATTTCGCGAGAGTTGCACGACGAGTTTGGGCAAGTGTTGACGGCGATCGGTTCCCTGCTGCGGCGGACGGACAAGCAGATACCAGGGGATTCGCCGCTCCATGCTGACCTGCAAGAAGTGCGGGAGATTGCCCAAAACACGCTGAACAACATCCGGAGCTTGTCTCAGGCGTTGCACCCGGTGTTGCTGGAAGAGGCGGGGCTGGAGAGCACGTTGGACTGGTATATCCCAACGGTGGAACGGCAGAGCGGGCTGGTGCTGCACTACGAGAAGTCCGGGGAACGGTTCGGCGTGGAAACCGGTCCGGGAGTGCACATCTACCGGGTGTTGCAGGAAGCGCTGAACAATGTGACCCGTCATTCCGGTGCCAAAGAGGCCTGGATTCGACTGCACTTTCTGCCGGCAGAGTTGGAGATGGAGGTAGAGGATCACGGCAAAGGGCTGGCGCCAGCAGAAGGCCAGACAGGAATCGGACTGGTGGCGATGCGGGAGCGGGCAGAAATATTGGGTGGAACGCTGACGGTTGCGGCTTTGGGAACGGCGCCAATGAACGGGACAGGGACGCTGGTGAAATTGCGCATTCCGCGGGCAAGGGTGGAAACGCATGGCGAATAAGCTGAAAGTGCTGTTGGTGGACGACCACGCGCTGGTGCGGCGCGGGTTCCGCCGCATGCTGGAAGATGAGCCGACGTTCCAGGTCGTGGGCGAGGCAAGCGACGGGCTCGAGGCGGTGCAGTGTGCCGAGCAACTGCAGCCGGATGTGATCGTGATGGATTGTGCGCTGCCGCAGATCAATGGGATCGAAGCTTCGCGGCGAATTCTGGCGAAGCGGCCGGAGACGGCGATTCTTATGTTGAGCATGCACTCCGAGGACACCTTGATTCGTCAAGCGCTGGAAGCGGGCGCGAAAGGGTATGTGCTGAAGAATGCGATGGACCTGGATCTTGTGAGTGCCATCAAAAAGGTGGCGGAAGGCAAGACGGTGCTCGATCCGCAAATCACGAGGGGCGGCACGCTGAAGGGTGAACGCGATACGGGACTGACGCCGCGGGAACTGGAAATTCTGCAACACATCGTGGCGGGCAAAACGAATAAGGAGATTGCGAGAGAGCTCAATTTGAGTGCGAACACCGTATCCGTGCACCGCGCAAACATCATGGACGCGCTGGGAATGCACAAGACCGCGGAACTGGTCGTGTATGCCATCCGCAACGGGCTGGTCAATCTTCCGTGAGTCAATCTTTCGTGAATCGGCGCGAGTTTATCTGGCGGGGAGTGGGCGCGGGACTGGTGGCGGGGACGCCGCCGCCAATCCCCTCGCTGGCTGCAGGACCTGGATTTCGATTCGTCGATGTTACCGGCGCGGCTGGGATTCACTTCGAGCACAATAGCGGTGCGTACGGCGGCAAACTCTTGCCGGAAACGTTGGGTTCGGGGTGTGCGTTTTTGGATTACGACGCGGACGGCTGGCAGGACATTCTGCTGGTGAACTCGATGGACTGGCCCGGGCACAAGCGCCAGCGCACTACGCTGAAGCTGTACCACAACAACCGGAATGGCACGTTCACGGACGTGACGAAGGTGGCGGGATTGGATGTGGAACTGTACGGGATGGGCGTGGCCGTCGGAGATTATAACAACGATGGGTTCCCCGATATTTTCATCACTTGCGTGGGGCAAAGCCGATTATTCCGCAATACGGGCAAAGGCACGTTTCTGGATGCGACGAAGGCGGCCGGATTGCTGGGCAAACAAGGCTTGAGCACTTCAGCGGTGTGGTTTGACTACGATCGCGATGGGTTCCTGGATCTGTTTGTGTGCAACTACGTGCGCTGGACCGCGGAGCATGATGTGTTTTGCAGCCTCGACGGAAAGAACAAATCGTATTGCACGCCGGAAGCCTACCGGGGAGACACCTGCTGGCTGTATCACAACCGTGGAGATGGAACGTTTGAAGACGTGACGGCGAGCAGCGGGGTGTTTGACAGCAGCTCCAAGTCGCTGGGAGTGGCGATGCTGGACTACGACCAGGATGGTTGGCCGGACCTGCTGGTGGCCAACGACACGCAGCCGAACAAGCTCTATCGCAACTTGCGCAACGGAAAATTCAAGGATGTGGCGGTGGAGGCAGGGCTGGCGTTCAGCACGGAAGGAAAGGCGCGCGCGGGAATGGGCGTGGACGTGGCGGATTTCGAAAATTCGGGCAAGCCCGGAATTGTGATCACAAATTTTGATAACGAAATGATTGGGTTGTACCGTTTCGCCGGAAAGGGCTACGACGATGTAGCGATGCAAACGGGGTTGGGAGCGGCGTCAAGAACTACGCTGGGTTTTGGCTGCGTGTTTTTCGACGCGGACCTGGATGGTTTGCTGGACCTTGCCATCGCCAACGGACATATTGACGAAACCGTGCGCAACATTCGTGGAAACGTGGGCTATGCACAACCCGCGCAGATGTTCCAAAACAAGGGCGGGGGAAGGTTTCACGACGTGGCGGAAGAGGTGGGCGGAGGATTCGACAGACCGAAGGTGGGGCGGGGACTGGCGGTGGGCGATTATGATGGGGACGGAGATCTGGATGTGCTGCTGACCACGAATAATGGCTCAGCGTATCTGTATCGCAACGATGTGGCGAACTCCAATCGCGGTATCCGTTTTCATTTGGTGGGAACGCAATCGAACCGTGACGCCATCGGGGCGACGGTGCGAGTTTACTCACAGGGGCAACAGCAGACGCGGATAGTGCGAAGCGGGTCAAGCTATCTGTCGCAGTCGGAATTGCCGATGACCTTCGGGCTGGGCAAGGCAGAGAAGATCGAGCGAGTGGTGATAGACTGGCCCAGCGGGAGGAGTGAGGAGCACAAGGGGTTGAAGGCCGGGGTGGCATTTCAAGTTATTGAAACAAAGGGAATTAAGGAATATTTGCAGCGGTAGTGGTTTCGCAGTATTGTCAAGGGGACGCGCTAATCCTATAAGTGGGACAACATTGATGTCGCTTCCAAGACGGGCACAGTC
>JBAVHY010000183.1:0-5071 GCA_049686315.1 Candidatus Acidiferrum sp. | reverse complement strand
CAATGGCAATAACAGGGCTGCTGGTACAGGACTTTCTTGCTGCGCCCTGCAACCACATAAGAATTGAAGACCACCTTGTCTGTGTAAAGCGAAGGCTCCATGGTTGGAGGCAATTCGCCAGTTGGCGGCTGTGCATGGAATGCCGGCACCGGCTCGTCAGATCCACTGCTGCTACGATCCATTCCGGGCATCGGTTGTTGCGATTGAGTTGCAGCGAATTGCGGAAGCACCAGAAGAGCAGCGCTAATCACGATTAGAACAAATCCAGTCACAGTTTTGCTCAATGCTTTCATGCCATCCTCTCTCCGCCTGCATTTTTCATACTCCATAACTTTACGGCCGTGGTCACAAAAAATTCCACATAATCACCAAGCGAATGCTCTCTAGCGAACGATCACCGGGCGCAGCGACTGGCTATTCACCGCGGCTGCGGCGCGCTCGGCCAGATGCTTTTCTCGTAGATGCCGCTGCACGCGGCGGCCCCAGGTCCTCACAAAAGAATAGTTGAGAGCTCCGCCAATCGCTGAGCTCGCCAACGGCACCAAACGCCCCACCCATTTTTCCGCGCTCTCCTCACCAATGCGCACGGCAAGACGGCCAGCGATCCGCGGCGCCAACTTCTCGATCATCTGCTTCTCCGCCATGTCCTTGCTGAAATCGATGCCTGCCGCGGTTGCCGCCGCCATCCACATTTGTATTCTCCGCTCGGATCCATTTTCTTCAAACCCGTAGAGCAAACAGAGTCTCTGGATCAGGCGAAGCGTAATCACGGTCAGTATGCCGGCGTCCGGAAGCACGGTGAGCATGCCCCCAAGGCCAAAGCCCGCCCCTTGCGCCATGGCCAGGCGTTGAGCATCGTGGATGAGCCGTTCCGCGATGGCGTCCAACTTTTCGAGCGGCGCATCTTTCATACGTCCGAAATGAGGTACCCAGAGCCCGTGCTTTTCGGCCAGGTTCTTGCGAAACTCTTCCGGATCAATTTCAACCGAGCGCAGGCCGCGCAGCATGCCAAAGCGCAGCAACCGCCCAACCGCCCGCCCAGCCAACGACTTGGGTAACTTCCCCATAGCGTCAAGCATCCTATGTCAGGTTAGAACAGGTCAAGTGAACTTCCGTTGCTTCCCAGTACCGGTATTTGCGACCTTGACTGGCTCGCAACAAAAAAACCACAGTGCTACTTGACGTGGAAACTGTTTTCGGTAAACTGCGCTTTCGCCATGGCTACACTCATTCAGCTTCTGCCGACCGACTTTGTCGCGGATCTCGAGTTTCCGCAGCGCGAAGCGGCCTTCTTTTATGGCCTGTTCCTGCGGGGACATTCCCCCGAACAATTGCGCCGCGACATTGAAGTTCCTCCCTCGGTTCTGGCGAAGTGGTACAAGGATGCAGAGCGCGAACCGCATCTCCGTGGCGTGTTCACTCGCATGGTGGAATACCGGCGCCATGTACTGGCCATTTTTGATTCGCTCATCGGCTCCGAAGGCCAACACCGCCATCTCCAGTAGTATTATCTTTAGCAGATATCTAAAATCTCATAGTGAGATTCCGTTGCGCAGCGCGAGGCTAGTACCCTCTTCGTCCCTCCAGGCAACTTTCGTCTGACCCTTTCCGTCTAAAGAGGAAACGGGGAAAAGTGTCTTTGAATGAATGAGATTAGCGAATTGACGTGGCTCGGCCGGAGGATTAGAATCAAGCCGGCCTAAGGGTGTCTCGAATGTCCAAGATTTTCAGAAATTTCTCCACATTTTTGGTCTCGTTCGCGCTTCTGTCTCTCCCTCTGCCTGCTCAACAGGTTCAAGACCAGGGCGCACCTACTCCTATCCCGCAAAATCAAAAGCTGTCCAAAGACCAGAAGCAGAAGATGAAGAGGACGCTCAAGGAGCTGGACTCGCCGTACAGGACCTGGTTGAACGAGGACGTCGTCTACATCATTTCCCCCGAAGAGCGCACCAGCTTCCTCCAGCTCGAGACCAACGAAGAACGGGAACAGTTCATCGAGCAATTCTGGCTGCGCCGCAGCAGCAATCCCGACCTGCCCGACAACGACTTCAAAGAAGAGCACTACCGGCGTATTGCTTATGCCAACGAGCATTTTGCTTCCGGCATCCCCGGGTGGAAAACGGATCGCGGGCGCATCTACATTATTTGGGGCAAGCCGGACGAAATTGAGTCGCATCCTACCGGAGGAACTTACGATCGCCCGATGGAAGAAGGTGGCGGATCCACGACAACCTATCCGTGGGAAACATGGCGCTACCGCTATCTGGAGGGCATCCAGGAAAACGTTATATTGGAATTTGTGGATCCCACCGGGTCTGGCGAATACCACTTAACCATGGACCCGTCGGAAAAAGACGCTCTTCTGCACGTGCCAGGCGCGGGCTTGAGCCTGATGGAATCGATGGGCATGGCATCCAAAGCGGATCGCTTCACTCGGTCGGACGGAACGAACTTGCCCACGACCATGGGCGGCACGCCCGCCAGCATGAATGAATTCACGCGCCTGGAATTGTATTCGAAGGTGCAGCGTCCTCCGGACGTGAAGTACAAGGACCTCGAAGCGATTGTGACTTCGCGCATGGTGCGGGATCAGTTGAAGTTCACCTACCGCACCGACTTCCTCAAGGTGACGAGCGACACGGTGCTGGTTCCTGTGACGGTGCAGATTCCGAACAGTCAATTGTCGTTCAAGTCGAAAGAGGGTGTGCATTCGGCCGAGTTAAATATCTTTGGGCGCGTAAGTACGTTGACTGGCCGCGTAGTGCAGACGTTTGAAGATCCTCTGATGAAGGATTATCCGGACTCCTTGTTCTCCATGGCGGTCAAGCAGATGTCGATTTACCAGAAGGCTCTGCCGCTGCGCCCCGGATTGTACCGGCTGGACCTGGTGCTGAAGGATGTCAGCAGCGGAAATGTCGGCGCGATCAACACCAGACTGGCGGTGCCTCGTTACGACGAGGAAAAGCTTGAGGCCAGCACTCTGATTCTTGCTGATCAGATCGAGCACGTCCCCGCCAAACAGATTGGCACGGGGCAATTCGTTCTGGGCTCATCCAAAGTCCGTCCTCGGATGAACGCTGATTTCACCACCGCCGATAAGCTCGGCATTTATCTGCAGGTCTACAACCTGAAGCCCGATGAGAAGACCCACAAATCCGATGCTTCCTTCGTCTATACCGTCAAGAAGGGCGACCAGCAGATCATGCAGTTCAAGGAAAGCTCAGAGGAGATGAAGCAGACAGGTGACCAAGTCACCATTGAGCGTCTTTTGCCTCTAGCTACCTTGGCGCCCGGGAAGTATACTCTGGAAATCAACGCGACGGACAAGCTGTCGCAGGCCACGATCTCTCGGTCCGCGGAATTTTCGATCAAGAACCCGGTGGTTCAGAAAGCTGCGGCGAACGTTTCGCCAGGGAGGTAACCGAGGTGAAGCACGGCCCCATCCTGTGCTTCGGTGTTCTATTGGCCACCACCTTGAGCGTGTGTGCCACTGCTCCTCCTGCTGCCGCGCAATCCACTCGCAAGACCCCCTTGGGATCGATTTCCGGCGTTGTCCGAGATCCCAGCGGAATCCCGCAACTCGGTGCCACCGTCGAAGTTCTCTCTGAGGCGCCTGGCGTTCTCTTGAGCCATCAGTTTTTGACCAATACTCAGGGGTTATTCCGCGCCGAGCGTATGCCAGCGGGCCTGTACACCATTAAGGTGACACTCGCGGGATTCCTTCCCGCGTTCGAGAAGCACGTACAAATCACCTCCAACTTGAATACCGTTGTCAAAGTGCAGCTCGAATCCCTGTTTGCCTCCCTCGAGCAGTTGCGCCGCCCCCCCGCAAATGGCACTGCAGAGCCGGATGACTGGAAGTGGGTGTTGCGCTCCGCATCTGGTTTGCGGCCCGTTTTGCAATGGCATGAAGAGGACACCGACAACGGCTCCGGGGTCGTCGCCGATCTGGGCAGGCCGCGGCAACTCGGCCAGATTGAAATTACCGGCGGAGCGCGCCGGCCCGGTTCAGTTTCCAACATTGACGCGGCACCTGGCACGGCCTTTGCCTACGATCAGCGGATTGATCGCTCCAACCACATTGTGTTTGCGGGGCAGGTCAGCTACGACGAAGACGCACCGGCCGGTGGGCTCGCCACTATGTGGTTGCCGACGGGTTCCGAGCAGCAAGGACCTCAGAGCACGCTGGTTTTTCGTGAAGCGAAGATCGGACCGGAAGGACCAGTTTTCCGGGGAGCGCGTCTGGACCAAAGCGGAGCGCTCACCTTCGGCGATCGTTTCGTACTTCGTGTTGGCGGCGAATATGTGTTTGTTGGGGCAGGCTCCTCGTCCTGGAGTCTCCGTCCCCGATTGAAGTGGGAATCACGAATATCGCCGAACTGGTATGTGGACGCTGTCTATGCTTCGCTTCCCATCGGTGTTGCCAATGGCGATAACTTCATCGCGGATCTCACAGAGAGCAATGCTCCCAGCATCCTTGCTTCGGCCCTAGGGCAACTAGATTCCTTCCCCGCTTTACTGTGGCATCGCGGCAAACCGGTTCTTGAAAATGGCAGGCATGAGGAATTGGCAGTCGAGCGCAAGCTCGGCCCGCACAACGCACTCCAAGTGGCCGTCTTCCACGATGACAATAGTCACGTTGCGCTGTTTGGAAGGGGCAATGATCTGCCTACCGACGAGTATTTCCAGGATTTCTATTCCAAGGGATTTGCCTATGATGGCGGTTCTTCCGTTTCGTGGGGAACGCGCGCGGCACTGCGAGAACGAATCACCGACGACCTTGAGCTGACCACCATCTATGTGTTTTCGGGAGCACTGGTGCCGACCGGGGTCATGGATGGGGGTTTGCGCGACGCTTTGCGTACCGTGCCGCAGCATTCCGCCGCTCTGAAAGTGTCAGGAAAAGTTCCCGTAACGGGAACAAAGCTGACTGCAGGGTACAAGTGGATTAGTGGGTCGGCCTTGTCCCGCGTGGACCCCTACGGTGAAAGCATTTACGACGTGAATCCTTACCTGCATGTGGGTATCCGTCAGCCCTTGCCTTGGGCCACCCTCGGACGCTGGGAAGCGA
>JBAVHY010000182.1:0-2374 GCA_049686315.1 Candidatus Acidiferrum sp. | reverse complement strand
ACTTTATTGCAGTGTCGCTGCGCTCCGATCACTTGATTGGAATCCGCAGGAACGCTGATCGCCTTCCCTCAGGAACCCTGATCGACTTCACAGGAATACTGTCTGAGCCTCCATTGTACAAATAGGGTGTCAGCCCCACGGGGTCGGTTAAGCCTGTGGGTCGGTTTATGACGTAGGATCAAACGCATTGCGAGTGCGCGAGGCTGCTCAATCAACCAGCTCGCGAACAGCGGGTTGGCGGCGTACTATTCGAAGGAACCGGCCGGGCGGCCCGGAGTTCCCTCTAGGCCAACGCGGCGGAGAGCCAGCGCAACCTACGACAAAATGACCGCAGACGAACGGGAAGAGCTAGTGGACCAGCTTGTCGATCTCGCGGGCTTGCAGAGAGGCCCGAAAGACGCATTTCCAGACGGTACGCGCTATGAGTATGATTCCAAATTCAAAACAACCGTTGAAATCACGCCTTCTGGCGGACGATTTCCTGTGAGTTTGGTCGCAGGCGAATTTCAGCGGCGCTCAGCAAAGCTGGAGCCACACAAAAGCCAGCGGTAAGGAACCGCACTTTGAACGAACTGAGACCCTTGCTGGTTGTCATCGCGGGCCCTATGGGCGCGGGCAAGACCTTCTACGACGCTCACCTCAAAGAAGCTTTCCCCACTTTGATTCCCCCGGTTCCGCACCGGCGGGAGGCGATGCTAGGCGAGCATCGTTCCTTCGCGGTTGAGGACTTGGTCGTAGACACCGAATTACTAGAGAACGCCAGGGACGCAGGCTACGCCACGAAAGTAATCTTCATTTCGACCGAAGATCCCAACCTGAATATCGGGCGCATCCTGATCCGAATGAGTCGCGGAGGCCAGTCAGTGCCGCTCAACACAATTCCCGAGTCGTACGACGAATCAATGAGGAGCCTTCCAAAAGGTTGCAAGCGCGCTGATGACGTTCTCGTGTATGACAACACCGAAAACGGAAGAGGCCACCGTCTCGTTGCCCGTTTCATTGCCGGCGAGCTGGTCAAGACAACCCAAAGTCCGCCCGACTGGTTGAAGAATGTTTTTGGCCGTGAATTACGCAGCGAGGCGAAGGAACGCGGAAAGTCCGGGCGCGGGCACTAGCGGGCAACGGCCGTCCTCGATCACACTTGTCCTCCTGCATAGCATGAGGGAGTTGGTGGTATGAAACTTTTGAAACAAGAAACTTAGAGAGATAGGCCATAACCGCTAGTGGGAATGACTCTGAAAAAGGATGCAACTGAAGAGGCTTCTTGCCTCCGAAATCGCCAACGGCCGTGCAAAGAAACAGCAAACAGGGGAGACTCGTTTCCACAACATCAAGCCGGGCGATGACAGTGAATGGTATACACGAGAACTGCTCCGGCATGGCAACGTGCGCATGGACTTCAATCCCGACGAGAAGCACTTCACCGTCTATCTTTTGCCATACTCGAAAGTCCCGCCGTGGCCGTACCGATTTTGGACCAAGCAGAATTCATATCGAGCAGATGAGACCGGCCAGATTCGAATGATTTTGGTGCGGCAGAGGGATGAGGTTTGCCCAGCAGACGCGCCTGTAGTCATGAAGGTGGAAGAGGAAGACATTCGCGAGATGACACAAGGCACCAATACCAGATAACGGATAACTGACGTTACCGGTGAGCTGCCTTCACGCCCTGAAAATCGTTGGGCCGTGGTTTGTCGTGCCCTGACCAATCGAACAGAAACACCCTTCCTTGCTCAACTTTTATTTCAAAAGGACTCAGGTCCCCTGGAAACCCCTCTCCAGGCATGCCTGATTGTTGGCTGAGGACAATCGCATTTAGAAGTGGCCAGCTGCGTCGCTTACAGTAGTCGTGTATGAGTCCAAGCGCGCGATTAAGTCCGTGCCTAGCGATTCCGGTATAGCCTTCGACGGCAGCATAACTTAAAATCTGTTGAGTGCGAGCAGCCAGCGCCAGCAACGGCCACAGAAGCACAGCTTGCTCTGCTCCAGTCATACGTTCATTTTCCATCGTGACTCCCGAACTTGAGGAATCTATAAGCTGGCTACCCTGCAGAGTGATAACGCGGCCTCGGCAAGAATCTGCTGTCGACGCTCTATTTACTCCTAGCTCCGCTCCAGTCGCTCAACTATTTAACCTTTCAAGGCGCTACACGCGACGTAGAGCATGTCGCAAATATGAATCACAATTTCCAACCGCAACGCTCGCACCTGAATCGTTCCTCGGGCTTCTCCTTGGAAGCTGTGTTTCCGCAGCGTGGGCACTTCATCGTGCACATCTGAGTCGAAGGGCCGCCCGGAGCAACTTTGAAGATATGGAATGTGGGGTCCACTGTGGCCTCCTCGCTTCTCATCGGCATCCGTCGGGATGCTATTC
>JBAVHY010000181.1:0-30727 GCA_049686315.1 Candidatus Acidiferrum sp. | reverse complement strand
TCTATAAGAGAGCCAAAGAGATGCAGGAAGATCGTTAGGGCAGAGCGGCGGCAAACGGGCAGAGCGTGGGCAGCGGCAAGAAATCGGCGCGGCAAACAAGGGTTCAGAGCAAAAATCGAACTTCCCGAAGGAACTCGTTCCTTCTGATGCCACTGTTTGGGTATCTCTGCACACAAGGTGTGAAAGCAGCGCGCCACGGCGCGCGCAATGAAGTTGCAGCATATTGGCGATAGAAGGGCGGAGGAGAGTTGTGGCTGCTACGGGCTTAGAAGAAAAATATGATGCGGTAAAGCAGCTCATTGCCGTCGGCAAAGAGCGCGGCTACCTGTTGTACGACGAAGTGAACGATTCGCTTCCCGCGGAAGTGCATTCTTCGGAAGAAATCGACGACCTGCTCACCACATTTGAACGCAACGGGATCGAGATTTACGAGGACGCGGCTTCGGCGAAGGCGGCGCGCGCGGTCGAAGTGTCCGCGGATCACGGCGATCATGACACGGTAATCAAGGACGATGCGCACGCGGAGGAGGGCAGCGACCTGGACCTGACGCCGGGTTCGCTGGAGAAGACCAACGACCCAGTGCGAATGTACCTGAGGGAAATGGGCACGGTGCCGCTGCTGACGCGCGAAGGGGAAGTGACCATCGCCAAGCGCATCGAGCGCGGGCAACTGGTGGTGATGAAAGCGATCACGCGCTCCCCGATTGTGATTAAGGAACTGATTGCAGTTGGCGAAGACCTGCGAAAGGGCGCGAGGTCCATCAAGGAAATCGTGCAGTTTGACGATGAGGAGCTGACCGAAGAGAAGATCGCCAACAAGACCAAGCAGACGCTGAAGTACATCGACAAGATTGCCAAGCTGTATGAGCAGGCGCTGAAAGAGGCGGTCAAGCTGGACAAGACCGCGAAGGCGAAGAAGAAGATGTACACCCGCGCCAAGTGGGCGGTGGCGCGGACGCGCATAGAAATCTCGCTGGAAATTCGCGCCATCGACTTCAACCCGTTTGAGAAGAAGCGGCTGATCGACAAGATGCGCGGCACCGTCGAACGGCTGCAATCGCTCGAGCGTGAAGCGGGAAGGCTGGAGCGCCGCGCGGACGTATCCAAAGGCGAAAATGCCGCTGAAGCGCGCCGGGAACTGCGCACGCGCCGGTCAGAACTGAAAGATATTGAAGATGCCAGCGAAGTCGGCCTGACCGAATTGAAGCGTACGTTGACGGTCATTCAGCGCGGGGAAGCCGAAGCGGAACAGGCGAAGAAGGAATTGATCGAAGCCAACCTGCGACTGGTGGTGTCCATCGCGAAGAAGTACACCAACCGGGGATTGCAGTTCCTGGACCTGATTCAGGAAGGCAATATTGGTTTGATGAAAGCGGTGGACAAGTTCGAATGGCGCCGCGGGTACAAATTTTCGACCTATGCGACCTGGTGGATTCGCCAGGCCATCACGCGCGCGATTGCGGACCAGGCGCGCACCATCCGAATTCCAGTGCACATGATCGAAACGATCAACAAACTGGTGCGCACCAGTCGGCAGTTGGTGCAGGAACTTGGGCGCGAGCCGACCAGCGAGGAAATCGCCAAGCGCATGGACATACCGGTATCCAAGGTGCGCAAGATTTTGAAGATTGCGCAGGAACCGATTTCGCTGGAGACGCCGATCGGCGAGGAAGAAGACTCGCATCTTGGGGATTTCATCGAGGACAAGGCGGTGGTGTCGCCTTCGGACGCGGTGATCAATTTGAATCTGAAGGAGCAAACTTCGTCGGTACTGAAGACGCTGACGCCGCGCGAAGAAAAAGTGATCAAGATGCGTTTCGGTTTGGACGATGGCAGCGAGCACACGCTCGAGGAAGTCGGCCAGTCGTTTGCGGTGACCCGGGAACGCATAAGGCAGATCGAAGCCAAGGCATTGCGCAAGCTGCGGCACCCGTCGCGCTCGCGCAAGCTGCGGGCGTTCCTGGAAGGGCCGTCGCGGGATTACCTGTAGGAAAGATCGAAAAGAGAAATTCGAAAATCGAAAGCAGGAAAAAACGCCCGGTGCATGCCGGGCGTGGCTACAGGTCAGGCGGGAAGCTCGACATAGCCGGAGTAAGTATGCGGTTCGGGAACAGGCTCGCCTTCTTCGCGCCGTGCGTCCAGGTGGAAAGCGATCGCCTCGCGCATGTTCTTCTCGACCTCGGCGCGGGAAGCGCCAGTAGAGATGCAGCCCGGAAGATCGGGCGAGTAGGCCGAGTATCCCGTTCCCGTTTCCTCGACCACAATAAGATATTTCTTCATGGTTTCAGTCCTGCCTGCTTCATCACGTGCGCCATTTGTTGTCTTTCTCGAGACTCTCTCGAACGCGGAAGGAAGTGATCTTGCGGATCAGAGGAAGGGGCAGCGGCTTCTCCAGCGGAAACTGGATGGAGCCCGGAGCGGTAACAAATTTCGCAAGGTCTTTCGCGAAGGCTTTCACCGCGGATGGCGTGGGATAGAAGCCGATATGATTTTTGTGCGCGGCGAACGTGACCAGTATCCTCCGATTGGAGAAGGCGGGCATCCCCCACTTCAGACTTTCCTTGGCTCCGGGCGCGGATTTGCGAATGCAGGCACGCATTTCACGCAGTTTCTTTTGCGCTTCTTTGGGGGCCGCCTTGATGTACTCGGTGATGTTTTTAGGCCGTGCCTTTAAGGGAGTCATGAATTCATTTTATCGACTCTCTTACTGATGCTCCAATCGTTTTGCACGCATTGGGTTTGGCGGCGCGACTCTATTGTTTGAATTAGTTCGCGGTGGTGGCGGCGCGCTTGGTAGTGTGCCGGTGGTGTTTGCTTTTCGGGGTTTTCGTTTTAGCTTTTTTCACCTTGAGCTGTTCGATCTCCTGTTTGAGCGCGGCGTTCTCCTGAGTGAGGGCGTCGACGTGATTTCCCAGTTCGCCATTGTCCTTTACGAGTTCAGCCACATGCGCCTTCAACTGTTCATTCTCCTGCCGGGCCTTGGTGTCCTCGCAGGCTACAAGAGGCAAACCTAGGGCCACCGCAAGCAGCAGACTAGCCATGGTGTTCTTACGCATCCTTAGCTCCTACGTAACGAAAATGAATCGCAAAAAGGACATCCGTTAGGCAGACAGGGCAGTCACGACGCTTGCTATTCGCGCAGTGTGTGGTCTGCGGTTGGATTAGGCTGAGGATGTTCCTTCCACGGTATAGACCATTCGGACGTTGGAAACAAGGGCGAAGTGCGTTCCATTCCGATGGATTGCTAGAGAAACCCAGGCGCTGGATCTTCGCGATTGGTGTTCGTTTGATTTCCACGTTTAGATTCGATCCTCGAAGACCCCGTTCAAGAATTGGAGCCTTTCGTATTTTTGGCGGTAGCCAAGCTGGAAAGGCACGTGACTGTTCTTGGTCAGGAACCCAGCGCCGACAGTGCAACGCAATCATCCGGAGCCATACTGGCGAAGCGATCCATCTTGAGCACTCCTGGTTTTACATTCGTAGACCGTGATTACCTAGACCACTGGGCACAGGGCCGCAACTGATTGGACAGAAGTCGGTTAGAGCCGTGTAAGCACAATGTACTTGTATTCATACGGCACAATTGACTTCTATTCATGCGGCATCATATACTTGCAGTTGCACCCCACAATAAACTTGTAATGCCCTGTGGATCGATGGGAGGTTTCAATGCCTTCGCCAAACGAAAGACTGGCTGAATCTCTCGACGTGCTCAAGGCACTCCAGCAAGGCAACCAACGTGTGTTCCGCTCCGACGACCTGAGCCGGGTTCACCGCGAACGCCTGGTGGAAAATGGCTTCTTGCAGGAGGTAATGAAGGGGTGGCTGATTTCTATAAGCCCCGACACGCAGGCTGCCGAGAGCACCCCTTGGCATGCGTCGTTCTGGGAATTCTGCGCACGTTACTGCGACGAGCGCTTTGGCGAACAATGGCACCTGTCGCCGGAGCAGTCCCTTTTCTTGCACGGCGAGAGAACGGTGATCCCGGATCAAGTGGTTGTGCACAGCCCGAAAGCAACGAATAACGATATTCAGCTTTTGTTCGGCACAACACTTTACGATCTGAAAGTCGCGGAGATGCCCCCGCCCACGGCTCTCATGGTGAGAGACGGATTGCGCCTGTTTACGCCCGCGGCGGCGTTGGTACGTGTGCCAGAATCATTTTTTCGGCTCTATCCCCTCGAGGCGCAAGTGCTGATGGCGAGCCTCGCTGACGCCTCGGACCTGCTTCGGCTTCTCCTGAACGGCGGTCATTCCGCGAAAGCAGGTTATCTTGCCAAAGCCTTCCGCCAAACCGGGCGTGGCGAACTCGCCGATGAGATTCTCCGCGCGATGAAGGGCGTCGGATACGATGTGAGAGAGAGCAGTCCATTTGAAGCCGGACAGATATTCCACAGGCGGAGCCGTCCCGCCGCTCCAATCGTGGGTCGCGTCGAGATGCTTTGGCAATCAATGCGTGGCAAGGTCCTGGCGACGTTCCCGAAAGCGCCGGGACTTCCGGCAGATAAAGAAGAGTATCTTCGATTCGTCGACGAAATCTATCGGACCGATGCCTACCACTCGTTATCCATCGAAGGCTACTCAGTCAATCCTGCCCTAGTTGAGAGAGTGCGACAGGGCGGCTGGGACCCTGAGCATGACGCTGGTGATCGCAGAAATCGCGACGCCCTCGCAGCGCGGGGATACTGGCAAGCGTTTCAGCTGGTGAAAAAAGAAGTGGAGAAGGTGATCGCCGGTGAAAACTCCGCCGCGCTCGCGCGCTCTGCGCACAACGACTGGTATCGCCAATTGTTCCAGCCCTGCGTTACCGCCGGCTTGATGGAACCGGGGGCGCTGGCCGGATACAGGAACATACCTGTCTATTTGCGCGGGTCGCGCTACGTTCCGCCGAGGTGCGAGGCGGTGCGCGACGCTATGTCGGCATTCTTCGATCTTCTGGAAAAGGAGCCCGAGCCGTCGGTTCGCGCGGTGTTGGGTCACTGGCTTTTCGGTTATATCCACCCGTACCCGGACGGGAACGGCCGCATGGCGCGTTTTCTGATGAATGTCATGCTCGCTTCGGGCGGCTATCCTTGGACCGTAATTCGCATCGTCGATCGCAAGCCTTATCTGAGCGCCCTGGACGACGCCAGCATGGAGATGGACATCCATCCATTCGCAAGCTTTATCGTCCGCCGCGTGCAATGGCGTCTGGAACGGCACGGCTTGGCATTTCAAGCCCCCATGGAGAGTTTGGTTTTCGGGCGCGACATGGTCCTTTTCTATGGGCAAGATGGCGAAGGATGCGTGCGGTGCGCCATCACCGGAGAAGCCCTTGACGCTCATTTCCACGGGGGTGGTAAGGACAGACTCGAAGTATTTAGAGCGAACCGCCAACTCATCGAGCAAGAAGTAAGGCGGAGATATCTTGCCGGCGACACCGAATTAAATGGGTCTATTCTCATTCGCTCCGGCGATCTACCTGACGCGAATCAACCTGGGGATGCTGCACGGCCCGCAGCCGCGGATGTAGGAAGCTCCGAAGGAGTACGAGGAAGCGCTGAAGATCGGTCGGGAGTTGGCCCAGAAGAATTCATAGACCTATCTATCGGATGCGATGATGCTGAACAACCTGGGGATGTTTCACAGTCCGCAGCAGCGGATGTAGGAAGCCCCGAAGGAGTACAAGGAAGCCCTGAAGATCGATCGCAAGCTGACACAGAAGAATCCGAAGACCTATCTGCCGGACTTGGCGAAGACACTGAACAATCAGAGAAAACTTGACAACATGCAGCACCGGTGGGGGGAAGCCCGAAAGGAATATGAGGAAGCGCTGAACATCGGTCGCGAGCTGGCCCAGACAGCCCGGGCTCTGCCGACGGAAGAGGCAACCCTCCCGCAAAGGAACCGGTTTTGAGCAACCACCAGGGCCGCACCAGATGCTTTAGCTGCGTTCAGGGGAGTTCGAGATAAGAGGAATAGGTATGCGGCTTGGGGAGGGCTTCGCCGCATTCGCGGAGCACTTCGAGGTGCGTGACGATGGATTGGCGAATGTTTTTCTCCGCTTCGCCGCGAGTCCAGCCTGTGGAGACGCAGCCAGGCATGTCCGGCGAATAGGCGAGGTAGCCGGAGCCGGTCTCCTCAATTACGATGAGGTATTTTTTCATGATGCAGGCGGTGCCTCAGAACAATCTGGAGCGAAGATATTGCCTCAACGCAACGCGGTTTCCGGCAATTCCTGAAGCCGGCCAACACGGAGAGATGAGTGGGCTATGTGACTTGCAGCACGGAGCGGAACCACGCGTCACGATTCAGCCAAACGCGACTTCCTTGTTCCTTACATTAAACTCCGCTTGCGCGCCCGTCAACCGGCGGTTGCTATCTCTGCAACGAGCCGGGAGACATGGACGCAGGCGATGGCGGCAGATTGTAGAAGTGGCGCAGGAAGTGAACCAGCCAAACGGTGGTGAACAGCACGAAACCGCCGAGGACATACCACATTCCCCGAGTATTAAAGTGGCGGACGCCGGGAAGGTTGAAGTTGATCGCCTGGGAGATCGCATAGAGAAGTACGAAGAGAAGGCCGCAACCAAACCAGGCCATTTGCGCGCCAATGAAGCGCCATGTTTCCTCACTGTGTTCCGGCGCCAGCCAATAGGACTTGTTCGGCAAATTGATTTTGTCCGGGGACAGCGACGAGATCTTGCGCGTCACGAGAAAGGAAGGTATAGCCGTGATGGCGATCACGACCGCAGTGAACACGAAGAACACCTCTTTCGGCTGCCACCCGTTTGGCGCGCCGTTGGCGTTGAAATGAGACGCCATAACTTCCGGAAGGTGTGGATAGGCATTGATCCATTGCAGGACGCCCAACACCAGCATCAGGAAGTAGAGAACAGCGGGGAAGCGGGAATCGTTCATGGGTGAATCCCGAGTTTCAGGGTAGGCCGGTTGGCGTCCACCTGCAATGATCTTGCGTTGCGGTGTGCTCAGGAAGTTCTTGCGTTTCTGGAACGAATGGCCGAGATTGGAAAGAATCCCAGCCAAACCGAAGACTAGAATGTGAAGCGGCGAATTCTTTATGCAAAAGACACAGCAGATTGCAGCGATCGCGATTGTGGCACTGGCCGGGCTCACGGCTTACGGATTCTGGGAGACGCGGCAGCCGTTGACGCCGGTGGCCAAGGTGGGAACGAATCCGTCCACGCCCTCGAACAAATCTCTGGTCGACCAAAGCTCGATGAACACAGCAAAGCGATTGGCGCAACTGGCGACCTCCCAGGAGGAACGCGCCTTCGCCCAGGAAGCACTGCGCGCGGCTGACTACGCCGTGGATCTTGAATTCGCGAGCGCTTTAGACGAAGCACGCCGCAACCCCCCGCCACTGAGCGCGGAGGCCAAAGACAGTCAGGAGCACTTGCAGAAAGCCGAGAAACTACTGGCGGCGGACCAGGAGCGCGCCAAGCAGCTTGCGGAATTGGGGGCGAAGGCTTCTGGGGACAAGAAGGATTCCATCGAAATGGACCTGGTCCAGACGGAAGCTTCCCTCGACCTCGATCAAGACGAAGTGGATGACGCCAAGCGGGATTTCCTGCAGGCAGGCGGAGATGTAGGCGAACGGATCCAGGCGATGAAGGAGGAGCACGACAGGACGGCACACGATACGCCCGCGGCCTTGGCGCCACTGCCTGCCAGCGAAGATCAGGTTGGGTTGATTCACCGAGCACAGCAGTGGTTTGCGCTGCACCAGAAGCAACTGCAGCTCGGGGCAGCCAAGGACGAGGCGGCAGGCGCGAAGGCGCGGCTCTCTGCCCAGCATAACGCCCTTGAAGCCGAACTTGACGCGGCGAAATCGAGTTTGCCGGGACTGGCGATTCATTCGAAGAAGGCCAAGGCCGAAGCCGCGGCGGGGGCAGTGTCCACGTCGAGCACGAGCCGCGAGGAATCCGAAACGCTGCTGAAAAAGACCGAGCAGATTACCGCTCAGCAAAAGAGGCTTGCGGGCTTCGACAAGCGAGTTGAGGCGCAGGACGATCTGGTCAGCGTGTATGGCCAGTGGAGCGCCTTCGTGGCGGCGCACCAACGCGCCGTGGTGCATCGCGCGCTGTTTGGAATTGCCGTCATTCTTACTATTGCGCTGATCGCACTGTTTTTCGGTTCCTGGATGGACACGCTGGTCAAACGGCTTTCCATGGATCGACGGCAGGTGCAGTCTCTTCATACGGTAACCCGCGTGGGGCTGCAGATTCTGGCGCTGTTCCTGATTTTGCTGGTGATATTTGGACCGCCGGGACAACTGGGAACTTTTCTCGGGCTTGCCGGCGCCGGGCTCACGGTGGCCCTAAAAGACTTCATTGTGGGCTTCATCGGCTGGTTCGTGCTGATGGGAAGAAATGGCATGCGGGTGGGGGATTGGGTGGAAATCAATGGAGTGACCGGCGAAGTGGTCCAAATCGGGCCGTTCCATACAGTGTTAATGGAGACCGGCAACTGGACCGACTCCGGACATCCGACCGGGCGGCGGGTGACATTCACCAATAGCTTCGCCATTGAGGGACACTACTTCAATTTTTCGACCAGCGGGCAGTGGCTGTGGGATGAACTGCAAATTGTGTTGCCAGCCGGGCAGGACCCTTACCCGTTGATTGACGCCATTCACAAGAAAGTTATCGAGGCGACACGAGAAAGTGCGGAGGAGGCCGAACGGGAATGGCGGGGCGCTGCAACGTCGCGCGAACTTAGCGGTATTTCCGTGGCACCGGCCGTGAGCGTGAAGCCAGTCGTCGGCGGGGTCGAGGTTGCCGTGCGTTATATCACGAAGGCCAGCGAGCGCTACCAGTTGCGTTCGAAGCTAAATCAGGCTGCGGTTGAATTGCTGGGTGGAAGAGCAGAGCGCGTCACTTCTTAGTTGCGTTTCTGACGGTTTGCGCAACGAGGAATTTCCACCGAGACACCGTGCAAGATTTCAAAGTTGAGATCCTTCGACGATCCTCATCGGATCGCCTCAGGAAGACAAAGTAAGGTTGAACTTGAAGAACGATAGATTTTCGCATGCCAGGAATTCGGGCTAGGGCTGACTGCGGGCGCGCACCTCTTCTGACGTGAGGCCGTAGAGGGGAGGAGTGGGCACGTTGAGAAGACCGAGATAAAGATAGATCTGCCCGCGGTGATGGATTTCATGTTCGACCATGGAGCGCAGCCACTTCCAGGTGGCGATTTCCGTGCCTCCGACGTTGCGGCATTTTGATTGCAGGTCGGCGTCAGTGAGTCTTGAAAAAATCTCCATGGATTCGGCGTGCAGGCGTTCCAGGAAGGCGAGGACGTTGGCGTGGCCATCGGCGAGTTCCTTGCCGTGGGTGGTATAGCGGCTGGTGCCGCTTTGAATGTTTTCCGCGAAGAGGTAACGCTCGGTGACAGCGATGTGGCGCAGCAAATCCCCGAGAGTGAATTTTCCCGGCGCGTAGCTCCAGTCGATTTCGTCCGGAGGAACGCAACGGGCGACGCGCATGGTGCGTTCGCGCACGTTGCCGAAGTATTGCAGGAAGGGTTGAATGGTACGGAATTCCATGGGCGACCTCGCTTCAGATATTGCGGCGATGGATGCAATTTAGCCGGAATTTCCCGCCAGAGACAAGTTTGTCCATCATTCACGTTCAACAGAGGAGCTTGCGGGCGCGGCTGGCGGTGAAGGTGGCGGCGGCGTACATGGCGGCGAGAAGGAAGAAGCCAATGGCAATGCTGAAGCGCTCGGCGATCCAGCCGAGAGAGAAGGTGATGGTCAACTGAAGGACGGTGGCGAAGATGGCGAAGGCGGACTGTGTGCGGCCCATGAAATGTTTGGGAACAATGGCCATGAGGGAAGATTGCGCAACGATGCCGGCGAGTGCGCGGAAAAAGCCGAAGCAGCCTTGCAAGACGGCCGCGCCGAGCAGGAAAACGACAAAAGGCATGGCCACATGCCCCAAAGCCATCCCGGCCATGGCAGCGACGTAAAGCGGCAAACGCAGGCGCTGCGGCAATTGGCTGGTAATCAGCCCGCCGATGATTGCGCCGATGGCCCAGCCCGCCTCAATGAAACCGAAGCCGCGCGCGCCCGAGTGGAGGATTTCGGTGGCGAGCGCGACGACTACGACGTTCGAACTTACGATGCTGGCCATGAGCAGCGCGTGGGTAGTCCCCAGCGCAAGGACGACGGGCTGTGCGCGCAAGTAGCTCCAGCCTTCCTTCATGTCCGCGTAGATCGCCAGCGATAGTCCAGCTTCCGCCACTTCGGGGTTTTCGCCGCTTTCCAGTGCTTGCGCGGTCGCTTCGGTCAACTCTGAAAACTCGCGGGGATATTGCCGGTGCGATTGTGGCGAAACATAACCGCTGCGCAGCATGTAAAGGCAAAAGGCGGAAACGAAGTAAGTCAGTCCGTCGATGAACAGGATTCCGGCGATGCCGATATGGTCATAGATGAAACCGACAAAAGTGCCAGCAAGGAGCATGCCGGTCTGCACGCCAACGAGCACGGCGGCGTTGGCACCGGTGAACTGGCTGGGCGGGATGACTTCCTGCACCAGCGCGTTCACGTTGGCCCAGTACATTGCCGAGCCGGTGCCGGTGATCAGGGTCATCAGGTAGAGATGCCAGAGATGGAGATTGCCGCCCCAGGCAATGTAGGCAATTCCGAGGACGGCGAAGCCGCGAGCGAGATCGAGCAGGACGCCGAGGTAGCGGCGGTCGTAACGATCGATGAGCACGCCGCCGAGGAAAGGGACGACTAGACCCGGGAGCGTTACAACGATTACCTGCCAGCTCACCGCCACGGTCGAGTGCGTGGCGGACATGATGTACCAGCTGACGCCGATGAAATTCATGCCGCTGCCGAAGAGCGAGACGAACATGGCGGTGAAGAAAAAGCGGAAGGAGCGCTGCCCCCAGAGCAGCGACCAATCCACACGATGGGTTGCGGGGGTGGCCATGGAGCTTATTAGCTTACTATTGGACAAGCTTTTGTTGGTTAATCGACCTCGAAGTAGTCCATCGTGCCCTGCATTGACGGAACAAAGAGTCCAAGAGCTTCATCAGGCGGTGTTTTCCCGCGCTGGCTCGATTGGTACGCAGACGAACAGGATTTCAACATAACAATCACATGAATTCATATAAATACGGTTGCACGCGAACAACACGGGTGTAGAATCTGGGCCAACTTTTTGGGGGCATCTGAGGAAGCGGGGATTGTCGCTTCTCCATGGCACCCACCGTTACATGTTTATCGCCGCGACCGAATGTGGGTAGGACCAGAGTTCCCGGTCAAAGTGCTGGAAGATTGGTGCCGTCGTTCTCCGCGCAGAAGCGATTACCAGGTGTGTTAGCTAAGTCCGAGAAATTGTTGAGATGAGGGAGAATTTTGTCATGAAATTTAATTTGGGGAAGGTTTTGGTTTTGTTGCTTTCTGTCCTCATCTGTTCTTCGCCGGCCAAGGGGCAACAGACTCTGGGGGCGATCAGTGGCACGGTCATAGATATCTCCGGCGCGGTGGTTCAGAACGCGACCGTTAAGATCCACAATGTGGCCACGGGATTGGAACAAACTGTCCATACCAGGGCGGATGGCTCATTCATCATTGCCGATCTGCCGATCGGCACGTATAGCGTCACTTTTTCTCGCGATGGTTTCAAGACCGAGGTCCACTCACAGGTCCTTGTGCAGGGTAATCGCACGGCAACAGTAAACGGATTGTTGGAGCCAGGAGCAGTATCCGCGACGGTCACCGTCAGTGGAACGCCCTTGCTTAATGAGACGGACACTACCAATGGCTATACTCTGGGAAGCGAACTCATTGAAAGTATTCCCTTGGGAACGGGCAGCTTCACACAACTGGCAATTTTAGCCCCTGGGGTGAACGCGGACCTCCTGGGTGGTTCCGGCACGAACGCGGGATTGGGAAATCAGAACATCTTCGCCAATGGCCAGCGTGATACCAGCAACACTTTTAGCTTCAATTCCGTGGACGGCAACAACCTGTTTAATGGCTTATCGTCGAGTGCTATCGGCGAGAGCCGATTTGTGCTCAACACCAACGAGCAGTTTCTTGCGGGTGGGCAGGTTCAAACGAATAGTTCCGTCTTTGACGCCATCGGGCAGGGGCTACCCGCGCCTCCACCGGAAACAATAGAAGAAATCCACGTTAACACGTCGATGTACGACGTTTCGCAGGGAGCAAACAGCGGGGCGCACGTCTCCGTTGCAACAAAGTCCGGCACCAACGAGTTCCATGGCCAAGCCTACGAATATCACCAGACGTCGGGCTGGAATGCGAATCAATTTTTCCTTAACGCGGCTGGAATTTCGCGTCCACCGCTGCACCGCAACACTTTTGGGGGCGCGCTCGGCGGCCCGATCAAGCACAATAAGCTGTTTTTCTTCGGTTCTTACCAAGGACAAAGAGTCACAGACGCAACGAATGGATCGACGGAATTTGTCAATGTGCCGACAGGTCTTACGGATGATCGGAGCGCACCGACGCTGGCGGCGCTAGCAAAGGTGCCAGAGACCAGCATCGACAGCGTTGCACTGGCGATCTTGCAGGCGAAAGGGCCGAATGGCAAGCTCATGGTCCCTTCCGCGACGATAACGGATTCAAGCCTGATTCAGTCCCTAGGTGGCAACGCTCTCGATGCCGGGCCGCCCAGCACATTCAAGGCAGACCAAGTGAACGGAAACCTAGACTACGTGTTCAGCACGAAAGACCGGCTAGCGGCGAAATACTATTTTCAGAACGACCCCAGCACAAGTCCGTTTGCGGTGAGCCAGGTACTTGGGTTTCCGCAGACTCTGCAAGCGGGTAGCCAGGTGTTTTCACTCGACAACACGACGAGCGTAACCTCGAATGCCACCTGGGAGCAGAGAATCGGTTTCATCCGTCAGATCGCCAACGCGAGTACCGCGCAACAACTGACTCCCGGAAGCGTGAACATCAACCTGCTTGGCAGCAAGTTCTTTCCGGGCTTCACGATTGCCAACGCGGGATCGGGGAACTTCAACGAACTGCGCATCGGCCCAGCCAACAATTTTGCAAATGCCGGTGTCTTCCAGAACCACTTTCAGGCGGCAACCAACTACAACTGGACCGTGGGCCGACACACCCTTTCCTTCGGATTCAACTGGGACTACGGCCAATTGAACGTGCTGAATCGCGAGAACCAGGTAGCTACGTTTAATTTCAGGAACTTCGCGAACTTCTTGACCGGAACCCTCGGGGGGAGAAACGGCGGGTTGCTCTTGAACGGCGAAACAAACCGCTATTTTCGCGCAAGGCAGGCGGGCCTGTTCGCTCAGGATAATTTCAAGGTGATGTCTAATCTGACCGTGACTGCCGGCTTGCGCTGGGACTGGGACGGCCCGCTGGTTGAGAAGTATGGACTTCTGACGAATTTCTACTCGAAGAACTATTCCTACGATCTAAATACGGACACAATCGACAATATTGGGCTGGTCGTGGCGGGAAACAACAAGCAGTTCTGCGCAACAAAGTCGAGTTTCTGCGCAAACGACTCGACGCTTACCGGACGCCAATGGCTTTTGGAGCCGCGCATCGGCGTGGCCTGGACTCCCGGATTCGCCAAGAACCTCGTCCTTCGCGCGGGTTTCGGAATGTACGCGGACCGCGGCGAGTTCTTTACCGAATTTTCACCCAGCGCGGGACTCGGGATTAGTGGTCCCTTTGGTGTTACCGCCGAGCAACCGTTCACCGTGCCGCTGAACTCGTCTTGTACTGGTGCGCATTGTCTGAGCAACAATCCGTTCGGTACCGCGCCTCCACCGCCGCCCCCCAGCAATTTCTCCGGGGTCGCGGCGCTGGTGCACAACCAGTCGGGACTCAGCGGCTGCCCGGAGCCGGTGACGCCCACATGCGCGCCGACGGGAGCCCCGCTGTTGGCGTTTCTCTTTGGCGGTTACGACCCAAGAAATACGCTGCCATATTCAGAGAACTGGACCTTCGATGTGCAGTGGCAACCCTACGCCACGCTGCTCCTCGACGTCGGCTACGTGGGGAATCACGGATTGCACGAACTTCTGCCAATCCCGTTCAACCAACCCGGGATCGCCACACCGACGCACTCCATTAACGGACAGATTTACTCTTATGGGTACCAGGCCACCGATGCCGATGGAGGTTCGGGTGTCCTACAGACTGAACAGGTGGCAACAACTATTGCCGAGTTCACGGGTGCGGACGGCAATACGGCGTTGCGCGTGCCTTTCATCGGTTACAATCCGAATTCCGATTTCTGGCAAGCCGAAGGAATCTCCAACTACCACGCGCTTCAGATCAGCCTGAAGAAGCGAATGAGCCGAGGGTTGATGGTGAACGCGTCGTACACCTGGTCCCACGTGCTGGATGAAGGCAGTGGACTTTCCGAGGGACTCTTCTTTAATGGGAATAACCCGTTGAATCCCAGGAGCGCCTACGGAAATGCCGCATTCGATCGCACTCATGTTTTCACGATCAGCTACATGTATCAGATCCCTGATATCACGAAATCGAAAGGATTCGTGAAGCATATCGCCAACGGTTGGGGCGTCACGGGCCTAACAGTGTTGGAGAGCGGGCTGCCCTATAGCGTGTACGATTTTTCGGGGACTGTAGCTAGCCAATACTTCGGCGCCGGCGACGACTTCATCACCAATCCATTGCTCGGCATACCGGGCGGAAGCACGAAGAGCGTCCAACTGCAGGGCACTACGGGTGTAAACGCAGGCAACCCAGTGTTAAAAGGAGGAGCGTTCGGCATCTTGGTCAATGCGCCTGGAACGAACGGCGTGCCGCCCTGTGGCCCGACGACCGATGAGAATACTCCCAACGCTGCATGCGACTTCTCGGAAACAGGGTTTTCCAGCACTGGGCGCAATACATTCCGCGGACCATTCCAAACGCGGTTCGACTTCAGCGTTTTCAAAACATTTAAGCTGAACGAACGGTTCACGCTGCGCTATGACGCGCAATTCTTTAACATCTTCAATCACTCGAGCTTTGACGCGCCGAACAATAACATCAGCCTGAATCCCTGCTTCGGCCCGAACCTCCAGACCAGTCCGGCGAACGGATGTCAGTGGCAGGGCACAATTCCGGCCGTTGCACCTTCGAAGACAGCCTTTGGCGATGGAACGACGCCATTCGGATCGGGGTTCATTCAGGGCACGATCGGGAGCCCACGTTTAATTCAGATGGCCTTGCACTTGACCTTCTAAATCAGATTCTTGAGCGTTCTTCGAGAAGGGTCGCGAACTGCTGGCGGCGGTGCCGGAGATACCGCTTCCTAGCCAGGTGTGATATTTTCGCGTCAGGTAGTGCGTAGAGTCCGTAGAAGCAAGTCCCTGCAATCCTTGGTGAAGGAGTTCTCGATGGCAACTGCATCTGTACCTACGCCTGCGGCCGAGCCCCAGGCGGCAATCTCCCCGTTTGGAAGAATAGTCGGGGCTTTCTTTTCTCCAAAGGCGACATTCGAAGACATCGTCCGAAAGCCGACGTGGATCTTGCCTACGGCCTTGATCCTCGTTCTCGGAGTCGGTGGTGTGGTCGCGCTGAACCAGCATTTTGACTGGCGGGGCTACATGGCCCAGCAGATTGAGAAAAGTCCACAGGCGGCGAACTTAAGCGCGGAACAAAAACAACAGCGCATAGAGGGGGGCGCGAAGTATGCTCCTGTTTTCGCCTATGTATTCGGAGCGCCCGTTCCCTTGCTTATGCTACTTGTCATCACGCTAGTGCTATGGGGAGCGTACAACTTAATGGCCGGCGCGGGTGCCAATTTCAAGACTTCGTTTGCGATCGCCGCGCACGCCTCGGTGCCGCCTGCGATTATTGCGACTATCCTCTTCCTAACTGTTCTCTTTCTAAAGCCAATTGGCGCATTTGACCTAGAAAATCCGGTGGCGACGAATCTGGCAGTATTGCTACCGGAAGAGTCCGCGAAGTGGCTGGTAGCTCTCTGCAAGAACATTGATGTCATCGAATTCTGGAAGCTGATTCTTCTGGCAATGGGCTTCGCGGCGGTCAATCCCCGAAAGCTGAAAGGCGCGAAGCCGTATACGATTGCATTCGGCGTGTTTGCGGTCTACATCGTGATCCGTGTCGGGTTCGCGTTTATCTTCTCCTGATACACTGAAGAGCGGGGAAGAGCCGGTCTTTAGAGTGTGTGTGAGAACCGGAGAAGGCGGCCCTCAGCGGCTAAAGCCTTGCCGGATTGATATAGCGACAGTTACGGCACGAGCGAAGTCATGCCCTTGCGGAAAACAGGAGTTGTCACACAGACTCTAAAGACCGGCCACAACACTGGTGAGTTTTTCGTTTAAGGTTTTGCAAAGCGATGCGGGCGGAGCGCGGCGCGGACGCCTGAGCACGCCGCACGGAGTCATCGAAACGCCAGTATTCCTGCCGGTGGGCACGGCGGCCGCCGTGAAGGCGCTCACTCAGGATGCGCTCGAAGAGCTTGGCGCGAGCATCATCCTGGCCAACACTTATCATCTTTATTTGCGGCCGGGGCACGACCTGATTCGCAGGCTCGGCGGGTTGCACGCATTCATGTCCTGGCGAAAACCGATTCTGACCGATTCGGGAGGCTTCCAGGTATTCAGCCTGGCGGAATTGCGCAAGGTTACCGAGGAGGGTGTGCGCTTTCGCTCTCACCTGGATGGCTCCGAGCATTTGCTCACCCCAGAGAAAGCGGCAGAGATTCAGCTTGCGCTTGGTTCGGACATTGCCATGGTGCTCGACGAGTGCATTGAAACGCCCGCGCCGCGCGCTATTGCGGAATCAGCGCTGAAACGCACGACAGAATGGGCAAGGCGGGCAAAGCGCTTTTTTCTGGATTTTGCAGGCCGCAACGGCCAGCCGGCACAATGGCAATTCGGGATTGTGCAGGGAGCCACGTTTGCCGATTTGCGGCGCGAGAGCGCGCGACAACTTCTAGAATTGGATTTTCCAGGTTACGCGGTGGGAGGGCTGGCGGTCGGTGAGCCGCACGAGGTGACTTGCGAAATGGCCGCGGAGGTCACGGCGCTGCTCCCCAAAGAGCGCCCGCGATATTTGATGGGGGTGGGGCGCCCCGAACAACTGGCGGACTACATCGCGCGCGGCATCGACATGATGGATTGTGTGTTACCGACGAGGGCGGCGCGGCACGCATGCTTGTACACCAGCGAAGGGCGCGTGCTCATCAAGAACGCAAGATATATTGAGGACCAGCGCCCAATCGACCCGCGTTGCACCTGCTCTGTCTGCAAGCGGTACACCCGCGCCTATCTTCGGCATCTGTTTGCGGCCGGAGAAATCACCGCGGCCATCCTTGCGACCCACCACAACGTCCACTTTTACATTGACATAATGCATCAAGTACGAGAGGCTATCACTTTTGGACATCTTTCGAATTTCGCGGCAGAGCTGCGCGCTAGCTATCTGGCGGGCCCAGCCTAAGGCGAGCCGCCCAGCGTGCGGATTGACTCCGCAGTGTTGTGGCAACCCGCAGTAGGTCGAGTCTCCTAACGAGAATCGGGCGGGCAGGGGAAGCGGGGAGGTATCCCTGCTCACGGTTGGCTCTGTTTCGGGGCGGAAAAACGGGCGAGACAGGCGCCAAGAGTAGGATGTTCTAAGGTTCGGAAAGGGTACGGTCGGAAATCACGGAAATGAATTGGGCAGCTTTTCTGGTGTGGCAGATTGGCGGCGCTGGAGGACTGGGCGGTTTTCTCCTTCCCCTGCTGTTGATGTTCGGCATTATGTATTTTCTGGTGATCATGCCGCAGCAGAGGCAGCGCAAGAAGACGCAGGAGATGCTCAGCAACGTCAAGAACGGCGACAAGATTGTCACTACCTCGGGGATCTACGGGACCATTAATGGCATCGACGGCGACACATTTATTTTGAAGGTTGCCGACAATGTAAAAATTCGCATCGCGCGCGCGGCGATTGCCCAAGTGGAGGCATCCGAAGATGCCAAGTAATTCCGCCCTGGCAGGTCTGCCGCAGCGCTTTATATCCAACCATGAATCCTAATTTGAAGTGGAAAGTACTGTTCATCTTCGGCGTTATTCTCATCTGCTTGTATTCGATCATCGGATTGCCCACGTTCCCGACGTCGATCGCGCAGATCAAGGACAATTTCGCGCGCCAGATCAAGCTCGGCCTTGACCTGCAGGGCGGCACCCACCTGATTCTTCAGGTGCAGGTACAGGAAGCGGTGGCGCAGGAAACCGACCAAACGGTGGATCGGCTGACGACGGCGATGCGCACGAAGAACATTCACTACGAAGAAGTGCGCCGGGGCGACGATATGCATATCGTCGTGCGCAACGTGCCCCCCGAGCAGGTCTCGCAATTTCGCGACCTAATCCACGAGCAATTTGAGAACAATTGGAATCTGGGGTCAGTGCCGGGAGATCCAAACGGTGCTCTCCTGAGCATGCGCCCCACCACCATTACGGCGATTCAGGAAAGCACCATGACGCAGTCGCTCGAAACCATTGAGCGGCGGATCAACGCTCTTGGGCTCACCGAACCCACGATCCAGCCGCATGGCCGTGTTGGCAGGGACAACGAGATTCTGGTGCAGCTTCCAGGTGAGGGCGATCCCGCAGCGGCCATGCGCGTGATTCAGGCGGGGGGCCAACTGGAACTGAAGTTGGTGGAAGATCCACAAACCTATCCGTCGGAAGCCGCAGCGCTTGCGGCGAAGGGCGGCATTCTGCCTCCGGGGACGGAACTTGTTCAGGGCAGCAGTGAGGCGCGGTCGCGAACTGGTCAGACCACGGGCGACGTCTGGTACGTCCTGAACCGCACACCTGCGGTCACCGGACGTGATTTGCGGAGCGCCACGGAAAGCCGCAACACGGACATGCCGGGTCAATGGCAAATAAACTTTGTCCTCTCCCCCGACGCCGGTCGCAACTTCGGCAGATTCACGGAAACGAATGTTGGCAGGCAGATGGCTATCGTCCTTGAGAAGAAGGTTTATTCCGCGCCGACCATTCAAAGCAAGATTGAGGATACCGGACGCATTGACGGCAACTTCAGCCAGGAAAGCGCCCACGAGCTGGCCCAAATCCTGCGCGCCGGAGCCTTGCCGGCTTCGATCAAGTATCTCGAGGAGCGGACTGTCGGGCCGTCGCTGGGAGCCGACTCCGTGCGCCACGGAGTGCAGGCTTCTGTCCTGAGCTTGCTAGTCGTAATGATATTCATGGTCTACTACTACCGGCTTTCCGGCGTGAACGCGGTTCTCGCGTTGATCCTCAATCTGCTCATCCTGCTATTCTTTTTGGCCATGTTTGGCGCGGTTCTTACGCTGCCTGGTATAGCGGGGGTGATCCTTACGATTGGCATGGGGGTGGACTCGAACGTTCTAGTGTTCGAACGAATCCGCGAGGAAATTCGGAATGGAAAGTCATCCTCGGCAGCGGTGGATGCCGGATTCGATAAGGCCTTTCTGACCATTATTGACACCCACGTGACCACCGTTGTTTCGGCCGTCTTCCTGTTCATCTTCGGGACCGGGCCAATCCGCGGCTTCGCCATTACGTTGACGATCGGTTTGATTGCCAACGTGTTTACCGCCATTTTTGTGTCCAAGACGATTTTCCAGTACCACCTGACGAAAATGGATCGCCAGGCAGAATTGAGCATCTAGCGAAGACTCTGAGGTTCCGGTACCCAGTAACTTGCTGCCGGGAACAAAGAGGAACCGCTTGGAGTCTAAGGAAGGGAAGCACAAAACGGCATGATCGAGCTCTTTAAACAGCCCAATATCGATTGGATGGGCAAAGCCAAGTATTTCTTTGCCTTGAGCGGCCTGCTTCTGGTTATCGGATGGTCCGCGATCCTCCTGAAGGGCGGAATCAAGTACGGGATCGACTTCCGAGGCGGCACGAACGTGGATGTGAGCTTCGCGCAGCCTCCGGACATTGACAAGCTGCGCGCCGGCCTCCGCGCCCAGGGACTCGGGAATAGCGAGATTCAAAGCGTCAGCGACATTGCCAACCGCAACTCGAACGAAGTGCTGATCTTCGTGGAGCAGGCGGGACAGAGCGATGAGGCTAAAGAAGAAAGCAAGACCAAGGTCCTTAGCGCCATCCGTGCCATCTATGGCGTTTCCGATTCCAAGCCAGACTTTAACTCCGTTACGCTCACGGCCCTGGCGAACTACCTATCGCAGAGGGATCCTCTCGGTCTCTCGATTGGCGCTGGGGACAAGTATCAGGTGCTGGCGAAGAACCTGTTGGCTTACCGCGACAAAGACAAGAACGGCGTGCTCACGAGCCTGGATGATCTCGCCCACGTGGAGGGAGCGACTCCCGCGGTGATTTCGGCGTTGAAAGAAAACTACACGTTGGCGCCGTTCGTCATTCGCAACGCCGAGATTGTGGGTGCCAAGGTTGGCGCCGAACTCCGCAACCAGGCGATTCGCGTTACCCTCTATGCTTTGGCGGGCATGCTGTTATATATTGCCTTCCGGTTCTACGGTGGACAAATCGGTGGTTCGACGGGTTGGTCAAGCAAGGGTGCCATTGGGTTTGTCCTGCGAGTGATTGACCGCATCATTTTCGGTCTGGCAGCAGTCCTGGCTGTTTTTCACGATGTGCTGATTACCCTGGGGCTGTTCAAGATATTCGGATTCGAAATTTCGCTGACGGTGATCGCGGCGTTGTTGACCCTGGTCGGTTATTCGATGAACGATACCATTGTGATCTTCGACCGCATCCGGGAAAACAACCGGCTATTGAGGAAGGAACCATTCGCGGAGGTGGTCAACAAGTCGATCAACCAGACGCTTTCGCGAACGATACTGACCAGCGGCCTGACCTTTCTCACCGTGCTCGTCCTGTTCCTGATGGGCGGCCAGGTGCTTCGAGCATTTGCTTTTGCGCTGGTGGTGGGGATTGTGGTAGGAACGTACTCCAGTTTTGGTATCGCTGCACCGCTCGTCGTCGCCTGGAATCGCTGGCGGGGACAGAGCGCGGCGGCAGGCACCGGAACCGCAGCCGGCAACAAAACCAGGGGGAGCGAGGGCGGCACGCCGCGACTCGCGACCGCTGGGAGGAGGTAGTACAGAACCATGTTTGAAGAAATGGTGGTCTCAACTTCGCAGAAGCGGAAAACGAAACCATGGACGTTTGTGTTGTCGATGATTTTCGAGATCGGCTTCCTGGCGATTCTGATCCTTATCCCCCTGATATACACGGAAGCGCTGCCGAGGACGCTGATGTCCTCGATTTTGTTGGCGCCCCCGCCTCCTCCTCCGCCCCCTCCACCGCCTGCACCGGTCCAGGTCGTGCATGTCAAACCGGTGGCGCACTTGATGGAGGCTGGCAAACTTGTGGCTCCCAAGGTGATCCCGAAGAACTTAAAGATCATTAAAGAAGAAGAGCAACCGCCAGATATGGGCATGGGCGGCGTCGCCGGAGGCGTGCCAGGTGGAGTCGCCGGTGGTTCGATGGGCGGAGTAATCGGCGGAGTCATTGGTGGTGCGGGGACAGCAGCGCCGCCGCCACCGCCGAAGGCAGCGGTGACGCGAACAAGGGTAGGCGGGGCGGTGCAGGCAGCGAAGCTGGTCAACCGCGTACAACCGATGTATCCGCCACTGGCGCGGCAGACGCGCATCAGCGGTACGGTGAAACTCCACGCCATTATTGGCAAGTCCGGGGCGGTGGAGCAGTTGCAGGTTGTTTCGGGTCATCCGTTGTTGGTGCAATCCGCGCTCGATGCCGTGAAGCAGTGGCGCTACCAACCGACGTTGCTGAACGGCGAACCGGTGGAAGTGGACACGGAAATCGACGTTATTTTCTCTCTCGCTCAGTAGTGCAACGGGGCGGCGCGAGAGTCGTGGGACGTTGCGCCGTTCTGAGTAGGCAGTTGAAATAAGAATCTTGTCGGCTCCTGTCCGCAGGGGCCACTAGGAAATAAATAAGGAGCAAACGAATGCTAGCAACCGTCTTCGTATACGCGGCGTGGCTTCAGGAGGCCGCCACCAGTTGGGACCTCCGGTCCATGTGGGGCAACATGGGCTGGCTCGCCAGAATCGTGGTGTTCATTCTGTTTTTGCTTTCGGTGTACTCGTTCGGCGTGATGATTGACCGCTTCCTGATGTACAACAACGCGCGCAAGCAGTCGCGCTTGTTCGTGCAGCAGGTGGCCGGGGCGCTCAAGGATGGCAAGCTTGACGAAGCCATCGCCATTGCCGAGCGCAACAAGAAGAGCCACATTGCCAAGGTGGTGGCGACGGGCCTTTCCGAATTCCAGTCCGCTTCCCAGCAGGTGTCCGACGCGGAAGTCATCGAAGCCGCCAAGCGCGGCTTGGAACGTTCCGTCGCCATCGTGCACGCGGAAATGAAGCGCGGCCTTTCGGCGCTCGCCACCATCGGTTCGACGGCGCCCTTCGTGGGGTTGTTCGGCACGGTGGTCGGCATTCTAAACGCGTTCAAGGGCATCGAGACGCAGAAAGCTACCGGTCTATCGGCAGTCGCCGGCGGTATCGCGGAAGCGCTGGTCACCACGGCCTTCGGTTTGCTCGTGGCCGTGCCCGCGGTGTGGGCGTACAACTACTTCACCAACAAGGTCGAGGCGTTCGACGTGGAGATGGACAACTCCTCGATGGAGTTGATCAACTACTTCATCCTGCGCCGCGGCGCCGCCAAGAAGTAACCGGGAAGAAGGGAACCTATGGCTTACAAGCCACAAGCCGGGGCACAAATGGCAGCCCCGAACGTGATACCGATGGCGGATATCATGCTGGTGTTGCTGATCATCTTCATGGTGGTCACGCCCATGTTACAGAAGACCCATCAGGTGGACCTGGCGCCGGTCAACAATCCGCGGGAAATGAAGGACGCGGACAAGGACGACGCCATCGTCGTAGCGATCACCCGGGACGGCAGTATCTTCCTTGGCAACACAAAAGTGAAGAAGGAAGAGATCACCGGACAGATCAAGGACCAGATTGCCAATAAACTGGACAAAACCGTGTATGTGAAGAGCGATTCGCGCGCCAAGTATGGCGACGTGGTTGCCGTTGTGGACGAGATTCGTTCCGCGGGAGTCGACTCTCTTGGTCTGCTAACCGAAAAAGTCAAGAATGCTGGCCCTGCGACACCGCCTAAGACCGGTGCCGGAGGCTAGTTCGTTTCGCGCCGCCGCTGGCGCCATTCGTTTGCAGAGTTGAGGAAGCCGCGCCGGATCCCACGCGGTGCGGCCTCCTTCTCGGAAGACAAGGCACAGAGGCACAATAGGAGAACTCGCCATGGGGATGGAAGTAGGAAGCAGTACAGGAGCGATGTCCACGCCGAATATCGTGCCGCTCATAGATATTTTGCTGGTGTTGATCATCATTTTCATGGTTATCACGCCGTTGACGCCCAAGGGTCTTGATACCCTGGTGCCCCAACCGTCGCCGAACCAGCAGCAAAACGTCGAGCTCGAAAACAAGACCGTAGTGGTTCAGGTGATGATGAACGGCAAGCTCAAGATCAACAACGAAGACACCACTTGGGAAGGCCTGGAACCGCGAATGGAGCAGGTCTTCAAGGATCGAGCCGAGAAGGTGGCGTTCGTAAAGGGCGACAATGATGTCCTGTTTATGGACGTGGCTCGGGCCATCGATCTGATGAAAGAAGCGGGCATTGATAGAGTCGGATTGATCACCGCCAAGCTCGAGGCCGGTCAGTAGCTTTTCATTGAAGTTCTCGCGGGGTGTGAGAGTCCTCCTCGCCGGGCCCATTTTCTGGCCGCGAGGTGACTCATGGGCATCGGGTTTACTGGTGGTAGGGGCGGGGTCCTTTCAGAAGTGAATGTGGTTCCGCTGATCGACATTCTGCTGGTACTGTTGGTCATTTTCATGATCATTCCGCATCGGCAGATGGGACTGCAGGCAAGCTTGCCGCAGCTGGCAAGTGAGCCGGTTCCCGTTAATCCTCCGGAGACCATTGTCGTGCAGGTCGCAGGAGATCGCTCGGTGCGGATCAATGGGTCGGTTGTACAGTTGGATGAATTGCGCGGTCGTCTGGAAAGAATTCTTGCGCCGCGTGTTCAGCGCGTAGCCTTTCTTCAGGGAGACCGTTCCCTCGAGATTCAAGTGGTTGCCCAGGTTTTGGACGTCATGCAAGTTGCGGGCGCTTCCCCGGTCGGCCTGCTGAGTTCGGAACTGGAAAAAAACCGCTAAACGTGATGGAATGGCCCCTATAGGGCGGATGTCAATCAAAGCGTGGGCCTCGATTGCAGCGAGGTAGCGCAACTCAGGGATGGAAGCCTCAATGACTCAAGTAACGGTGTCTGGGGAGACCTCTTCGCGGCTCTCCCGCATTGCCGGCCAGGGAATGTGCCTGGCGGTGTTATTGACTTTGGTCGCAGGCGTTTCCGGTTGCAACAAGCTCCACGCCCGCGATCTGTTGAACAAAGGGGTGGCGGCGTTTAAGAACGCGCAATTTGACACCGCCGTCGAGGATTTCAAGCAGGCTAAAGAGCTTGACCCCGATCTCATCAACGCGCGCCTGTATCTCGCCACCGCGTATGCCAGCCAATATATTCCGGGCGCTCCCTCCGAGGAAAACATGCGCCACGGCCAGGAAGCAATTGCGGAATACAAGGACGTCCTCGAGAAGGACGCGAATAATCTGAGCGCCATCGATGGCCTGGCTTCCATTCTGTACCAGATGGCCGGCCAGCCGTTTGACGCCAAGAAGTTCGAAGAATCGAAGCTTTACCACCAGAAGCACATTGCTTTGAAACCGCAGGACCCGCAGCCATATTATTCCATCGGAGTGATTGATTGGGCGCTCGCCTATCGCGGCAATACCGAGATGCGGGCCGAGTACAACCGGAACAACATCAAGAAACAGGTGAGAGACACCGAGCCGCTGCCTCCCGAGGTGCGCAAGGCTTACACCCAGAAGTATCAGCCGCTTGTGGACGATGGAATCACCGCCTTGAAGACAGCGATTCAACTGAAGCCTGACTATGATGACGCCATGACCTACCTGAATCTCCTTTATCGCCGGAAGGCGGACATGGTTGAATCCTCGGCAGAGCGAGATTTGTACACCAAGCAGGCGGACGACCTGCTGGACAAGGTCAAGGAAATCAAGCAGAAACGCTCAGAGCAGACAACCCCGGCCGCCTGACGCGCGATTCTCTTCCTGCTACTTCGATCGACCCCGGTTAACGCCGGGGTCTTTCCATTTCGTTGCTCTTCCCCAACGATGCCGGGTGGCCCTCAAGGGTACATTTTTCCGAAGGTGACGCTACTTTCTCTCTGCTTCTTCTCGTCGTAAACTAAGACATGGGATCGCGCTCCAACCTGCCGCTGAATTTTCACCGGGACCGGACTGAACGCCAGATTAACGCCCGCCTGGAAGAACTACTGGAAAAGCTGCGTGTCAATCGCCCGTCGGAGGATCCCTGGCTTGTTCGCCGCGCCTTCGACATTGCCGCCGAGCGCCATCGCGACCAGTTCCGCAGCTCCGGCGATCCCTACATCACTCATCTCCTGGAAGTCGCCCACATCCTTGCAGACATAAAGCTGGACGCCACCACACTGGCTGCCGCACTTCTCCATGACGTGATCGAGGACACGGAATTTCCGCTGTCGCGCCTGGAAGAGAGGTTCGGCGCGGAGGTCGCGAGACTGGTTGAGGGCGTCACGAAAATCGGCCGGCTGAACATGATGGCCCCGGAGGCGCGGCAGGCCGAAAACGTCCGCAAAATGCTGCTGGCGATGGTCCACGACGTCCGCGTCGTTCTGGTGAAGCTGGCCGACCGGTTGCACAACATGCGCACGCTGGAGTTCCTGGAGCACGCCAAACAGCAGCGCATCGCGCGCGAAACCATGGACATCTATGCGCCGATCGCGCATCGCCTGGGCATGGCTATCATTAAGGGCGAACTCGAAGACCTTGCGTTCCGCTACCTGGAGCCCGACGCTTTTCTGGCGCTGCAAAAAGAGGTCACGGAAAAGGCCCCGCTGCACAGACGTTTCCTCGAAGAAGTGCAGAACACCATTCGCACGCGGCTGGTCGAAAACAGCATTCCGGCGGAGCTTGAGGCGCGTGTCAAGGGGCTTTACTCGCTCCATCGCAAGATCGTGCGGCAGGAGCGCAGCCTCGAACAGATCTACGATTTGCTGGCGGTCCGGGTCATCTCCGATACAGAGCGGAATTGCTACGCCGCGCTCGGCGTGGTTCACCACATCTGGCGCCCAGTTCCCGGCCGCTTCAAAGATTACATCGCCATGCCGCGGCCCAATCTCTATCAGTCGCTGCACACAACGGTCATTCACGGCGGTCAGCCCTTCGAAGTCCAGATTCGCACGCAAGACATGCACCGAATCGCGGAGGAAGGCGTAGCGGCGCACTGGAAATACAAGGATGGCCGGCCGGTTTCGAGCGATGACGATCAGAGGATCGCGTGGATGCGGCAGCTCATCGAGTGGTCGCAGGAACTTCAGGAGCCGGGCGAGTTTCTGTCCACGCTGAAAGTGGACCTGGCGCCGGTGGAGGTTTATGCGTTTACGCCCAAGGGACGCGTGCTGGAACTACCCAAGGGAGCGACGCCGGTGGACTTTGCCTATTCCGTGCACACGGAAGTGGGGCACCAGTGCGTCGGCGCGAAAGTCAACGGCCAGATGGTTTCCTTGCGTCACGAGATCGTAAGCGGCGATGTGGTCGAAATTCTGACGCAGAAGGGCCATAAGCCCAGCCGCGATTGGCTGACTTTTGTCAAAGCCTCCCACGCCAAAAGCAAGATCCGCCACTTCATCAATACCCAGGAGCGCGACGAAGCCACGGAAATGGGGCGCCGGCTCATGGAAAACGAATCGCGAAATTTCCCCAAGGGATTGAAGAAAATTCCCGCCGAAGACCTGCAGAAACTGAGCGAGGAATATGGCCTCTCCCGTGCGGAGGATTTGTTCGCGGCCGTGGGATTTGGCAAATACTCCGCGCGGCAGGTGCTGGCGCGCTATTTTGGCGAGCCCAGCAAAGAGCCGGAAAAGACCGAAGCAGACGCCAAGCCCACGCTGGTCAAGACGTTCAAGCGCATGCTGGGAATGGGAGAAGCGCCGCTCATTGTCAAAGGGCAGGACGATTTGCTGGTGTTCCGCGCCAAGTGCTGCAATCCGATTCCCGGAGACGACATTGTCGGCTACGTTACGCGGGGCCGTGGCGTAGCCGTTCATACGCGCGCGTGCCCCAATGTGCAGAACTTGCTGTACCAGACCGAGCGGCGGATTGCGGTCGAGTGGGGCGGCGAAAACGCGTCCACCTTCCCTGTCGAGTTATTGATTCGCGCCAAGGATCGCCCCGGATTGCTCGCGGAGATCACCGCGGTCATCAGCGGCGCCGGTTCCAACATCCGCACGCTCGAAAGCCGCCCCGACCGCCAGAACGCCCGAGTCGAAGCCAGCCTGGAAATCACCGACAGGCGGCAGCTCGAATCCATCCTGACAAATATCCGCCGTGTGAATGGGGTCTACGGAGTCGAGCGGACATTCCAGGTCTGATTCGCTATTTCGGAAAGAAATTCGGGACGTACCACCGGGCGTACGTTGCTAAGCCCAGCAGGAGCACAATCCACCAGAGCACAAGCACGCTTCGCATCCAGAGCTTGTAGTTCCGTATGCGCAAGTTCTCTGGCAAAACACCCGTGCCCGCGGCCAGCAGGATATACAATCCAGCGATTTCGGTGATGGCTCCGAGCGCGGCGTGAGCCGTGGCAAGTGAATAGTAAGCCTTGCCGAGCTTGAGCGGTATCTTTGGACTTACATGAACACGAAACGAAGGAATCATCGTGAGTATGATCAAAGCAAGGTTGAGGAGCACGATTGCTGACTGGCACCACAAGTGACTCCGAAAATGCCGCAGCCGCGCGAACAAGGCGCCGATGAGTAAGCCAACTGCCATGGCAATCTCAAGGAGCAGAGTGAGGCCGGCGCAGGAAGGTGCCGCCGTTGCCAGGAAGCACCCATTCACAGGATTGTCTCCGGGTTGGCTGCGGCTCGCGCGTTCGTGACACCCACGAAGGAATGTTGTGCAGCACAAGTCATTTCGATTCAATTTGGAAGTTTCTTTGACAACCGAACAGCAACGATTAAGCGCTTGCATGCATAGAAACCGCAATTAGGCGATTTTTATTCCCAGGAGCCACATCACGGTCCGCATCACCTTCGGGTTGTTTTCTGGCGGGATATCGCTTGTGAACTGTAGACTACCAGTGCGTGCCCGTTGGTCCAGTGTCAACGGAGGCACACGGGCGGCGCTGCGGGCTTGTCCCACTTACAATGAAGATATGCGGAGATTGGCAATACTTCTCGGGGTGTGCGCCCTTTTTGTGGCGGGATGCGAGAAGCATTCAGTGACCGACTACAGCGGTCTCGATCAGTCCGGAATGTGGTCATCCAGTCTGGATGAGCTGAAGAAGATGAAAGTGAGCGATATGGAGATCGCGCAGCTCACGAAACTGAAACGCGCGGGCGCCTCGGATGACCTTTGCATCGCCATGCTGAAAGCCGCGCGCGCGAATCATCACGAGTTTTCCAACGGCGATGCCGCCATGGACCTTTCACGTGCCGGGTACAGCGAGGCCGAGATCCTGGTGGTGGCGCAGTCAGATCAAATTGACATTCTCAGCGGCGAAGCGGTCACACTGAAGTTGATTGGCCTTGGCAATCCAACCGTGCAGGCGATCCTGCACCGGCGGATTCAGAACCTTCCGACGCTGACGAGCGCGCAGATCGGGCGGCTGAAGAACACGGGCATGTCCGAGAAGCAGATTTTGGAAGTGGTCAATCAGGGGCTTTCTGACCAGCAGGCAGAAGCACTGATTAAGAAGCGTGAAGCTGTGCGCAATCACTCGAACACTGGCTTCGTCCACGTGCAAGGACGCCGGCGGTAAGCCTCCCTTCACCGAATCCCATCTGTTATTCTTTTCCTCCGCATATCAGGAGGCTTCACAATGAAAGATATCGTAACGACGGCTCGCGCTCCCAAACCGATCGGACCCTATTCGCAGGCGATTCGGTGCAACGGCTTCGTGTTCGTCTCCGGCCAGGTGGCGCTGGACCCCAAGTCCGGAGAATTGGCGGGGTCCGACATCCGGCAACAAACGGAGCGAGTGTTGGAAAACTTGCAAGGGGTTCTGGAGGCGTCTGGCGCTTCCTTCAATCACGTGGTCAAAACCACGGTGTTCTTGAAAGACATGAACGATTTCGCGACCATGAACGAAGTCTACGCGCGTTACTTTACCGCGGCTCCGCCCGCGCGCTCGACCGTTCAGGCCGCGCGCCTGCCAAAAGATGCGCTGGTCGAAATCGATGTGATCGCGTCACTTTGAGGCGCGGCGCGCGAGTCAAGGCTCGAAAAAAAGAAAACGGCCAACGCATTTCCGATCGCTGGCCGTGGGTGAATCCCTTGCTGTTGTGTAGTTTACTTACGGGCGAGCGGGGCTTTCCAACGCCTCACTCAGCGCAAACGCCGTCACCACAGCCGTGAGCGCCGTGGCTATGATGAGGAAGCGGCTGCGGCCGGCCTTCAATGGCCCTCCCTTGTTCCCGTTGGGGCCTTGGCCTGAACCCGAACCCGCCGGACCCTGGGCTTCTTCGGGCGCTGGATCAAGGAGCACGCGGTAGGAAGTTCCTTCGGGGATGACCTGCATTTCGTTCTCGACGGTGACGGTGAGTCCGCCGCGGCGCGAGGTCACCAACAGTTCCTTGTCGTTCAGATAGGTGACTTGTCCAATAGTGGGAGCATCTGTATGCGGCCGGATGGTGGCCCTGGAAACAAAGAGGGTAAAGGCGTGTGCGTTGCCGGTGGAAAAGGTCGCCGTGCCGAGCAACAATTTCGCCGAGGGCGCACCTTCCGCGTCGTTCACAATTGCGGCGGAAGAACCAAGGAGCAACAACCTTGCCGCTCCAGCGCGCAATTGCAGGCTGCCTTGGAGTTCAGTACTGATTTTGTCGCCACCGTAGACGGTGGTGCCGACATCCGCTATCGCTTGGCCTATGTGGGCGCGATCCGCGGCAATGATGGTACCGAGTGGAGCGACGCTTGGTGTCGAAGCGCTCCACGCCGGCAGAGATGCTAGGCTCAAAGCCAGTGCGACTGCACAGAATGCGCGCAGACGTAGCATAAAACCCTCCCCGGGCGGAACTCGAAGAGCATACTTCGTCCGCTGCTTTGGCGTCAATCAATAAACACCACGAGCCTCGGACCTTCGAGCGCCCGGGCGGCTGACGGTCCTGCTGGCGAAACACACACTTCACTGCTAGAATTCATTGCATTGTATGGCTGACTGGAAACAGATAACGGCGCGCATCCGCCGCGCGCGGACGGGCAAAGATCCCGCGGGACAACTTACCAATCTTTTCTCAAAGACGCGGGATGCCATGGTGGCGTTCGAGCTCGCGCGCTACTTCGAGTCCAGCGGCAACACCGCCGACGCAGGCAGATGGTATTTGACCGCGGCGGAGCGCTTCCGGCGTGCAGACTGGAAAACGAAGGCGCAGGAGAGTGCGACGCGCCTCGGGGCTACGGAGCCTGCAGAAATTCCCGCGCCTCCTCAGTCGAAAGCTGCCGAAGCGCCTGCTGCCGAAACTGCTACAGAATCTGTTTCGGCGGAGAGTGGGCCAGCTCAGCCTTCACCCGTGGACGAGAAAGAATTCCCCACGCAACCCGAGCCTGTGGCGCGGCCGAGCGCCGAACCGAACCGGCAGCGGCGAGGGCGGCGTGGCGG
>JBAVHY010000180.1:0-2992 GCA_049686315.1 Candidatus Acidiferrum sp. | reverse complement strand
ATGGTAAATGGTGAACTTAAATGGGGACGTCGTGGGAGGCGCTCTCTGAGGTGCTACGCCGGCGCTTGTCGTAAATCTGGGTGGTGGTGATGTGCTTGTGGTCGAGCAGGTCCTGGACCGATTCAATGGGCACGCTGGTGTCGAGCAGCAGCGTCGCCGTCGTCGCCCGCAATGAATGCGGCGAGTAGACGCACACTTTTTCTTTCTCACCATTGGGTAGCTCTATTTCGTGCATCGCGCCGGGCACGCGCTCCAGATAGCTCATGAGCACGCGGTACATGCTGCGCTGATTCATCCGTCGAGAGGAGAGGGCATCGCCACGCCTGGAACGAAGAGGGCGGAAGAGGGGGCCGCTCTCGATGCCAGCGGCCTTGATGTACTCGGTGATGGCTTCGGCTGCGCTGAAGTGAATGCCCTTGGTCTTGGCGCGTGCGCCCTTGAGCTGGAAGCGTAGCGTCGCCTCCTCACCGTCCTGGTGAAAATCCGAAACGTTGAGCTTGCAGCCGGTTTCGATGCGCGCTCCGGTATAGAGATAGAACTTGAGGATGGCGCGATCCCTCATTTCCAGCAGCGAATCGCCAGAAGGCATTCCCATCAGCTGCCGTGCCCGAGTTTCGGAGAGGGCTCGGGTTTCATCGACGGGGTCGGAGGACTCGCGCGAGATGAACTGCGCATGGGCGGGATTGGGTACGGTGATGGGGAGTCGCAACTCCGCCGCAGCGCCGCTCAAGAATTTGTAGAACGACGATATCGAGGAAATACGCCGATTGATCGTCTTCGGGGCCCCGCCGTGTTTCCCCATGTGCTCCTTGAATGCCTGGACATCAAGGATGGAGACGCGCAGCAGCTTCGCGGAATCCTGAGGCCAGGCAAACTTGCAGAACTCGACGAAGGCCATAACATCGCCGCGATACGCGCGGCGTGTGTGATGGGATTTACGCCGGTTGACCCAGGCCTCGAAGATGGAGGCTACAGAGTGAAAGAAGTTTTCGACGCGGCGTTCGATCTCGGGCGTGTTAGCGCCAGCAATCACCGGAGGCAGCGCGGGCAAGTTTTCCGACTCAGGTAGCGTTACGACATCCTGCATCCGCCCGACCGTGTTTTCAGTGGTTAATGTGTCTGATAACAGAATTTATCAGACAGAACAATCCGAAAGAGAAGGGTTAACCAAATCCGTTCCAGAGACTACTCTTCCCTCAGCCAGAGAGACAGCATGAACTTCCTGCCCTTCCATTCCTTCCCGGCGGTCCTGAAGTCGGCCCGTATGAGGGCGTCTTTCATGTATTCGCTGTAGGTGGTCGCAAAGAGCCGTCCTTTATTCTGTTTTAGCAGTGCGTTTATAAGACAATCCGATAGATGGTGGCCGCGGTGCTCGGGTGCGACGGCAACATAGCCCAGCTCCAGCGTTTCGGAGGGCAACTCAACTCCGCTCTTCTTACCGACAGCGGCAGCATACTCAGGCCGCTCACGCTTGACTGCCCCCACGCCAACGATCTGCTTGTCCTTCCATGCCAGAGCGATCGCCTTTGCCAGCGGCAGTTCCCGCTTCGCTGACATCAAATCCACCGCTTCCCCTGTTTTGATGATAGCAAGGCAGGCGGCAATCTCAGATGGCCCCAGCTTGTTCGCGGCGGGAGTAGTAACCGAGTACCCCTTGCACTCAAACGCATCGAGTGCATCTCTTATCTCCCAACTCAGCTTCTCCTGCGCCTCAGGAAATGCTTTCCCATTGCGCTCCTCAGCGCATCTACTACGAGCGTAGCGCACGTTATGCAGACACTCCGATTGAAGACGTCGCAGTTTATTCAACGTGGTGAAACGAATTAAATACCAGTAGAGGCGTGCGCACACCTCTACTACCTCAATGTCGCGAAGGTAGCGGCAAGCATCCCACGTCATCTCGAAAGTTGCGTGCTCGATTCGCTTAAGCAATTCAAGGTCACTCTCGGAAAACGACTCTCTAGCAGGATAGTTAAAACCCCCGGCTTTGACTGGCATCACTTCCAGCAACACCGTATCCACTGATCGCGCCACCTTGGCGGGCATTCCTAGCCGAGTGCGGCCCGTGACCTCCATCACCGCGTCGAGCACCTCGTGTTTTACTGGCTCATCGAACTCGCGCGCATAGGGCATCAGTTTGTCGAGATACCCATCGAGCGTGTCCCAGCCAGCATCTCGTTCCATGTCAAAACGAATCCTCTTGACCTCAAAGGCAGGGCCAGAGTTGCGTTCTAGAGTCTTGATTCTTCTACGGAGTGGTTCTGTCGCTGTTTCGACTTGTCTCTCGGCAATTTCCCGCAGGCGCTGGTGGATATGCTCGCCGCTAAGGTCAATTTTGCGGTCCGCCTTTCGCCCCCAAGACTGCCCAGGCGCTAGGAGCACCCGGCCCCCGTCATGCAGCTTCTTGTTCACCAGATAGACGACATCCGCGTCGGCTCTGATGACCAACACGTTGATGCTCTTCCCCTCGACCTCAAAGGCTTTCAATGCATAATTCACTAATGGAAAAATGTAGGAGTCTAGGATCTGACCGAACGTGGCACCGTCGTAGTGTTCGTTCTTATCGTGAAACCGGCCGTCCTTGAAGCCAATGACCAGGTGACCCTCCTCACGAGGAGCTTCACCCTCGGAATTGGCCAGAGAAAGGACATCGCGGATAAACTCTGCTGTACCGCCGGGTGTGCCGATTTCAATTCTTAACTTGAATTCGAGACGGCTGCTCTCCTTCTCGTTCTTCTCGATCCAAAGCCAAAGCTGGCGCTCTAGATCTATCTTGATGGGTTCGACCATTGCAACAGCATATTGCAGGACTTGCGCAGAATCCACCGCATCCAAAAAACTCCGTATGGTTATGCTGCAAGAAGCATTGATCCGCAAATTCGATAGTCTCTGCGTGTGAATTGCACCTTATTTTTTGGCCTTTGTCGGCTTCTCAAACTCCTTCCTGTCGAACCGTACTTCGTATGAGGATGGAAGCATTTCAGCCTTTGGA
>JBAVHY010000179.1:0-21818 GCA_049686315.1 Candidatus Acidiferrum sp. | reverse complement strand
ATTTGTTCCAACGCTTTTCCGCCCCGCCGCAAAAGGACGATAAGCTGAAATTCTTGTGCTACACCTCCCGCGCCTGGCTGGTAGATGCTTTCAACCAGGGTTTGCGGCCGAAGCTCAATCTGATGTTTAGTCGTCGAGGTCGCGGGGTGTGCCTTCCTTCACCACGCGAAGCGCGGTTTCGAAAATGGTCGCCTGTCTCGACTTGTACGATGCGGTCTGCAAACGATGGCTCTTCGCTGCGGCCTGATGAAGCTGGTCGGCGTACATGGAGAGCCGTGTCAGGGCACCGAGACGGAAGCTGTCGCGATCCGGTGCGCTGAGGTCGAGCTGATTCACAAGAGCCCAGACGCGCCTGCCCTCAGGCGACGGAACGTATTGAGCCGTCCGTGTGACGCCCACCGTGGCCGCAGTGATGCCGTTGTACTTCGGCTGGAACAGATCACGCAAGTCCGTGGCAAACAGGTCGCCCAGGTTGTTGGGTGGCAAACCGAGGAGAAGTTCTTCGGTCTTCACAACAGAAGCGGTTATGTAATGCCGCAAACCGAGATAGCCGGGCTTCGCGTAAGGGCTGACGACAATAAGCGGAGTGCGGTGCGGATGAATATGGTCGAGGGTGGACTGGGCGTCATCATAGGTGATGAAAATGGCGCTCCCCTCGCCGGTGTCTGCATTGTAGTAGACCGGGCTCTTCATGATGTGTTTTATCACCATTCCAAGACCAACATCTCCGTCAGCCACTTCCTGCACGGCGCTGCCGCCCACGACGCTACTGTTAGGAGCTTGAATACCGCCCGTGTGGTCGTTGGGTTGATAGAGATAAATAAACTCTGGGAGAGTTCCCGCCCCGACCATGCGATCGAAGTCCTTGATGAATTCCTGAGCGCGCCGCTGGTCCGATATGTTGAAGTTATACCCAGGATAGTTCCGATCGAGCCTGGGTTCTCCGTTGGAGTTGAATCCACCCAGCACAGCCACGATAGGCAGTTTCATGAAGTAACTCTGCCCGAGTCCCTGCGTCGAGGTGTTCACATCGCCGAGATCGACCAAGGGAAGGGTGACGTTGAATTTGTCAGCCTGCAATTGCGGGAAGCCAGCCAGTCCGCTGAGAAGATCGTTCAGCTGTGTCGGCGTGCTGGTGCCTGTGTCCGTGCCTTCGATGCGGATCAATGCGCCGTAGTCCTTGAAGGAAATGCCGTGGCGAGCGGCATTGTTGAAGATGTAGCCGCCTTCAGGGTAGTCCTCCGGCTCGAAGTTTTTGTTGACCAGCAAACCGCGCCCGCTCTTCACCAACAACGTCTTCTCGGTGTAGTCGGTGGCCGTACCGGAGGCGCAGAACTGGTGTCCGGCATCGCTTTCTTCGGAATCGGAGTAATAATTCCCCGCGGTGGCAAACGTCTTTGCCAGGGTTTGCGTATTGATGGAAACGCCGGTGAACTGGCCGTTCGTGTACGGAGTGCCGCTTCGGTCGTTGTACGTCAGGCTGGCGTACGGGCCGAATTGCGATCCCAGATTGCCAAGCATGGAATCGAAGGTCTTGTTCTCATGGAGGATGAAGAAGACGTGCTTGATCCTCTTCGAGGGGCCTCCGCCTACCGGAACGATGCTCGTGTCGCCTGTTTTGTGGATCGCGAAATTGTTTTCCAGCACGTCATCCCTGTCGAAACGCGTATTCTCCAGGTTCACTTGCTGAACGCTGCCATAAATAAAGTTGCTATCCGTACTGGGATCGGAGACCAATCCTGAGGGCGGAGGGTTGCCCGTCGTGGTGTTGGTCTTGGGATTGATGTCTTCTCCGATTCCTTTGGCATTCGTGATGTACAGGAATTGGCCATCGGAGCTGATCGCCAGACCCGTCGGATACCAGCCTGTGGGAATGCGTCCAAGGAGTCTCGGATGGAGCGAATTATGGATATCCAGCACATCAACGGAGTTGATGCCGGCTTCGGCAACATACAATCGGTCCTGATCGGGAGACACAGCGAGCGCGTTGGGATAGGCCCCATGAACCTTGTGTCCGTCTTCCAGTTCGAGATGGATCGGGGAGAGGTCGAAGTCGTGGAATTTGCAGATGCCGCTGTTCTCGTGTTCGTCGCAGGCGTCGTCTAGAAGGGAGTCCCCATTGCTTGCGCTGCCTTTACCTTTACTAACGCGGATGATGCCCAGGCTGTCGCTGTTCGACTTGGCGACGTAGACGACCTCGCGGGAACCGCGGTGAATGATGGCCGTCGCAGATGGGTGGGTATCCCCAACCTTGAACAGGTCGTCCAACTCTTGGCCTTCATAGACGGAGTCCTGCAAACTCAATTGTGCGCCGTTCCCTCGGGGAGCGCTCAGAATGGAAACTGACGAAGTCTGGGGATTCGAGTCCATCGTGCTGGTCACCGGGACGTAGAAGCCATCCGGCTGATTGGAGCCAGTAGTGCCCACAGCTGTCAGTTTGCCCGTCATCGGGTCGTAAGTCGGCTTCGCAAACTTGTACTCAGTGATGCCCCAGTTGGAAACAAACACACTCTCTCCTGACTGGCTCACTGAAACCGTGTACGGAAAATATCCCACAGGCACCTGGCGGACGACTTGGAGTAGCGTGGTGTCAATCACCGCGACGCTGTTGTCTCCGTTGCAGGCGACGTAGAGGAACTTTCCGTCTTGGCTCAGGGCGGACCCCGCTGGGAACGTGATTTGCGCTCCCGTGGTGCGGCTGAAGGCAGAGGGCACCGGCGGCTTGTTTCCGCTTCCGTCCGCGGTGTTTAACGCAACGTCCGGAGTGTAATTCGAAACGTATCCCTTATTGCTCGGCAAGATGGGAGCAATTGTGATGTGCGCCGGCGTCGCTACGGAAACGGTACCAAGAGTTGAAATATTGAACAGCTTTACATCATTGCTGGGCCCGCCGGACGCCCAAACCGTGTATGGACCTTTCCCCGTCACGACGAGGCCAATGAAGAACGTGCCCGCGGTATTGATCTGAGAGACCACGGTCATATTGGAGGTGTCAATGACCGAAAGCGAGTACGAGCCGAGGTTCGTCGGATTCTGGTAGGAAACAAATCCACCTTCGCGTTCATCGTCATTCGTCGTGACAAGAAACTTTCCATCGGGCGTCAGAGCTGCCCCTAGGGGATTCATGCCAACCTGTACGCTGATTCCAGCTGGCTTGACGATGCTACCGTTTGGCAAGACTCCAGCATAGTAACTGCCGAACTTATTCGGACCAGCAAACAATTCCGCGGCCGAATACACGCCCGACTCATGGGTGCCGTAAACGGGAGCGGTTATCAGGCCCCAATGCTTCTCCGAGATCTCCTGGCCACCAGCCTTAAAAGCGCCCGGCAGGAGGATGCAGGCGAGCAAGACCGTAGACAGAGTCGTCGCGAGAGCCCCAGTTCTTATTCCATTTCTAGCCTTCTTCATTTCTATTTCTCCTTATATCTGCAAAGTATTCGAATTGACTGGAGCGAAGAGATTTTGGTTTTCCAATGCTCTCAAAAGCGCCTTGCTGCTCACTTCTTTCGGTTACGTGACAGGACAAGCCCACCTCGCGGGCCGATATGCGTTCCGGATGGAGCGCTTTGAAAGTTGTAAAGATAAAAACGTTCCGTGAGACGGTCGAAACGGCCTCGTAGAAGGCCGCGGCCGAGTTGGCTAGGGTCACCATTGCTCTAGGAATGACAGCCCCGGCCGGATCAGTAAGCGAACCCACAAACGCGCCTGCAGGAGCCCCTTTGGCTCTAAAGCAACCCAGAAAGGTGAGTCCTATGAACAGCAATACAGGATGAATTCTTCGCACGAAGTTTTGACCTGCTTTGGCACAGCTTCTTGAGGGCGGGTGATAGAAGGGTCCTTACTTGGCTCGTGGATCCCAAGCAAGCCCGCTCCTCTTTATGGGTGCGTGGAAGCTCCACACATCTCAAGAAAACCAACCGAAGTTGCTTCGCTGAAAGCTAGTGTGACTTGACTGCTAAGATAAGGACCGCATGTTGAAGGATTGTCCATGCGATGTTAAACGTCGGTGAAACTCTCGAGCCCCAATTCTCCGTATCTAGGGGAGTCGGCTTGCGGGGATGCGTGCGCAATGGCCACGGCTCCAGCATTCCACTGCCTTTTCGGGACCTGCGCTGAACAATGGCGCTTCACTCAGCCCACGAAGAAAGCGAATCGGCGAAGGACCGAATGCCATCAAAGCGCACTCGTAGGTCACCATAGCTGCGGGTAAAGGCACGCTCCACATCGTGAGCGAGGACGAGGTTGTCGCCTTCCGGATGTTGGTACCGGAATGCAATAAGATTTGTGGGATCGAAATTGTTCGCGGACCATTTGCACTCGATGGCTACTGGTCTCTTTCGGCGGGTCGCGATGACAAAGTCCACCTCGTGCCCGCGCTTGTCGCGCCAATAGAACACTTCCCGGCTCTGCGAGCGAGCCATAATTTCATTCAGTACGAAATGCTCCCATAGCGTCCCAAGGTCATCATCCCGCAAGTCCTGCCAGCCACGGTAGTAACAAATGAAACCGGTATCGAAGCCATAGACTTTGGGCGCGGCGATTATCTCAGTGGGCCGACGACTGCTGAAGGGGCGAACGATATGCGCGACGAACGTTGCCTCAAGAACGCGGAGGTAGTTTGTGATGGTTGGCCGGCTTACCTCGCAAGGGCGGGCAAATCGAGTTGCGTCAAAGATGCCGCCGCTTTGTGCCATGACCAGCTCGGTGAATCGCTGGAACGAATCTCGCCGTTCCAGACGGAAGAGTTCCTGGATATCCTTAGCCCAGTAAGCGTCCATCCACTCCTGAAAGTCGCGTTCTGGGTGTTTCTCGGGCAGAAAGAAGGGAGGAAGGCCGCCCCGTAGAAAACGGTGCTTTAGGTCCGTCTGGTTCGCGTCGTCCATGTCGAGAAGACACATCGGCGCCAGCCAGAGGTCCCTCTTCCGTCCCGCCAACGTATCTCTGAATTTTTTCGAAGCCCCCAGAGTCGAAGAACCAGTCGCCACAATGTGTGTGCGTGAATGATGGTCGGCTGCGATTTTGAGCAATTCTGACGGGTTCTGCAGCCTATGGATTTCATCCAACACGACGCGCTTGCCGACCAGACCGTCGAGAAAGCTCTCTGGATCAAGCATCATGCGGCGAACTCGAGGGAGTTCACAGTCGAAATATTCAACTTCGGGAAGATCCTGACAAAGGCAGGTTTTCCCAACCCGCCGCACGCCAGCGAGCCAGACGACGGATCGCTCCTTCCACGCGCGTTCGAGCAGTTTCAGCCAGAATCGCCTGTGTACCATACGAAACTATATTTACACATAGTAGCACTACACGCAAATGCGAATACTAGCATCGAAGCCCGAGCAGACCATTTCAGAGAGGTTGAAGGCGGCGGTTTGCTAAACCCACCTGCCCGATTCGCACAGACCGATTTTCACGTGTTTTGTTTGCATTGGGCACTGCTCAGTTGCAGCCACGTAGCTGCGGCGTTAAGCGAACGACTGGGCATCCTTAACTTATTTAAGATTATACTTTACATCCTTAATCCACAAGTTGATTATGTTGACTTGTACGAGGCAACCCATGGATATTTCTCAAGCCAAATGTCCCTCCTGCTCGAGACCGCTCAAACTCGCCAGGCTTTCCTGTCCGGGTTGCGGTGTGCACGTCGAGGGTGAATTCGACCTCTCGCCGCTGGCCAGACTGTCTCCTGAAGACCAATCGTTTGTCATCGTATTCATTCGGCATCACGGAACCATCAAGAAGATGGAGAGCATCTTCAACATCAGTTATCCGACCGTGAAAAACCGCTTGAACGCCATCTCCGCCGCGCTGGACCGCGATTTTGAGGCGCCCTCGCCGAATCTGTACGTGCTGGAACAGATCGCTCGTGGTGAGATCAGCGTGGACGAAGCGCTCAACAAGCTTTCCTAGGACCAAGCTGGACTAAACTCGAAAGGAGCATTGCCATGTCGGCCGAACGCAAGAAAGTACTTGAACTGCTCGCTACGGGCAAAATTACGACTGAGGAAGCGGAAAAACTGCTGAACAAGCTGGATACGCTGGCAGGTGCGGAAAGCGAAAGCGGGCCGGCTGTGTCTTCCGAAGCCAAACCGAGTGACAGCAAACCACTACGCTACTTAAGAGTGGAAGTGGAAAAGCCGGGAAGCAGTGACAACGTGAACGTGCGCATTCCCTTGAGTTTTATTCGGGCTTCGGCCGGCTTGCACCTCCTGCTGCCCCAGAAGGTACAAGACAAGCTTTACGCGAACGGCGTCGACATTGGCAGCCTTTCGCGGCTCAAGGGCCAGGAACTGGAAAATGTCCTGAAAGAACTCAATGTACAAGTGGATGAGAGCGGCGGGAAGAAAGTTCGCGTATTTTGCGAGTAGACACTAAACGCCGCGCATAGCGGGGTCCCACACCATCTTGTGCAACTGCAATCCCAACCTTGCTAACCAATGTGCCAACCGTGCATTTTGCTCAAGTCCCGATTACCCGACGCAAATCAGGCACTTGCGTACAAATACCGCAAGTCGTAAGGTTTACCAACGATTGAAAATTAATCCAAGGAAACTCGCGTCTAGTAATTGCCATGAAAGCGTTAGGGCGATGAACCAGATGCTTGCGACCGTCTTAGCATTCTTACTCTTGGCCGCCACTCCGCTGGCCACAGCCGGGAACGATGACACTGGCTGGTCATCACCCGTCAACGGTCTGCAGGCTCGCTTGGGACTTGCTCGTGGCCAGGTTCTGAATGGTGCCCTCTTGATAACGACGTACCTCGAACTGCGCAACGTGGCGAATGTCGCCAACGTAATGGAAGTGCCGCTCAATCTGGAAGCGATTCAATTCGAGGTCGTCGACGACCAAGACAAGCTTTTGGCTCACACGAGCCTGCCGTATGATGAGCTTACCGTCGAATTAGGGATGCTGCGACTGCCGCATGACAGCTACCTGCGTTTCGACATTTCTCACCACGGCGCTGGGGTTCCTAAGAACCAAGCTGCTTTGCTTGACCTCGGTGTTTTGCACGTCTGGGTCTTCAGTCCTGGCGATAAGCGCTCATATTACTTGCGCGGAAAGTTTTCCATCGAGCCGCGCAAAGACCGAACTTGGTCGGGGATGATTGAAATGCCAAAAGTCAAAATCCCCGCAGCAGAATAGATGTTGTTGTTAACCGGGTGTCCTTCGAAAGAAATCTCTAGGTCTTGGTAAACGCCTGCGAGTGGTAACATCCAACCCCGATAGACTGCGGGTAATCCACCGATGATTACTAAAGCTATCTTCACCACTTGGCTTGCCCTCTCCACCTCACTAGGCACATCTACTTGGGACAGAGCGCCTGAAAAATGGAATCTGAGCGATGTTTTCCGCGTTCTCCAGGACTCTCCCTGGAGTCCTGCTTCATTGAAACTCGAAGGGAAGATTGCCCCAGGACAGGTTGACTCTCAAACGGGGTTAGTCTCCGACTCACGGAGCAATCCTACCGATGCCAACCCTGTCCCCGGCGTGCGGCTAAGTCGTAGCAAACCACAACCAACGATTCCAGTGCTTTGGTGGTCCTCGAAGACAATTCGCCTTGCAGAACAACGCCTACGCCAGTTGCAAAATCCCACCCTACCTGCAGGACCACTGCAAGTGGATGAGCCCGGAAGGGACTCGCGCAGTCGGCAAATTCCAGATAAGCTAAAACCTCACCGAACGCTTTGCTGTTACTAAAGCTTTTCAACTGGATTCCTTCTTGCGCCGCAAACTCATCTGGTATTCCATTTTTGGTGGAGTTGTCATCACGCTTCTCGCGATCGCGCTACGATCCTCCGGAATCAATGGGCCGGTTCCCTATCTGACATATTCCGGATCTTACCTGATGCAGACTTTCTTTCAGAGATTCCTCGAATGGATTCCGTGGAAGTATGCGGACAACCTCATCTCTGAACTGCTTTTGTTTTTCGTGTTGAATGTTTTGGGTTACGCCTTCGTGATTTTTCTTTTGCTCCGGGTTTTTCTTCCAGATCGTTCGGGTGAACTGCCTCCCTTGACCGGCAAAAAATAGCAGTCATTATGGCCCGCGGAGGCGGAGTCACTGTCGCGACATAGCGGGTCAATGTTGGACCTAAATCGCCGCCCGCGTCAGCCAAGTGAAAACGGGGTACTGGGAGGAACGCGCAAAACGTCCATGTGAAGTCCTAGACCTAGAACTGGTTCTCCGATGAGCGGTGAATCCGTCACTCCCATTGAACTTCTCAGCGGAACCCAGAAGCCCGATTGGTTCGTGTACCCACGGGAGTTTCTGTGGGTGCACCAAACCGGAATCCAGAAGTTCCGCCCATGGCGCATTCTTGCATTCTTGGCGAACCCCAGATCTCTGAGCGCATGGTGGGCCTCAAAGAACGCTACGGTCACCGCGAACTCGTGCCATTCGCACTTCGCCTCGACTGCGACGACGTCGCCTGCTGGGTGCAAAAATCCATGCCACAGGTGGTCATCATTCGCGACTTCGCAAACATTGGCTGGGAATCCGACAGACCTACGACACGTTTTGGGATTGGTTTCGGTCCGCCGTCAGCGATTGCATCGAATTTGAAAGCTAAGCTCGCCCGTCCCCTGCGGTCCAGCAACACTTTCGGAGAAGGAGTGACTATAGGAGGATCGAACCCATTGGGGACAGTGACTGAAGACATTATTAGGTAACATACATTATAAGTTAACTATATAGTTATGGCGGAGAGGGGGGGGGGATTGAAACCCCAATTGGTGAGTGGGAGGTGAGGGGTTGGTGAGCGTTGGTATGTCTCTTGTTATCAACATCGGTTTTCGATTTGAACGAATCGCCAGTGTTTAAGCGGGTTCCGGAAGGGGCCAAATCGACCGAAAGTAGTAGCAAGAGTAGTAGCACAAAAGGAGCTTTCTCCCTGGAACGCTGTGTTGTTTAGTCGTGGTATCGCGGCTCTTGTCGGGACGATTGGATTCATTGTCGCTGTGCGCAGATGCTGACAAACGTCCTAACAGCGAAACCGGACAGATGGGTGCTAGGGTTGATTCATTTATCTGGCTAGTAGTGAATTCCGGGTTTTTCGTCTTAGCGGTCGTGCCGAGAAGGCGACGTTGGACATGGCCGCCTCCCCTGGCGGGCTCGTCTACTTCTTCTACTTCTTCGGTTCGAGAATGATTTCTCGTGCCAGGCGCGTGCCCAGTACTTCGCGGATCTCGGACCGTTCTTTGTATCCCTGCATTACTTTTTCATCGCCGCCGAACATCTTCTGAAGCATAGCGTCGGCCTTGTCCTCATTCGCTTCGAGAGTTGTCAGATCCTTGTATTCGACCATGAGCATCAAGTCCCAGTCGTTCGGGCTGTGAGCTTCGGTCGCAATGACCTTGTAGGTAAGAATAATGCCCGCCGACTTGAGGGCATCCTGTTCTTTTTTCCACTCGCTCGCAAGATACTTGTCATAGGCGGAGCCCATTCCTGGCTTCACGTGGATGAAGGATAGTTCCCATACCGTACCGGAATGGGTCGGGCGGACCATCTGCGCGTAGACCGAGGCTCCTAGAAGCAAAAGACACACACCGAGACAGATTGCGAGGGCACGTTGCTTTCGCATTGATTTTTCCTTTCGCTGAATGTAATGCACGGGCTTGATTGCATGGCCCATTTACAGTTGAGCGGACTGTAGTGGAACACCTGACCAAAGTCAACCAGCCACGCTTAGAAGGAATTTTGAACCGATTGGCCGTTTTACATCGTTACCGTCGATGTCCGATTACCCCACTAGCGTCCAAGTGAAATGAGTTGTGCCAGCCGCGACTTCCTAGAACCGGACTGACTTGGCCCGTGTGGCAGCCGGCTGCTCTCTAAATCATAGAAGCGAACGTGCTTTTGCTTTGCGCGCGGTGGGAGGGGCCACCGAGAAGGATGGTTTCCAGACGATTTGCGAACAGGCGGCAGGTTACGAGCTCAGCGCACGCGCACAACTACCACTGTGGCGTCATCCGTCTGGTGTCCGCGCGAAAAATCGTCCATAGATGTGTAGATCGCATGGACAATGTCGTCAGGGCATTGTGCGTCGCTTTCGGCCGCTGCCTTTCGGAGGCCCTCTGCTCCCCACTCGTCGCCAGCGGGATTTACCGCTTCAACCACTCCGTCAGTGTAGGCGAGGATCAGATCGCCAGGATGGAGCTGAACTGCGCCTTGCTCATAGGTCGAATTCGGAAATATTCCGACGGGCAAGCCACCGGCTCTAAGCCAAACGATCGACCTGTCTCGCCGAATGACCATCGGGGGATTGTGGCCTGCATTCACATACCTCAGCCTGCGCGTTGCCCCATCGAAAACGCCGTAGAATAATGTGGCGAACCGATCTTCGAGCGATGATGCGTAAACCTGCCGATTCACCGCCGTGAGTACGGCCGGCCCGTCGTTTCCGGTGAACAACGCCGCGGTGCGAAGCGAGGACTGAACATTCGATATCATCAACGCGGCGGCGAGGCCTTTGCCGGACGCATCTCCGACAGCTAGTGCCATACGATCATGGGGCAGAAGCATAAAATCGTAGAAATCCCCGCCCAACGCGCGCACCTGCCGGCAACGTGCGCTGTAGCTCAGGGTGTCGGTTGTTGGGCGGGCATGCTGCATAAATCGTTCCTGGACATCGCAGGCCGTAGTCCAGTCTCGGGTTACATCCAGAACCACTGTATCGCTGGTCATCTTCGCACCTCTGCCAGGGAGTCGATCCTTGTAGCGCGAAATCGACATCAGACTGGCCAGGATTCTTGTTGAAAATATGTTGTCGCGGGATGTCGAGGATGTCTTACCCGCTCCGACTACTGTATGAAAGGGCAGCAACTATCGCCCAGATGACCCAATTGAGAGGAGCATAAAGCACATGAAATACCTTTTGCTGATGAATGGTACGAAGGCGGGTGTGGACACCTATCATGCATGGTCCAAGAAGGACATCGATGCGCACATGGCGGTCCTCATGAGCATCAACAAGGAGTTAACCGAATCTGGAGAGTTTGTGGATACGGAAGGCTTGGCCGGCCCGGATCAGGCTATAGTCGTGCGCGGGCAAAGAGCCGGTATGCCGGTCACTGACGGCATCTTCCCCGAAGCCAAAGAGTTTCTACTCGGCTACTGGACCGTTGACGTCCAGACTCCCGAGCGAGCCTATGACATCGCTTCACGGATTTCCGTGGCCCCAGGCCCCGGCGGAATGCCCACGAACATGCCAATTGAAGTCCGGCAGATCGTGAGCTACTCCCCCAAATCTTCGTAACGCGGTGTCGAAAGCGCTTCGCGTGTTTCGACTACACCATGAAAACGCACTAACGCGGTGCCAAAATCGAAAGGAGCGAAAAAGAGATGAAGTACATTCTGATGATGAACGGCACGAAAGCCAATTTTGCCGAGTACGCCAAATGGTTAAAGAAGGACATGGAGGCGAACGTCGCTTTCATGCGCGCTTTCAGCAAGCAGCTCAAGGACGAAGGCCTATTCGTTGGCACCGAAGGCTTGGGCTGGCCCGACCAAGCCAAGCTCGTACGCGCAGGCAAGGACGGCGCGCCGATTACGGATGGAATCTTCCCGGAGTCCAAAGAGTTTCTCGCCGGATACTGGATCATTGACGTGGAGAGCCCGGAGCAGGCGTATAAGATTGCCGCGCGGGCTTCCGCTGCTCCTGGTCCCGGTGGCGCTCCGGGCAATATGCCCATCGAGGTGCGTCAAGTGCTGGGCAGCCATTCTGATTTGGGGCTGTGAGATTCTGGCGGGGAGCCCCTGGTGACAACACAGCCTTTAGACCCTCCGATCGAGCACCTGTTGCACGAGCTGACGCCGCAGGTGCTCGGAGTCGTTGTCCGAAGATTCCGTGACTTCGCTGCCGCCGAGGATGCCGTGCAGGAAGCGTCGCTCGCTGCGGCACTGCAGTGGCCGCGGGATGGCCTGCCGGAGAATCCCCGCGCGTGGCTGACGCAAGTCGCTTTCCGTCGCATGACCGACCACATTCGCAGCGAATCAGCCCGCCGCCGTCGGGAAAGTAAAGCAGCGCTCGAGATGGACCAACTCGCGCCGCCGGCCGACGCCGCCCGCGAACCGGATCAGGACGACACACTCATCCTGCTCTTCATGTGCTGCCACCCTGCATTGACTCCGGCTTCGGCGATAGCGCTGACGCTGCGCGCGGTGGGTGGCTTGACCACGGCGGAGATCGCCCACGCTTTTCTTGTTCCCGAACCAACAATGGCCCAGCGGATCAGCCGGGCCAAACAAAGCATCCAGGACTCCAGCATTCCATTCCAACTGCCGACTACCGAGGAGCGAGCGCAGCGCCTGCGCTCTGTTCTACACGTGCTGTACCTCATTTTCAACGAAGGCTACACGGGCAGCGTCGGGCCCCATCTGCGTCGAGCCGATCTGTCACGTGAGGCGGTGCGTCTGACTCGGATCCTCCGCCAACTGCAACCGGACGACACGGAGGTCGCTGGATTGCTCGCGCTTATGTTGCTGACCGATGCTCGCCGTCTCGCGCGAACGGGCGCCGAGGCCGAGTTGATACCGCTCGCGCAGCAAAACAGGATGCTCTGGGATCGGCAACAGATCGCCGAGGGAGTCGCGCTTCTTTCGGCCACATTACCTAAGGGCGCCGTTGGCCCATACCAATTGCAAGCGGCCATTGCCGCCGTTCACGACGAAGCTGCCCGAGCCGAGGAGACGGATTGGGTGCAGATCCTGGCGCTCTATGATCTGCTCGGGCGAATGTCCGACAACCCAATGGTCGCGTTGAATCGCGCCATCGCGGCGGCAATGGTGCACGGCGCAACGAAGGGCTTGGAGCTGCTGGACGCACTCAAAGACGATGCGCGCGTCGCGGAACATCACCGCCTGGACGCGGTGCGGGCGCATTTGCTGGAACTCGCGGGGGACCGCGAAGCCGCAGTCCGGTACTACCGGGCAGCGGCGGTCAAGACAGCGAACTTGCCGGAGCGCAATTACCTTCTTACGCAGGCCGCGCGACTCTCTAGCGAACTGGGACCAATGAAGGAACAGGAATGAAACTCAGCCGCCCTACCGGCCAGAGCTCCCGCCTAACGGCAGAGTGTAGAACGGCGTCGCTCACATCCAGGATGGTCGGCGACCGCGAAAGTGTCCAGAACGGCGTTCGGGGAGGTCACATGCGATGTACTCCGACTTCCAGTTACTAATCAGGCCAACTTCCTCGAAGCCCCTTGACCGATGAGGGCGTTGCCGCTCCTTATGCCGGTCGGAGCGATGATATGTCGTCATTCTTGATCTTGACCGCCTCGACCCAAGGGTAGAGGCCCGGGCCGAGCACCACCCCATACGACCCATGAAACTCTGAATCTCGAAAAAACTCCCATGTGCCCGCGAGCACCACGATCGACGAGACCTTATCGTTGAAGAAGTTGTCGTCTCCAGCATTTAGATTGGACTCGGCACCAAACACGTGCTTGTGCGCTCCGTGGAAATTGGCGTGCTCAAAGAGCACTACATGAGGCACCGAGGCCAGACCTGAGGGGTCAGTGGGTTGAAGCGATGACATATCGTCATTCTTGATCTTGACCGCCTCGACCCAAGGGTAAAGGCCCGGGCCGAGCACCACCCCGTACGACCCATGAAACTCTGAATCTCGAAAAAACTCCCATGTGCCCGCGAGCACCACGATCGACGAGACCTGATCATTGAAGAAGTTGTCGTCTCCAGTATTGAGATTGGACTCGGCACCAAACACGTGCTTGTGGGCTCCGTGGAAATTAGCGTGCTCAAATAGGATTACGTGAGGCACCACGGCCAACCCTGCGGAGCTGGTGGATCGGAGCGACGATATATCATCATTCTTGATGTCGACCGCCTCGACCCAGGGGTAGAGGCCAGGGGCCAGCGCGCCGCCTGGGTATTGTCCCATGTAACCTGCGTCGCGGAAGAAAGACCACGAACCGTTGATAGCCGCAAGTGAGGAGACGCGGTCGTTGAAGGAGTTGTCGTCCCCTGCGTTGAGATTGGACTCGGCACCGAATACGTGTTTGTGCGCTCCATGGAAATTGGCATGCTCAAACAGCACTACCTGTTGTAGGAATACCCTGTCAGTCCAGAGTTCCTGGATACCGGTGCGCGTATCAGTCCATAGCGGGTAGAATCCCTCGCCGCTCGCGTCCAAGCCGAAGTATTCGCCGATAAACGTGAGATTCGGATTTCCATGAGCCCACGGGGCATCCACGGTGGGGTCCCACGGCTGATCGGTGACGGTGAAGAGCTGTGTGAATGAGATGCCGTTATCGAATGAAAGCGCCATCCTGGTATCGATCTTCGGCACAACCGGCTTATGGCCGAACTCGTAGAAAGCGCATCCGAGTACGCCATCCGGCCTGAAGACGATTTGGGGGTGGAAGTGGAAGATATTGCTATCAATGGGAAGGCCTGCGAGCAAAGGCTGCCCGGAAGGCGGTGTGTCCCATGAAGCGCCTCCGTTGGTCGAAACTGCGTAGTAGATTCTTTGATTTCCTTCCCGGTTATCGGACCAGGCTACCCCGATCGTCGAGCCAAAATCACAGGCCGTAGGCACCGTTACGACTCGGAAGTTGCCACCCGGAAGTGTGATGATACCGAACGCTCCGATTCCAGTAGCTGGAGAAGCCATGGCTTGAAAACTGTTGCCGCCGTCGGTCGATTTGACCATCTTGATCTCGTTTCCGACCAGGAAAACGATATAGACGCTGCCATCAGCGGCGACGTTCACCTCGGGTGAAAAGGAACTCGATGCGATGGGCGCGCCAGCCGGCGAAGTGCCGGCTCCGACCCACGTGCTCCCGTGGTCCAATGTCCTTGCAAAGCACAACCCGCCAGGTCCATCCCAAGCGGCGTAAACCCTTCCATGGAAGCGGCTCGCTGGATTACTGTCTCCGGCCGCCCACTGCTTATCGTCGCCGGGGCTGGCATGGATGAGGTTAGGAGCGCTCCACGTCTGGCCCCCGTCTGTGGATTTGTAGACGGCAATGCCGATGATGGTGGAGCCGGGAGGGTTATTGAAGGCGAGCCCCACAAGAAACACATTGCCGGAATCGTCCCACGCGATGGCCGGGTCCGAGATCCCGGTCCAGCCGGGCAACAGCGCGAACGGAGCGGAATCGTTCCAATGGAGGCCTCCATCGGCGGAAAACGAAGTCGCGAGGGTGAAGTCGTACGTTTGATAGTTGATGAACTTCTTCGACCCTGCCACAATCTGCTGCGAATTGTTCGGATTGATCGCGAGGCTGCTCTCGCTTCTCGCGTTGTCAAGGCTTGTATCGTGTGTGACCTGGATGTTGCTCATATCGGACCCTTCTTTCCTGTTAATCGCGATCCACCACAGGCGAATAACTTGCCGCCACACATGAGAGCAAGAAGCCGGAACCGATGCGCACGGACAAGTCCCATGCCTCACGAAACTGGCTTATTCCTATAGTGCGAATCTGAGGCTTAACGTTTCATCCTCGGGCCGAAGACCACACCGAGATGGAGCGGCCGACATCATACTATAGGACCCCGTCAGCTGGCAGTTCGCTAGGTCGATCCCCTCTAAACGACCGCAAGCGATCTGATTGAGGTGAAGCAGCGCCCCGGGTCCTGACAAAGTCTGCAAGCACAGGTTCCGGGACGGAAGCCTGGAACCACGCCCAGCCTCCCTTCCAGCTTTTTTCTGTAGGCCGAACGCCGCCTTCTCTCCCCGTATGGTCCAGCAGGGCACCGGATGAATGCTTCCTGCTTAGAGAGAAGCTGAAATTATCAAACGTTGGAAGGCCCTTCATTCCTGAATCCGCGGTTTTGGTCATATGAGGGGAATTCGGGAGTCATGGGTTCTCCGTCGGATTAGTACCGTCAAACGCGCTTGCGTTGATTGATGGGGGATTTTACTGGATGGTTTGCGACCCGGAAATAAACGTCGGTAGTGCTTTGTCAGAATGACGGAAAGTCGATATTTTTCTTGTTGAATACTTACTGAACAATAGACTGCAGCACATAAACACAGGAGCAACAGATCACCGCCCACAAGCCGACTTCCGGAGACTAATCACTGCAGCAAGACCTCCGACGCATGCGCATGCATGCAGGTCGTAAGACTTGCGTGTACATGCACCCAGGATCCGGACGTCCTTCATGACGGCATTCTCGTAAATGCGATGAACGCCGCGCCGTAATCAAATTCTTCCCCCAAAAGAAGCGCTCGGGGCCGCCGGTGGCTTTTACTACTGGGTCTACTTCGATTCCTTAATGATCGCGTCCGCAGCGTTGCCGGCCACGACCCAGCTTGCCGACCCGGCCACGACGGCTTCATCCTCAAACCACAGGAATCCGAAGTCGTCGATGCACTCCGGAAAATCCGGCTTGATGATGATGTATCCCGGAATCACGGCACCCGGGATGTAAGCGTTGTCGGCCCGATTGTTGCTGTACGTCATCGTCTTCGAGACCGTACCGACTCCGGCTACATACGAAGTGCTAGATACCGGGTGCGTGCCGAGAATATAGTTGACGGCGCGAAGTGTGTATTCGGGGCTCACGACATCCGGAAACGCCTTGTGCAGGAAATACATTCGGATGGCCATGTCCACCACGGCGCCCGATCCGCCCCAGGTGCCGAGGCTCGGGGGCACGCCGAACGGGGTGGCGTCCAACCGCTTGTCCAAACCCGCCATGTATGTCTTCACCGCTTCGCGCATTTGATCTTTCGCGCTCGCGTCCAGATAAGGCAATGCCCGGACTGCTGTCCAACCATGGAGGTCCATCTGCTGCGTGGTGATCATCTGAGGGAACAATTCCTTCAGACGGGACTTGTATGGCTCGGCACCATTCGTGGCGATGGTCAATTCCAGAGTCGCAGCCCAGTCCAGCCCGATACCAAATCCGCCACGGCCGAAGCCGGCCGGCGGAGCTGTTTGTGCGCTAGTGGTGCCAGAGCTTGTCGGAGCGCCCGAGCTGCCCCCTGGGTTACGACCGCCTTGAGCGCCAGAGATCACACCCTGAGACGCAGCCAGCACACCACCTCCGGGGACACCTGCCGGAGCCTCTCCGTCTAAACCGCCGCCAGCCGGATACTGCGTTGGGTGAGCCTTCGCGTCCTTCCATGCTTTGATCGCGGTCTCGAGGCAGTTTTTCGCTAATGCGTCGTCCCAGCCTTTCAGCGTATCCGCCGCTGCAGCCAGCGCCGCAATGGCATTCCACTGGAAATACGGGTTGTTAGTAGTGAAGATCCAGCGATCATCCGGCTTGCCGGAGTAGTCACCCTTCGCTTCGTTCGAGCCGAGTTTCGGGTCGTAAACGAGGCCGTCAGTTTTCGACGCTCCGTCGCCCAGGTGTGTGTACTGGCGCAGATCTGGCTCGTGAGTGCCGCGGATGGCGTGGCCGATGTTGTGAAACTGCGCCAGGATGAGCAGTGCGCCATGCTTGACTTGCTGCACCGTATCCGGCACGCCATCGGGACGGTGCATCTCAACCTCACGGGCGGCTTCATCCACTGTAAGCTCGTCGTACGTGAGATTGAATTCGCGATACGCCAGAGCGAGGCTCTGAATCACGCTCAGCTGCGCCGGCTCCTCGAGGTCGAAGTCGCCGGCATCGTACCAACCGCCCACGTTCATTCCAGGGATGTGATCGCCGCCTTTGTACTTCCCGTCCGTTGCTGCGACTTGGTTCCAGCCGTCGAATTGCTCCCCAACTACCGGCGCCATACGGCCATCATCCAGGTGCGAAGCGCCATGCCACACGCGGTAGCCTTCGCGAACGGAAACGTGATCCATCTGCTCCGCAAGGTGATGATCCAGGCTGTCCTGCCAGATGTTAGCGTAAGCGTCCTTTGAGATGGGGAAGGGCGCCGTACGCTGGTCTCCATACTCGACAACATATAGGCCGGGGTCCTTCACGGGGGTGAAGTCGAATTTCGAATAGACGTAGCGCAGCCAGGGTGTTGAAGGCGTGATCGGGCCCTCGAACACCTGCTTGTAAGATCCGTCTTCCATCAGGCGCAGCACTCTGGCCGTCTTCGGGGCGTCGTACTTCGGGTCGAGTTCGAGCACCGCCACCTTTGAGAAGCCCGGCGCATAGCCGACCTGGCTGTGCGCGATCATCGGCGGCCGCGTCCAGTTCGGAATCACGTCCGGCCTGATGTGCCAGACGATGGCGCCGGTGGTCTTGCCCGAAGGGATCAGCGAACGCAACACGAACCAGCCGTTCTGCGCGCGGTCGCGTCCATCGAACAGCATCAGGTTGGCCGTATCCGATACTACATTCACTCGGGCCAGCAAGTCGTCGATCCCCAGGGTGATGCTCTTGCCCTCGGAGAACGGCAGCGGCTGAGTGTATCCCTTGGCCTTATCCCAGTCCTCCAGGTAGTACGCCTTTTTCGGTTCATCAGGCAGGGGCAAAACCTTCGTCATCGGATCGTTAGGCGTACGCGGGAAGATGCCGGCTTTGGTTCCGTCCACCAGGTAAGCCTTGCCCATGTAGATCGAGGGCAGGAACTCCAGGTTGAAGCCCGCCCGCCCCGCCAGTTTCTGCGGTAGCGGCTTGTCGAGATTGATGCTGACCTCCACGCCGCCTGGCTCCGCTGCCACTTCCAGTGTGTAACTGAAGTCGAACGTCGGGAAAGCGAGGTCGGCGGTGAGCCGGCTGTTCGCCTTGTCGGCATGGCGACCTTTCAGGGTTGCCACCAGGTCCCACTGCTCCGGCGTTGGCACCAGGCGCACGTCGCCGTTGGTGGCGATGCGCTGGCCGTGGAGAATCATCTCCATGGCCGTGTTCTTTTGGTCCACAAAGACGGGATGGTACGTGCTGTCGTAGAGAAAAACGCTGAAACCTTGAGTATCGAGGTAATTCTTGTCGGTCACCTTCATGGCAAAATCGGCGCCGGAGCGACCTGGGGCCGAGATCAGGGCCAAGAGGAGACAAACTCCGGTTCGGGTGAACATAGATTGGGATTGATACTGCTCCTTTGCCCCAACATGATATGACATGCACACCGTCTGGGCGACGTTTGTTCCCCAGGCGCGGGGATTTCTGAGCGGGGTAGCTAAACGATGAGCGGCCCAGCAATCGAAGCTGGTGAGATTGGACTCGGCGACAGCGTAGGTCCATCGTTCTCGTCGGGCGCAGCTCCCGATCCTGACGAAAGCTAACCCGTAGCCGACTTCCGATTACTATTCGGGGGATCTCGTTTTGATTATTTCTGTGTTGCCTGGGATTCATCAGGAAGTTCCGCGTTGCCGTTCGGCGGCCTCTTTCGTTATGGTGGAGCAGAGCGCGCATATCGTTTTGTGCTACCATCACTCTTGCGTTAGGGACGCATCCGGTCCGCGGAAAGGGTAGAAGCCCACCCGACTTACAGTTGAGCTTTGTGAACCTTCTTTCAGCCCAATGTGCGGACAACGGGCACGAAATGAAAGGAGGTCCTTGTGACCGATTCCACAGAACCTCGATCCCTTCCGGACCGACCAAATCTCCGACATCTGAAGGACCAAGCCAAGAGTTTGTTGAAAACGGGAAGTGTGAAATCACTGACCGAGGCACAGTTCCAGATCGCGCGTCTCTACGGATTTGCGAGTTGGCCGAAGCTCAAGGCTCACGTCGATTTGCTCGAGGAGAGCGGGCAGCTCAAGCAAGCCATCGACACCAACGACCTCGACACAGTCAAAACTCTCATGACCCGGAACCCTGCGTTGCACCGCTCTCCGCTTGGTTATGCCAAGAACGGGCCACTAACTTGGGTCGCGGAATGCCGGATACCGTGGGGACCGCCCAGTCCGGCGAGGCTGGCACTGGCGGAGTGGATGATCGATCATGGGTCCGACGTCCACCAGGGTGGCGATGGACCGCTGATGCGGGCAACGCTAGGAGATCGCATTGCGATGATGGAGCTTCTCGTTTCCCGCGGCGCCGATGTGAACGCTTTGTGGAACGGACATTACCCCATCCTATTCGGCGCTTGCGAGGTTGTTGATCCTGCCTCTCTGAAATGGCTCTTGGAACATGGTGCAGACCCAAACTGCCCGAAGCTCGGCCAACGGACGACGGCGATCGACTATCTGATCGGAACATACACACGCTCGCCGGGCTTGCGCGAGTGCCTTGAACTTCTAGTCGGAGCTGGGGGCACCACGAAGTACAACGTGCCGTGCTTTCTAGATCTGCTGAGGGGCCGACTTGACCGAGTGGCCGAGCAATTGGACGCGGCGCCGGATCTCGTGCATCGGCGATTTCAGGAACTCGACTGCGGCAGTACAGCAAGTCGTCGCCTGCTCCTGCAAGGAGCGACGCTGCTGCATGTTGCTGCCGAGTTCGGAGATGCGGAAGCAGCCAAGCTTCTTCTTGATCGTGGAGCCGATGTAAATGCGCGTGCAACGATGGATGGGCCTGGTGTCGGTGGGCAGACTCCAATTTTCCACGCCGCATCGCAAAATGGGGATTGGGGTCTGGCGGTAACACAACTGCTGCTCGAACGCGGGGCAGATCTTTCGGTTCGGGCGAAACTTCCAGGTCATTACGAACGGCTTGACGAAGTGGTGGAATGCACTCCGCTGGGATACGCGCTTCGGTTCCCTGGCTCCGAAACCAAGACGGTTGCGCTGCTGCGCCAGCGAGATGCAGCGGAATGATTCTTTAGCCTGGCGATTTTCGCGCCGCTTGCGGGAAGTCTCACGAGACGCGCATCTCGTCAGCGCTTGATTTCCTGACGACAAGCCGACTCCCCGGTCCTTATCCGCAGGATGCCCAACTGGATTTCTTCGGAATCACCGACAATGGGGGCAGGTTGGATGCCGCGCTATTCCTGGCGTAACGCGCTCATTGGGTCTACCCGGCTGGCGCGACGGGCCGGTATGAAACTAGCGAACAACGCGGCTGCTAAAAGGACAGGAAGCATGATCGCAAAAGTCGAAAGGTCGGCGGGCCGCGTTCCTTCAACCAGGTGTTCCAAAAGACGCCCCGCTGCTAAGGCCCCCAAAATACCCAAACCAATGCCTGCAGCGATCATCCCGAAGCTCTGCCCGAGTACGAGCCGGATGACATTATGGGTGCTGGCTCCGAGCGCCATACGCAATCCGATTTCCGGTACACGTTGGTTGGTCAAATAGGTCAGCACACCATAAATCCCGATGCACGCCAGCAGCAAAGCTAAGCCAGCGAACATGCCGAACAACCACAAAAGAAAGCGTTGGCGGTCGAGTGAGGCGCTGGCGAGATCGTCCATGCTGTGAATATCGTAGAGCGTCTGATCAGCACCAGGGCCGCGCAGTTCCCGCCGCAGCGGTTCGGCGATATTCAAAGGGGTGATCTTGGTCCGCACGGTGATCGACATTACCGAAGAAAGGAAATGCACTAGAGGGTCCGGTAGCTGATAGAACGAAACGTAGATTTGATCGCGCACGCGCGATTGATCATCGCCAGCGAGGCCCCAATGCCGGACATGGCCTACCACACCTACGATTTTTGCAGGGTCGGAGCCCATTCCTTGAAGCCAGAGGGACTTGCCAACAGGATCGCTTCCACCGAAAGCATGTTGCGCTAAATTGTCGTCAATCACGACGGCAATTCCATGGCCGATGCGATCTTGTTCATTTAAGAACCGGCCATGGCGCAGCGGAATGCTCATGACGCTCAAAAAATCCGGCGTCACAATTGACGTGAGCGCGAGAGGAGTTTGTTCCGGCGGGGGCTGGACTGGCGTGGCCCAATACCCCACGGAGTCTTCTCCTACACGCATCGGGACAACGTCTGCCAGCGCGACGGACTGCACTCCCGGAAAGCGCCGGGCGCGGTCGAGGACATCCTCCCAGGCTGCGCGCGCTTTCGC
>JBAVHY010000178.1:0-2998 GCA_049686315.1 Candidatus Acidiferrum sp. | reverse complement strand
GCCCGAACCTTCCCTTTCTCAAAAAGCTCGCTGCCCGCGTCGGCAGAAAGCACGTTCTCGTGGCGCTCGACACCGCAAAAGGCCGTATCGTCGTTCACGGTTGGCGGACCGCTCTCTCCGCCGAACCTAAGGAAGTCATGGGCGCGCTGGAACCCTACTGCGGCGGTTTTCTCTGCACCGATGTGGACCGCGAGGGCACCATGGGCGGCGTAAACCTCAAATGGTTCCGCTCCCTGCGCGCGACTACGAAACTTCCCATCGTCGCAGCCGGCGGCATTTCCACAGTCCACGAAATCCGCGCCCTCGAAAAAATCGGCATGGATTCCGCCGTTGGCATGGCCCTCTACAAAAATCGCGTCGCCTGAGGCGGTCCTGCCTTTCGGAGTATTCCTCCCCTCCACGCAAGTCCTTTTCGTCACAGCGTGCCTGCAGTACGATATTCATACTAGAGTGAGGTTCTATGCTGGTTTCGTTTCGTCCGTGCGGCCCCAAAGATCATAAAGCGCTGCTGAAACTTATCGTTGCGTACTACCGCTTCGACAAAATACCTTACAATCTGAATTCCCTTAGCCGGGGCCTCGATACGCTTCTGCGCAATCTTTCGCAGGGCCAGGCCTGGTTGATGGAGAATCTCAAAAAGCCGATTGGCTACACCATTCTCACCTACAACTTCGACCTGGAATACGGCGGCGTAGAGGGCATGCTCACGGAAGTGTACGTGGAAAAGCGATTTCGCGATCGCGGTGTGGGAACGCTGGCTCTCTATGAGGTTGAGGATTTTTGCCGCGAGCGTGGCATTCGCGCCGTCGAGTTGCAGGTGCTGAGTCACAATAAGCACGCGGAAAGTTTTTATCGAAAGGCCGGCTTCCGCATCCTGCCGCGCAAGGTAATGGTCATGGAAGTGCGCCCAGAAGAAAAGAGGCCGCCGCGACGCGCTATCGCAGGTAAGCGTCGGTAATGTATTGCTGCACCATGCGCTGGGTATTGAAGAATGAACCGTTGATGGCGATGGCGTGCTGCATCACGGCCAGGTAGCGGTTGCGGTCCTCGAAGAACATCGGCAGGATCACCGTTTCCAGTTTCGAGTACAGGCTTTCGGCATCCAGCGCGTTTTCCGAAACCGTGTCCGCGGCAGGCTCGCGGCGGTGCGACTCCCCAATCGACCAACCCGTTATGCCTTCGATGTGACCCTCCACCCACCAGCCGTCCAGAATGCTCAGGCTCGGCACCCCGTTCAGCGCCGCCTTCATTCCGCTGGTGCCGGACGCTTCCAGTGGATATTGCGGTGTGTTAAGCCACAAATCGCCGCCGGAGGTGAGTTTTCCGCCAAGGTCCAGATTGTAATCGTCCAGGAAAACAATATTGACGTTTTTCTTCAGCGCTTTCTTGGCCCTGAAGATGCGCTTGATGATTTCCTTTCCTCCCGCATCGTGAGGATGCGCCTTACCGGCAAAGACAATCTGAAAGTTGCCCACGTTCTTGGCGATGTGCCGCAAGCGATCGAGATCGCTGAGGATCAAGTCGGCGCGCTTGTAACCGGTGGCGCGGCGCGCAAATCCGATGGTGAAAGCTTCCGGGTCCAGCTTCAACCCGGTCTTCTTCCGCACCGCTTCCATCAGGTCGTGTTTCGCCAGCAGGTGCGCCGCCCAAACTTCTTCCGGCGGGAGCCCTAGCGCCCCTCGCAGGCTGTAATTGTCCTCTCGCCACGACGGAATATGGCGGTCGAAGAGATCGCGGAACGCCGGAGAAGCCCACGTGGCCGCATGCACTCCATTCGTGATGGCTTCGATGGGCACGTTCGGAAACATCCGCCGCGAAACTTCTCCGTGCAACTTCGCCACGCCGTTCACGTAGTTGCTCAAACTCAACGCCAAATAGGTCATGCTGAGAGAGGCGCCCTTGCGAGCCGCTTCCGCCAAATCCGAATAGTTTTGCTCCGCCTGAAGTGCACCCTTTAGAAGCTCCACCGAGGAAGGGTCCTTCATATCCAGGAAGCTCCGATGGTCGGGAAAAAGCCGAGTCAGATATTCGACGGGGAACTTGTCATGTCCCGCCGGCACCGGCGTATGCGTGGTGAAGACGCACTTGCCGCGCACCCTCTCGATATCCTCGCTTTTGACGGAGGTGCGGCCCGCGCGCTGAGCCTCTTCTTCGAGCAACTCGATTGTGAGCAGAGCTGCGTGGCCTTCGTTCATGTGGTAGCGCATCAGTTCCGTGTGCCCCAGCGCCCGCAGCATCCGTACCCCGCCAATGCCCAGCAAAACCTCCTGTGACAAGCGGTAGTATGGATCGCCTCCGTACAGCGCGCCCGTAAGTTCTTTGTCCCGCAGATCATTGCTCGGGAGGTCCGCGTCCAGGAAATAGATGGGCACTTCATAGGCGCGCACGCCTTTCACCACGTAACGCCAGGCTCGTAATTCCACGCGGCGCTTCTCCAGCGTCACCGTCACGCGCGGAGCCTCTTCCTGCAAAAACTTCCCCACATCCCATTCGACCGGCTCTTCGACCTGAGTGCCGTCTTCTGCCAGCCTTTGCGTGAAGAAACCCTTCCGATACAACAGCGACACCGCCACCATGGGTAGCCGAATATCCGCCGCAGCCCGGATGGTATCTCCGGCAAGCACGCCCAGTCCGCCACTATAGCTGGGCATGGAATTTTCCAGCGCGATTTCCATCGAAAAGTAAGCGACAAATCGCTTTGGTGGCTGAGCCAAATTGGCCATCGGTCCTGGTTCTCCGTCCCGCACCCTGCTCACACTTTCAGCCGCGTCTCCGCGGCTGGCGTAAACCTTATATTGTCTGAGAACAGCCCCCTTCAAGCAAGGAAAGCCGCTGCCCATGTTTCTTTACGAATGCGCACTCTGCGCGAATTCCCGGTCCGCTTTAATCCTCGGTCATGACCACTGCGCCATGTTGCTCGGAGATTTTGGCGCCAAAGTCGTTAATATAATATAAACTTATATATAGATACATAATAGAAGACTTGACTTTACTTTAC
>JBAVHY010000177.1:0-6032 GCA_049686315.1 Candidatus Acidiferrum sp. | reverse complement strand
GATACAACTAGAAAAGCTGGGCTACCGCGTGCTTGAGGCGGCGGATGCCGACCAGGCTATGGCTCTGTTTGATGAGCACGAGGAAGAGATCTCCATGTTACTCACTGACATAATTATGCCGGGAGTGAATGGCCGCGTTCTTGGAGATAGGCTGCGGGAGAAAAAGCACGACTTGCGGATTCTCTTCATGTCTGGTTACACGGACGATGAAATCCTGCGGCAAGGCGTTTCGGATGCGCGTCCAGCCATCGTGATTAAGCCATTTTCCCATGAAACACTGGCCTCGCGGGTTCGTGAAATTCTGGATGCGACACCCCTACTTCCTAAGGATTGACAAATGCTGTTCCTCTTGCCCGTTCCGGGAGCCCACTAAGGTTGCAAACAACAGCAATTCTCCGCTCCCTCGAGTCGCCGGGAAACTTTTTCCCTTGACTCTCCCCTTTATAGAACGCCGTTATCGGAGAAGTCCTGGGACGGCCGATGTCCTGTTTCCCTTATGGGTTGAGCATGTGCTGCTGAATTGTCCCAGCGAGAATAACAGGGGCTTCTTACTCTCAGCCCTTTGCCTTCGTCGTGGAAGCCAAAAGGCAGGCACAAACTAAGGTTGTCAAGATGATCTTGCCGAAGCGGATTCAAACTGCTGAGGCAGGTGGAGGGAATTGATTCTGCTTATCGTTCCTTTTTGTTCCCACGCAGGAAGGCCAGATTTTCCGCAAGTGAAAAGAATGGCGGGACGAGGAGACTCGAACTCGCGACCCCTGCCGTGACAGCGCTGCGTGAATAGGTTTTACAAGACACGCGGGGACTGCCAAGGGCCGCACAAGTCATATAAGACATACCAAACTGTGGGTTGGGTTGTGGGTTGGGACTTTTTAGGGAAAACTGTCCTGAACGCTACCTAGCACGGAAGTGATATAAGCTCAGAACGAGATTCTACGTGCCAGAACGTTGCACCTTTGGGATGTGGCTGGCCTGATTGCCCTAGAGGGTATGTTAACTCGATGACGGGAAGGGGGGAGGTCCAGATTACTGGTCGGAGTTGCCAGGCTAACGGCGAGGACCTCAGCGACTAAAAGCTTTACTGTGCTGAGACGAGAGCGTATGGTCCACCAAGAGGCTTTCCAGGCAAATGCCGACGGATGCCGGCGAGCCACTAAGATTGACTGGCGTGCTCTGAAAGTGGTTCACCGAAACGGAAGTACGGTTTGAGTTTTGGAAAAACTCTGACTGCTCGGCTCCGGATTTCGTGAGAAGACCTGCCGGCCAACAAACCTAAGCGACTGGGGCTCTTGATGACCATTCCTGCAAACCAGGCGCTGTCGGGCTCGTATGACTATGCCGAAGTGGCACGCTCAGTGTTGATCGCCATCGCTGCGTCCTATGCCGCGCTAGACGTCGCGGGACGTGTATCCGCTGCGAAAGGCTTGGCCCGCCTAGTTTGGTTGGTCAGCGGCTCCACGGCGATGGGCATCGGCATCTGGGCGATGCATATTAAGGGGATGCTTGCCTTCCACCTGCCCGTGCCCGTCGAGTACCACTGGCCGACGCTCCTAGCCGCACTGTTGGTGGCTATCTTTGCGTCGGGGGTCGCGCTGCATGTGGCGGGCCAAGAGAAAATGGGCTGGGTCAACGCCTTGACCGGCAGCGTCATCCTGGGAGGTGGCATCGTCGGCCTGCATTACATCGCCATGGGCGCAATGAGGTTGCCTGCCATCACTCGGTACTCCCCCTTTCTGGTGACCCTTTCCGTCTTGTTTGCAATCCTGTTTTCTCTAGTTGCGCTGTTAATGGCGTTTGATCTGCGAGAGGAGACCAGATGGACTGTCCGGCGGAAGGTCGGTAGCGCCACAGTTATGGGAGCCGCTATCTGCGCGATGCATTATACCGGAATGGCGGCCGCAAGTTTCTTCCCCGCCTCGCTTCCCGATCTTTCCCATGCCGTGAACATTTCCCCGCTCGGCAACAATGCAATTGCTGGAGTGACCTTGATCGTGCTCGCGACCGCCATGGTGACATCGCTCGTGGATCGCCGGTTTCATGCCCAGACACTCCAACTGGCTTTAGCGCAAGCCAATGTCGAGCTTGCTTACGTTGGCCGCAAGGCCTCGCTCGATGAATTGACCGTGTCCATCGCGCACGAGATCAATCAACCTCTGGGAGCGATAGTCAACAGCGCTAGCGCTTCTATGCGGTGGCTGGCGGCGGATCCCCCAAACTTGAAGGAAGCGAGAGAGGCCATCACACACACGGTTCGCGAAGCAAATCGCGCTGCCGAGGTAATCGCCGGGATTCGGGCGTTGCTCAAAAAGGAGGCGCCGCGCATGGAGCGCCTCGACCTCAATGATGTGATCCGTAAGGTGCTGGCGCTGGCCGGCAGCGAAATCGCAAAATCGCGCGTCACCGTGAAGACTGACTTGAGCGCTGACCTACCTCCTGTTCTGGGGGACCGCGTGCAACTCCGGCAGGTAGTGTTCAACTTGGTCGTGAATGCCATCGAAGCGATGCAAGAGGTGAAGGATGGAGAGAGAGAGTTGCGCATCGAAACGACGGCGGATTCCGATGGTGTGAAGGTTTCCGTCCAGGACACGGGAGCGGGGCTGCGTGAAGAAGACCTGGACCGCATATTTCATCCTTTCTACACCACCAAACAGGGCGGCATCGGAATGGGACTCTCCATCAGCCGTTCGATCATCGAAGCGCATGGCGGCCGGCTGAGCGCCGCGCCGCACGCGCCGCGTGGCGCCGTCTTCGAGTTCAGCTTGGCGATTGAACCCGGTGCGGAATGCTGACCACCAGAGCATTTCGCTCCGATCGCAGAATTGTTCGGACGCCATGCCGAATTAGCTCGTGTTCATCGGCAATTAGAATCCTGATTTTGCTCATCACCCGGACTCCTATGCGGAAGCGCATCATCTGCGTGGAATCGAGAACCTGAATGGGGCTGTAGATCCCGTGCACTGAAGCAAAACGGTAAGGGGAGACAGGTCGACTTTCGAGCTTGACTTGAACACTGGCAGTTCACTCCTCGTTGCAACAGTCCATAGAGCGAAGGTAGCATCGGATGTCGAGTTATCTAGTTGTTCGATAGTGAATGAGATCTTAACTTTAGTTACCTTTCCGGATTGCCTCGCGATCGGAATCCCAGTTTCTCAGCCATCCACACCAAATCAGGCAGGGAGTCCGCGCGCATTTTCCGCATCAGTTGACTGCGGTGAACCTTGGTAGAAGCTTCGCTGATTCCAAGTTCCGCGGCGATTTGTTTGCTCAGAAGCCCGCAGATGACCAGGGGGAAAACCTGGCGCTCGCGAGGCGTCAGCGCGGCGAACCTTGCCTGCAACTCGGCTACTTCGGCGCCTCGGCGACGCCTCTCGCGATCTTTGTCCAAGGCGACGTGAATCGCGTCCAGGAGGTCCTGATCGCGGAACGGTTTGGTCAGGAATTCAATCGCTCCGGCCTTCATGGCGCGAACGGACATCTGGATGTCGCCGTGCCCAGTGATAAAAATAATCGGGATGGAGGTGCCACAGTCCGCCAACTTCCGCTGAACGTCGAGCCCACTAATTCCGCGGAGCCTGACGTCGAGGACAAGACAGCTATCCGTATCGGGCCGCGCGTACTTCAGAAACTCCTCCGCGGAAGGAAAGCCCTGAACGCGCAAACCGACAGAGCGAATCAAGCTGTTGAGGGTCTCGCGGGTCGATGCGTCATCGTCGACCACGTAAACCAATGGTTGGAGATCCGTCACTCGGCACCGTCGGGCTTTGGAAGATTAAACTGAAACACCGCACCGTGCGGGACGCGCGCCGCAGCCCACAATCGGCCGCCATGAGCCTCGATGATGGAACGGCTAATGGAGAGTCCCATTCCAATACCTTCCGGTTTGGTGGTGTAAAAAGGATGAAAGATCAGGTCTTCATCCTCACCCAGTCCGAGTCCCGTATCCTCCACAGATATCAGTACGCCAGTGGCATCCATTGTCGATTTAATGCGCAATTCCCTCGGGCGATCTGTGACCATGTTCATCGCGTCGATAGCGTTGATGATCAGATTAAAGAGCACCTGTTGGAGTTGTACGCGGTCTCCCATGACAGCCGAGATGGTGGCGCTCAACTCAGTTTTTATGATAACTCGTGCTTTTGTGATTTCATTCCCGGCAAGCGGCAACACCTCCCGGATCACTTCATTCAGATCAAGAAGTTCCGTGTGAGGCGTTTCTTTCTTTACCAGCGCCCGAATCCTGGCGATCACTTCGCTGGCGCGATTTGCTTCACGGACAGTCCGCGTTGCCGCTTCGCGCGCTTCCTGGAGATTGGGCTGCTCTGCGGCAAGCCAGCGCAAGGAGGCACTGGCGCTATTGACCACCGCGCCCAACGGCTGATTGATCTCATGCGCAATAGACACGGCCAACTCGCCAAGTGAGGCGACGCGACTGACGCGAGTGAATGCGAGATTCGCTCGCGCTAAAGCGAGCTGGGATGCCTGGGCGTGGAAACGGCGATCCACGATGGACGACAGCATGGCAAGGCCAAGGATCAGCAGTGTGACGATGATGAGGCCCGTAGTGCCCAGGATCGAGACAGTCACCGAACGCGACAGATCCGGCTCGACTCCAGAGGCGATGAAGGTCGCGGCGGCCATGCCGGTGTAATGCATCGCACAGGTGGCGGCAGCCATAAACAATGCCCCTCCGATTTTCCTCCAAGCTTCTTCCTTCAAGTTTCGAAAGTAAAAGGAAAGGCGCAGCGCGGAATAGGAAAACACAATGGCAAAAATAATGGATAGCACCACCAATAGGGTATTGAAGCGGCATTCGGCCCTCATGCGCATCGCCACCATGTTCATGTAATGTAAGGCGGCGATTCCGAGCCCCATTACCCCGCCGCCGACTATAGCGCGAGTCACGCTCATTTTCTTGCGGCTCACCAGGTAAAGGGCCAGGAGGGAACTGAGTACCGCCACAAAAAAAGACAGCAAAACCAGGGGCCAATCGTAGTTCACCGGAACAGGCAGCCTGAAGGCCAGCATGGCCGTGAAATGCATGGACCAAATGCCGATGCCCATCGCCACCGAGCCGCAGGTCAACCATGCCGCAAAGGGCCACCCTTTGTTGGCAGTCACGCGCCCCGCAAGATCAAGGGCGGCGTAGGAAGACGCGGCTGCAATCACAACAGAAAGAGCGACAATGAGGGGGTCATAGGAGCCCGTGAGGATCGTTCCCGCTGAGATCAGCATTAGAGGCCTCAGTCGCTTATTTGTGATGCAGGGCCGGGAGCCGAGGGGTCAAAGCATTTGCATAACCCAAAACTACACTTCCGATCCGGTGAACCCCCAAGATGTGAGTACATCCGTGGATGCTAGTGAATGCGTTGAGGTTCCACGGGAAGTCTGCATGGTGGACCATACGCCCGGGTTTCAGTGGAGTAAAGCTCTCCATCGAGAGTGCACCATCGTTGGCACTGGGTCCGAATACTAAATTCGACACTCGGCCTACAACCGGTTCTCTCGTCCTAATTAAACCATTCTTAAAGGTTGCCCGGTTGGAGCTTGTGTTGATCATTCGCATCATCACCTACTATGTACCTCCAGTCTCCTTCCTTTGATCCAATCCTTGCCGGCAGTCTACAGCCCTCGGGTAAACAAGAGTTTCTGTGGTCCCGGCCCACCCGAGGCTGAGTTAGGGCTATAGGTTTCTTGAACGAAGACCTTTGCGGCAATCGCTTTGCCATTCGAATCGCGGATTCTCAGAACTTCACCTGTCTTGGGATCAATGAGCTCTACGCGAATTCTGCGCGGTGCGGCCGAACGCTCCGCGTTCGACGACACATAACTGATCACGTAGCGCACGCGGAGGTTCTCCATTATGTCGTCGTAAATTGCTGGGATGAGAGCGTCTGACTCAAGCTCATAGGCACGTCCACCGGAGGCCTTGGCCAACATCTCGAGTTGCTTTTCAGCAGTACTCCAGTCGATTCGTGCGAATGGAGCGGTGGGCCCATATGTCGCGGACTCGCGTTGCATGAGGTGACCTAGAC
>JBAVHY010000176.1:0-3159 GCA_049686315.1 Candidatus Acidiferrum sp. | reverse complement strand
AGATTCGCTCAAATCATTTTCTCTCCCGGCATCGACTGTACCGGAATCACAATGAACGCTATCTCAGATACAAACTCCGCCACTCAGGAAAATGTGGTTCCGCCACGGGCTGCTAGGGAAATGTCGTATGGTCGGAGCAGTTGTCTCTGCTTATCCAAAAAGTTGAAGTTCTCCGGTGACAGTTTCGTAGTCACCGCAGTTCGTTCAAGGGCCATGTGGCCTCCTTTATTCGTGCTTTTTCTCTTCGATGCCAAGTGGTAGCGGGCCAGTTTGTACCTCCAAGGCTCGCCGTCTAGCCTACAGCGTTCGTTCCCGGTTTTCGATCAGCCAGTGCGCCATGCTCGCGGCTTCCCTTTGTGCGACGCCCTCTTCGCATCATAGTTTGGCGCGTTTGCGCCAGTCCGTCGAGCAAAGATCAGCACCGCAAATTTCTCGGAGAGAAAGGCGAGGGCTCAGCCTAGATTAAAGGGTGGTGGTGATAGCTGTCACCGAGAACAATGACCCAGGTCATGGACCCGAGTGCTCTAAGACAGCTATCGATGCGCGATTGGCCGGGGATATGGAGAAGAGAAGGGCCGGGGAAGTACGTCAAGTAGTCATATCGGAGGTCATATTTTTTGTTTCTATAACGTTTGGGCGAGCGATCCAGAATCGGTGATATACACGGAAGCCCGGCTGGATCGATGGGGGCGCCCGGGTTTGTGGAATATCAGCTCGTTGTGCTGGATGAAGGGACCGAGAGGCACGGCGTACAGCCAGCTGCCGAAGCAGATTGATCACGCCTCCAAAGGAGGAATCTCGAAGCTGAACGTGTAGACACCCCGTGACGGCCCCAGCCCCAGGAACCATCCGAACGTTACAACGTAGGACCCGAAAACGCCGCGTCCAATTCGGTTGTCCTTAACCCAATGCGCGTCCAACCGCGTCCAGAACTCAGTGTTTTATGGGTCAATTTCGAGGAGGGAAGCCAGTAAAGCCAACTGCATCAGCAGGGTTTATGGAGCGGGCGATGGGAATCGAACCCCCGTCCGAAGCTTGGGAAGCTTCTATACTGCCATTGTACGACGCCATCCTGACAGCCGCTGGTCAGGCCCGACTGTCATAAAAATGTTATACTAATCGTGACAAATCGCGGTAAAACGCCTGCTTAAAAGTGAACAAAAAGGAGTAAGTAGTTTGTCGCCGTTAATTACAAGTTGCTGATTTTCCCCTGCTTTACGGTCGCTCCGGCAAGTTCTGATTAAAGTGGACAACGGACTTACAAGCAGGAGGGCGCAGGATCGAGTCCTGCACTGCCCACCAAAGAAAACAGAAGAAATCTCAAAAAGCAGTTGGCTCAATCATAGGTACGTCAACGCTTGTGGCGGACGTCGGAAAAGGCACCAGAAGTCCCCTAACAATCATGGGCTTACCCGCTAGAATCAGCGGGACGTGAATAATCCGTCGGCGGATGGGTTTGTGTTTTAAGGATGGAGAAATTCGCGGGTTGTGGAATTCCGCCTTCATTTGAAGGGTCGGCTTTCGATTGGGTAGACGCCGAAGGAGCCAATGTAGGTGCAAAGCCTACGTTTTTTTCGCGAACGGGACTTTTGGACGGCGAGGCGAATCCGGTTGTTTGCTCCTTTCACGACGCCCTTGACATTCCCCTTATCCTGGCATATATGTCGAACTCCTAGGTATAACGATGAGTGAAGCCCAAATCGAGCTTTTGAAAGGGACTCTCGACCTGTTGGTCCTTAAGGTTGTCGCCTTGGGTCCCAGCCATGGCTATGCAATCGCGCAACGCCTTCAACAGATTTCCAAAGACTTCTTCCAGGTTCATCAAGGCTCGCTCTACCCCGCGCTCCATCGTTTGGAAGATCGCGGCTGGTTGCAGGCGGAATGGAAACAATCCGAAACGGGCCGCGAAGCCAAGTTCTACACGCTGACGAAGAAGGGGCGCAAACAGATGGAGCAGGAAGCCCGGAATTGGGAACGGCTTTGCGATGCCGTCGCCCTGGTTCTGCGCGCACCGGAAAAGGAGTCCTAGCCATGGGTTGGTTTCGCCGGCTCTTTCACAAATCCCGTGCTGAAAGCGAGCTCGACCGCGAGCTGCGCTTCCATCTCGAACAACAGATCGCCGATAACCTTGCCGCTGGGATGTCCCCCAAAGAAGCGCAGCGCGACGCCGTGATAAAGCTAGGCGGCATCGACCGCGTCAAGGAAGAAGTGCGCGCCGCCCGCTGGGAAACGCAGCTTGACAATTTTTTCCGGGATGTTTATTTCGCGCTTCGCCATCTTCGCAAGGACCGCCGTTTCGCCCTTGCGGCTATTTTGATTTTGGCTCTCGGCATCGGTGCATCCACGGCAATCTTTTCCGCAGTCAACGCTGCACTTCTTCGGCCGCTTCCCTACCGCGATCCCTCGCGGCTTGTCTGGGCTGATGAATTCATGCCTAGCTTCAATGATTGGTCTATCCCCAACCCGGAATTCACCAACTGGAACACAAACAATCATACGTTTGAAGCCCTGCTCGCCTTCGGCGGGGGTGCTGAATCGAATCTCACTGGCGCGGGGGAGCCCGAACGCATCGAGACATCCAGCGTGACCGCCAATTTCCTTACTGTCCTAGGCATCCAACCAGCGTTGGGCCGCACATTTCTTCCCGAGGAAGACAGGCCTGGGGGTCCACTCGTCGTCCTTCTGGCCGACTCGCTTTGGCGCCGCAAATTCAGCGCCGACCCCGGCATTGTGGGGAAGTCCATTGAACTTGATGGCCAAGCGTTCAACGTTGTCGGCGTCTTGCCTGTAAGCTTCCGTTTTCCCGACAAGACACTCAGTCCCCTATGCCTATACCCAGCCCAGTTTCCTCCCAAAGTCGACTGGACCTCGAGAAGCCTCAGATTAGCGCGCGTGATCGGACGTTTGGCTCCCGGTGTCTCGATCAGCCAAGCCCAGGCTGACCTCGCCACGCTTGCCACGCAATCCAACTCCGCGATTCCCGCCGCGTTCGTTCACATGCGCGACGGTTTGCGAGTGGAAGTGATACCTTTGCACCAAAAGATTGTCGGAGATGTTCGCTCTGCAGTTCTCGTTCTCCTTCTCGCTGTTCTCTTCGTTTTGCTGATTGCCTGTGTCAATGTCGCCAATCTGCAGTTGGCTCGCATGGCGGGCCGCAAC
>JBAVHY010000175.1:0-4087 GCA_049686315.1 Candidatus Acidiferrum sp. | reverse complement strand
ATCCTCGCCTCCGCCCAAAACCGCTCTACACCGCTCCACCTCGATATAAACCCGCAATGACCGCCGTGTTCCGGTGCTACAAACCGCACCTGCGGATTTTCTGTTACGCGTGCCTGCAAGAAGGATTCATACGGCACAAACGGATCATCCTGCGCAGTAATGACAAGTAGCGGCACGGCCACTTTCCCAATCACCTTCTTCGCCCCTGCCGCCTCGTAGTACTCTTCCGCGTCTTTGTATCCAAAATACGGCGCCGTGATCACGTCATCAAACTCCCGCACCGTCCGGATCGGCCCAAACCCGTTCCGGGTATACCTCTCCGGGAACATCTTTCTTTTTCTCCGATACCGCTCCATCAATCCGCTCACGAAATGCCGCTGGTACAAATAATTCTCCCGCTTTTCCAATGCATCGGCACAGGCCGACAAATCTAACGCCGGACATACTCCCACGACGCCCTTTAGTTCCTTCGGAGCGGCATCCCCCAACTCACCTGCCATTTTCGTCACCAGGTTTCCGCCCATCGAATAGCCGGCAAAAAAGACCTGCTCGAATCCCTCGCCGATCAGTTCCATCAACACCGCGCGGTAGTCTCCACTCAACCCGCTGTTGTACAGCGTGGGCGTCAGCCGCTCCGTTCCCCCACAGTTTCGCTGGTTCATCCGCACGGCATGGAATCCCCTCGCGTACGCTTTGTCTGCAATCCCTAACGCATAATTCGAATCACTCGATCCTTCCAGCCCGTGCACAATTACAATTACCGGCAAGTCGCGCCGCCTTCCCTCCTGCCAGTGGCACACACCCTTCAACTGCGTCTCCGCGTCCACCCGGAACAGCCGTTCTTCCCCCGCGGGCAAGGCAAACGTCCGCGGGGCAAACGCCGCCCCAATCGTCTGCGCGTGCCCGCCTCTCAGCCATCGGTGTGGCTCAAAACTCATCTCCCTTTCTTCCATCGTTCAACTCTATGTCAGGTTCCCTGTTGGGACAATCCGCGCGAGGTGGGACAAGGCACTTTTTCGATTGCATGGATTTGCGATTCACTCTAAGCCCGGCGCAGAACCAGTTACCAGCCCTTGCATCTCCTATGGATTTTCATAACCTACGCCAATTTGGCTTCCATTTCTTGTTGACAATCTGTTGACTTCGATTTTGCACAAATCGTAAACATCCTATTTTTAATAGTTTACAAAACAACAGCCCTGGCATGTCAATTGCTGTGTTGCCCAACACAGGGGGGGGAACGCCCCCATCGGTTGCATCGGGATATTTCTTTACGTTCGGCCTTGCGGTGAAGTGTTCGTCAGTGCACTCGAGCATGGTACTTCGTTGTGTCTGCTGACGCTTGGCAAGTCCCATTCGCTTTGCGTCTCTTGACAACTTGGCACAGCTCGTTCACCCCGAACATTTCCATGTATCTCGCAGACGGAAGTGACCACTTCTAATCCGAGTCACTTCCCTGCTCTACGGAGAAAGCAGAAACATATGAAAAGACTTATCTATCTCGCGCTTGTCGGATTCTTCTTGTTTTTCTTGGGTAGCGCCGACCTGCTCGCTCAAGTCACGGCCACCGCTACTATCCAAGGTACGGTTCTGGATAGGTCGCAGGCCTCCGTGGCTGGCGCCCAGGTAGTCGCAAGGAATAAGGGCACCGATTTCGCTCGCACTACCTCCACGAACGATGAGGGCTACTACCGTTTCGCGTTACTTCCTATCGGTGCCTATAGCATCACCATTACCAAGGCGGGTTTCGCCAGTACCACCCAATCCGTCGAGATCATGGTCGGGCAGGTCGTCACGGTCAACGCAGAGGTCAAGGTCGGCTCAACATCAGAGACCATCGAAGTCACCTCTGAAGCTCCGCTCATCGAGCAGGCAAAAACCAGCGTTAGCCAGAACATCACCCCCAGTGAGGTTGAGCAACTTCCCTTGTTGGGACGCGATGTGGCCAACCTTGCCTATCTGGCTCCCGGCGTGAAGGCCGCGGATTCCTATGATCCCACCAAGAACCGCTATGCCATTTTGTCCGTGAACGGGTCCGGGGGCCGCAATGTCAACGTCACCGTCAATGGTGTCGATAACAAGGACAACACCGTTGGTGGTCCCGTCATGCAGCTTCCTCTTGAGGCCGTGCAGGAATTTCAGATCAGCACCCAGCGTTTCTCCGCGGAAAATGGCCGTTCCGAGGGCGCTGCCATCAACATGATCACGAAACAGGGCACCAACAGCTATCACGGTTCTCTCTTTGGCTATTTTCGTGAGTCCGCGTTGAACACCGATGAAAAGGATCCCGACGGCCACGGCGGTTCCACACCTGCCAATCCCGACTATAGCCGCCAGTTCTTTGGCGGTTCTGTCGGCGGTCCCTTCATCAAGAACAAACTGTTTGGCTTCTTCGCCCTCGAGCGTGAACGGGAAAGCCAGGGCCTCGCTGAAACTGGCACCTCTCTCACCGAGCTGACCCTCGCCGCGAACGCCGGCCTCGCTGCTCAGCCTGCTGCAGTCATCCCGCGACCTTTCTACGAGTATCGTTATAACGGGCGCATGGATTGGACCATCAACAGTAACAATACCGCTTACCTTAGTTACAACTCTCAGGCCAACAACAGCCTGAACGATCAGTCCGACGGCACCGGTGACCTCACCAACGGCAACTTCACCAAGAATCATCTTCAGTTGGCGAACTTCACCCTCAGCTCCGTTCTCCCCAACAATACCATCAATCAATTCACCGCCGGCTACCAGTATTGGAACAACATTATTGACAGCCACATCAGCGCTCCCTTGGTCACCTTTCCTTCCGCCTCTTTCGGCACCAACACCAACGTTCCTCAACAGTCCTTCCAGCGCAAATGGCAATTCAAGGACGACATCTCCAAAACCTGGGGCAAGCACACGTTCAAGGGTGGCGTCGACTACATCTGGAACCCTGTCGAAGGCGGTTTCTTCGAATTCAGCTCTACCCTTGAAATCGACTTCGCTGACAATCCCAGCACGATTCTCAATACCCCCGCGAAATACCCTCAGGGGTTTGCCACTCCCGGCGCCGTTACTAGCATGGCCCAAGCCAACGGCGATCCGTACTTCCTTGTTGCCACCAAACAGCTCGGCTTCTATGGTCAAGACGACTGGAAGATCAACCGTCGCCTGACGCTCAACCTTGGCCTTCGTTGGGATAAAGACTTCAACATGATCGGCGGTTCCGATGTAAAGGGCAGCCGCACGTATCAGATCCTTGTTGCTGCCAACGATCCTCTCAGCAACCCTTATGTCAGCAAGATCCCCCAAGACGATAAATACGACTTTAGCCCGCGCGTCGGCTTTGCCTATGACGTCACCGGTCAAGCCCGCCACGTTCTCCGCGGAGGCTTCGGTCTGTACTATGGCAACGTCTTTCAGAACATTCCTCTGTTCATGGAACAAATGGCCAACCCTACGGTCTTTCAGACCGTGCTAAGCCTCTCCAGCCCCACCGACCCCGTCCCGGGTACCGGTTTGACTCTTGGCCAGTGGAAGTACGGTGTTAGTCCCATGCCGACCATTCCGGCTCCGTCCACAACGCTCGCGACCCGCAGCGTTGGTCGCTTGATCGATCCCAACTATCGCAACCCGGTAACGGAAGAGTTCAACTTCGGCTACAGCTGGGCTCTCAATTCCAACTCCGTCATCGAGGCGGAATACACTCACGTCTTGAGCCTACACGAAAATAAAACCATCAACATCGACCAAAAGTTGCCGGACACGACCCAGCCCATTGGTTCCCAATGCTGCTATCGCCCTCTCGACGGCTCTACCGGCTCTCAATTCGCCAGCGTTCGTAATGACGAATCCGTTGGCCGCTCCCACTACGACGGCGTCAACTTCAGCTATCGCCAGCGCATGACCCACCACTTCACCCTGAACACCAACTACACCTTGGCGTGGGCCTACGGCTACAGTACCCTTGCCTCAGGCTTCCGCAACTACCCGGCTCTATCGACTGACCCCTTCGCCAAATACAATTGGGGGCCGACACCCAACGACGAGCGTCACCACGTGACCGTCAGCGGCCTTTGGGATCTTCCTCGGGGCTTCCAGGTCGCCCCCATTC
>JBAVHY010000174.1:0-3141 GCA_049686315.1 Candidatus Acidiferrum sp. | reverse complement strand
CCCTGAGTCCCTTGCGAGCAAAGATGGGGACTAAATGGGACGCTAACGAAGGACTACTTGGGAACCAATGGAGAACTAGCGGCTGCTAGTCTGGATCATTGAAGAGTTTCCAGGGAGCGAGTTTGGGCGGCAAATGGTCAGAAATGTGTCTCCTCGCTAAGTGATTTCCTTTGTGGGCCATATTGCTTTTCCCTTGGCTCGGAGTTATAAATACATGGAAGTCCTGTAGGAGTTTCCTGCAGGAACATCGCCCGCCCCCGATAATTTTTCGTTACAAGTATTTCGCAAAATATTGACAACCAAAGTATATCGGCGAGCATCCTAGTTCTTAATTCCGCGCACACTTTGGGCCCAGCCTGAGTGAAATAACAGATCAAATTGGAGTCTCAGCTTATCTTTATGGGGCAAGCAGATTCTACGAGCACAATCAGAGTCTTTCTTGTCGCTGAGCATCGCCTCTTTCGTCAAATACTCGTGCGGCGCTTTGAGAAGCGCCCTGATCTGTGCGTCGTCGGGGAAGGTTGCTGTTCCGAAGTGACAGCTGAGCGGATCAGCGCAACAGATTGCGATGTCCTGGTTCTCGACTCCTTGGGAAAGTCCGATGACGCAGATCTAAGCACGGAGATCCTCAGAGAATCTCCTCAGGTCAAAGCACTTTTCTTTGGAATGGAAAACGATCCCGATGATTTTCTCTCTGCGGTGCGTTCCGGCGCCAGCGGCTACGTATTGAAAGACGCCTCGGCAGGAGATCTCATAACGGCCATCCGGAATGTCGCTCAGGGAGTTGCGGTATGCCCTTCGAGCCTGTGCATGACACTATTCAAGTCCGTTGCAAGTCAGGCACAAGAGAAAAGTGGTGGCGCTGGAACATTGGTGGGTGGCAAGTCCCGGCTGACCCTGCGGCAGCGGCAACTTGTGGACCTGGTCGCGAAGGGGTTGACGAATAAGGAGATCGCTGCCAGCTTGAATCTCTCTGAATTCACCGTCAAGAACCACCTTCAGCGGCTCATGCGCCGGGTGGACGCAGATACCCGCTTCGAAGCGGTCGATCTGATCCGCGCAAGCGGATTGCTAACCAACGCTACTTAAGCTCTCCTCCCTTTAGACGTTTTAAACCGGAGTTCTGAGCCTTTTCGAGGTTAAGCTGACCAGAAATAAGTGACTTGGTTCATTTTGTTCTTCTTTTTGTAGCCACTAAATGTGTTATTTTGCCCTTGACAGCGTTCCATTACCGTGCTATGTAAAGGCATGCCATCTAGAGTTGGCGCTGTTCATGTAGCCACAACTACCCGCAAGTACAAAGGCCGGGTCTACCAATCCCACCTCCTCCGCCGCACCTTCCGCGTCGGCAATCAGGTCCGCCACGAAACCCTCGGCAACATCTCGCATCTTCCTCCTTCCCTCATCGACATCATTCGCCGCTCGCTGGCCGGCGAAGCGTTTTTCCCCGCCAGCGAAACGTTTCACGTGTTGCGTTCCTTGCCGCACGGTCATGTCGAGGCCGTTTTGGGCACCGTCCGCCGTCTCGAACTCGAGTCCCTCCTCAGTTCCAAGCCCTGCCGCGAACGCGATCTCGTGCTGGCCATGCTGGTCGAACGCCTCCTGAACCCTGCTTCCAAACTGGCCACCACACGGCTCTGGCACAACAGCACACTCGCCGAGGAACTTTCCGTCGAAGATGCCAACGAAGACGAACTCTACCAAGCACTGGATTGGTTGCTCGCCCGACAAGCGCAGATCGAGAAAAAACTCACAGAACGACATGTGCACGAAGGCGGCGAGGTGCTCTATGACATCAGCAGCAGCTACTACGAAGGTCGTTGCTGCTCCTTGGTGCGCTACGGAAACAATCGCGATGGCAAGCGCGACCGCCCCATCATCGTCTACGGCGTCTTAACCGATACCGAGGGCCGCCCTCTTTCCGTGGAGGTCTACCCGGGCAACACTGGCGATGCCACCACCGTTCCGGGACAAGTCAAGAAACTACGCGAACGTTTTGGTCTGCGGCGCGTGGTCTTGGTGGGAGATCGCGGGATGTTGACGGAAAAGCAGATCGCTCAGCTTAAGCAATATCCGGAACTTGGCTGGATCTCGGCACTGAAAGGAGGAGCGATTCGGCAATTGGTGGAAGCTGGTGCGCTGCAGCTTTCTCTCTTTGATCAGCAAAACCTGGTGGAGATTCACACCGCGCTGTATCCCGACGAACGGCTGGTGGCTTGTTTTAACCCCTTGTTGGCGGAGGAGCGCAAGCGCAAGCGCGAGGAATTATTGCAAGCCACGGAAAAAGAGCTGGAAGCAATCCGGCAGCAAGTGGCGCGGCGCAAGAAGAAGATCTTGCGCAAGGAAGAGATCGCCCTCAAGGTCGGCCGAGTGGTGAACCGCTTCAAGATGGCGAAACACTTCGAACTCACCATCGAAGATGGAAGATTTCATGCACAGCGGAGGGAGAAGGAGATTCGAGAAGAAGGGCTACTGGACGGAATTTATGTGATCCGCACGAGTGAAAGCAAGGAAAACCTCCCGGCTCCGGATGTCGTGCGGCATTACAAGAATCTGGCGAACGTGGAACGGGCCTTTCGTTGTTGGAAGGGAATGGATATTCGGGTACGGCCGATTTATCTGCGCACCGAGGAGCATGTGCGGGCGCATATTTTCCTTTGCCTCCTGGCCTACTACGTGGAATGGCATATGCGAGCGGCGCTGGCACCATTGTTGTTTGAGGAGGAAGAGCTGGTGGAGTATCGCCAGCAGCGCGATCCGGTAACGCCCGCCGAACCCTCCGCTGCGGTACAGGTCAAAAAACAGCGCAAGCAAACCAAAGAGGGATTTCCGGTGCAGAGCTTTTCCACGTTGCTACAAGCGCTGGCCACCCGCTGCCGCAATACCTGCCGAGTGCAGGCAACGAAACAAGCGCCCACCTTTGAGCAGGTCACCCAGGCTACCCCTTTGCAAGCAAGAACTTTCCAGCTCCTGGGCTTGTAGCCAGAAAACCCAACCGCCCTCCTGCACTTCTCCTTCAAAACAATCTACTTGTCGCTAGAAGAAGCGAAAACTCCGGACTAGAGTCCGCGGATGTGGGCCTATTGATGTAATCGATTGCCGTTGTCCCATAGCTTTCCCGTAGTTTCCTGAGATGAACAC
>JBAVHY010000173.1:0-11540 GCA_049686315.1 Candidatus Acidiferrum sp. | reverse complement strand
GCTTTCAGCCATGCCGTAACTGGCGCAAACCCAACAAGGCTTTAGCCGCTGAGGTCTCGTAAATTTCGCAAAGGCGGCCAATAAGGAGAGCGCTAATTCCTCAGCGGCTTCCCCGTCTTCAGCGTATACGCAATGCGCTCTTGGGTTTTCTTCTCCCCGCACAGCGACACAAACGCCTCGCGCTCCAGATCGAGCACGTACTGTTCGCTGACCACTTGCGGTGCCGACAGCGCTCCGCCCGCCAGAATATTCGCCAGCTTGCGTGCCACGTGCGCGTCATAGTCCGAGGCGTAGCCGCCACGCACCATCAGGTGAATGGCCATCTTCGCCGCCGCAAGAAACGATTCGCCCAACACCTTGATCTGAGTCGTCCGTGCGCCTTCCTGCCACGACGAAGCCGCCGGCCTCCAACCGCTGCGCGCCAGTGCAAGGACTGTTTGCTTCGCATCCGCCACTACCCGGTCGCGATTCAGCGAGACAGCATCCGTCCGTCGCAGGTAGCCGAGTTCCCGGCACTCTTCCGCGCTCGTTCCAACTTTCGCCATCGCGATGTTCTCAAACACTGGTTTCAACGTATGAAATAAATCCAGGTCATCACCCGAAGCGGCATCCTCGTTCGCATGTATCAGCATCTCCTTCGTGCCACCGCCGCCGGGAATCAACCCCACCCCCGTCTCCACCAGCCCGATATAGGCCTCCGCCGCTGCATGAATCTTCGCCGCGTGCAGGCTGATTTCGCACCCTCCGCCCAGAGCCATGCCTTGCGGCGCCGCAACCACTGGCTTCGGCGCATATTTGATCGCCAGGTTCACGTTCTGGAATTGCTTCACCGCCATGTGCAACTCGTCCCACTCCTGCTCCTGCGCGCCCATCAGCACCATCATCAGATTCGCGCCAACGGAAAAATTCGTCGCTTGATTGGCAATCACCATCCCGTCAAAATCGGTTTCCAGCCGTTTCAGCCCCTTGTGAATCATGGCGATCAAGTCCGCGCCAATGGCGTTCATCTTGGCGTGAAACTCGCAGCAAACTACGCCATCGCCCAGATCAATCAAGCTGGCGCCCGCGTTTCGCTCTACCTCGCGTCCGGCTTCCTTCAGGTTCTTCAGTATCAGAATGCCTGCCGGCTCCTCGACCTTCCTCATCGAGACACTGGCGAAATCAAATGCCGAGGTCTCGCCCTTGTGCGATTCATAGAAACTATTTCGACCACTCGCAAGTGCCTTTTCAAAAATCGCCGGCAAGCTTCGCCCTTCTTTCTTGATCTGTTCCGCAAACGCGGGTAGTCCAATTGCGTCCACCATCTCAAACGGTCCCAGCTCCCACGCGAATCCCCAGCGCATGGCGCGATCGACATCCACGATGTGATCGGAAATCTCCGGCATGCGGCGCCCTGCGTACAGGCACATTTCCGAAAGCCCGCCCCAGATAAACTGCTGCGCTTTGTCCGTCTTCTGCCCCTCGAACAACGGCAAAAGCAGGGCGCGCAGCCGTTCGCGCGTACCCTCAACCGCCTTCCCCGCTTCGATCGAGGCGAACTTCGCCTTCTGCCGCGGACGGTAATCCATCGTGGTTACGTCCAGCGTCAGAATTTCTTTTTCCCCCTCGCCGCCCTTCACACGCTTGTAAAAACCCTGCCCCGTCTTGTCTCCCAGCCATTTCCGTCGCGCCATCTCTTCCACAAACGTTGGCACCTTATAAGCCTCGCGCGATTCGTCGTGCGGCGCGGTCTCATAAATGTTTTTCACCACGTGCACCAGCACATCCAGTCCAACAATGTCGGCCGTCCGGAAGGTGGCGGATTTCGGCCATCCCACTGCCGGACCCGTGCACGCATCCACTTCCTCGATGGTCATTCCAAGCGTGGACATCAATCGCAACGCATTCAGCATCGAAAACGTTCCGATCCGGTTGGCGATGAAGTTCGGCGTATCCTTGGCGACGACCACGCCCTTCCCCAGCCTCCGGTCGCAAAAATCGGAAAGCGTGTCCAGCACCTCGCGTGATGTCTTCGGCCCAGGAATCACTTCCACCAACTTCATGTATCGTGGCGGATTGAAAAAATGCGTCCCAGCCCAGTGCTGCTGGAACTCTTCCGGCAATCCCTCGGCGATGAGATGGACCGGCAATCCGGAAGTATTGGTCGTAACAATCGCGCCAGGTTTGCGGAATTGCGCCACCTTGGCCAGCAACCCGCGTTTGATCTCGAGGTTTTCCGCAACCGCTTCGATAATCCAATCCGCATCGGCAATCCGCGCCAGATCGTCCTCAAAATTCCCGATGGTAATCCTCGCGGCAAAGCCCGGCGTAAAGAAGGCGGCGGGCTTGGACTTCCTCGCGGCTTCCAGTCCCGCGGCAACAATCTTGTTCCTCTCCGCGAGCCCTGCATCTTTCGGCACGATATCCAATAGCAGGCAAGGCACCCCGGCATTTGCAAAGTGTGCGGCGATGCGGGCTCCCATAGTCCCAGCGCCGAGAACAACGGCTTTCTGAATGCGTTGACTCATGACACGGCCTTAAGCAGTGAGTTGGACACGAAAGAACAGATTACAAAATGGATCGACGGTGGTCAAACAGGTGTTTGGTAAACTTAGGAGCGTCGTAGAATGGAAACTATGGCCGGTGAGAAGAACGCTGACACGCAGAATTTCCTGAAAATGGCCAAGGATGTGTTCCGCGCCTTCGCCTATGGAGGCCCCCCGAAGGGAGCGAAGCGCCCGCGTGTCGGCTTGGCGCTCGCCGGGGGTTTCGCTCGCGGCATCGCGCATATCGGTGTCCTCCGCATTCTTCGTGAAGCTGACATCCCCATTGACGTTGTGGCTGGCACAAGCGTCGGAGCGCTTATCGCCACTGCCTATTGCTCTGGCGCCTCGCTGGAATTCATGGAGCAAATCGCTCACGAAACCAAATTCTCGGATTTCGGCCGCTGGGTCCCCTCCTGGCTGGGCCTCGCCACCAACAATCGTCTCGAACAGTACCTCGAACGCATGACGCCAATCAGGAGATTTGAAGAACTCCAAAAGCCACTCGCCATTGCCACCACGGATATAAATCTGGGCTTGCCGGTGTACTACCATGGCGGCCTGCTTGGCCCGCCTTTGCGCGCATCCTGTGCTTATCCCGGATTATTCGTCCCGGTAAAGTACGAAGGCCGCACACTCGTTGATGGATTCTTGACCGCGCTCGTGCCCGTTGAAGGCGTGCTTCTGCTCGGCGCGGAACTGGTGATCGCCGTGTACCTGGAGTCCGCGTCCGTCGGCGAACCCCGCACATTCACCGACGTTCTCAGCCGTTCCTTCAACATCATCCAGAAGCACGCCGATCTGGAATGGCGCAAGGAAGCCAACGTCATCATCGAACCGGACGTTTCACCATTCCTTTGGGATGATTTCTCCAAAGCCAGCGAGCTGATCCGCGCGGGAGAGGAAGCGGCGCTAAAGGCTCTTCCCGCGATCCGCGCGGCGCTCGAAACCAACACCGCCCCGCCGGAAGAATGATCGGAATGCGCAGCTGCAGAAGCACGCTCCCTCAGGAACGAACAACTTCGACTTGAACCGGTTTACCTTCACCCTTGCCGCGCTGCTTCAGCCACGCCGCCAGCCCTTCCCCAAAACGCTCCGGCGTCAGCCGGAAACTGGCCTCGACTCGCCCGTCGGCCACCGGCAAGGTATCGTCAAACTCGGCCGAATTGGTGAAATTGCGCATACAGAATTGGTCCAGCCATTCCAAAGGACAAGCTTTACGCTCGCCGCCGATCAAAACATCCACCTGGAATTTCTGCGCGTACATGCTGAAATCATAGCATTCCACTTCTTCGTCCACATCCGCCTGAAATCCCATTCGGCGCGCCTCAACTTGCTTCCCGGACGGCCGTTACCTTACACTGTCCGAACACGAGACAGAACCTTACCATCCCAACTGTTTTCATTGTCCTTCCCGCGCTTCTTGGACCGGTTGGATTGGGCATTACGGTTTGCTCTTCAAACGCAATGCATCCGTTTATTCGGGGGTAGATTGTGGGAACTCCAATGGAAGCCTGGGTGGAGCAAGCGGCCCAGCTCACCAAGCCCGATCGGGTTGTCTTCTGCGATGGGTCGGAAGCTGAAAACCAGGTCATCCTCCACGAAATGCTGAAGCACGCGGACTCTTTCCAATTGAATCCTACAACTTATCCCAATTGCTATCTCCACCGCAGCAGTCCAAGTGACGTCGCCCGCACCGAGCACCTCACCTTTATCTGCCTCCCGGACAAAGAAGATGTCGGCCCCACCAACAATTGGATGGATCCCGGCGGCGCGAAATACAGAATCGGTTCCCTCTTCGATGGCGCCATGCGTGGCCGGACCATGTACGTTGTCCCCTACCTCATGGGCCCCGCGAACTCGCGGCTCAGCAAGGTCGGAGTCGAAGCAACGGACAGCCCGTACGTAGTCGCCAACATGCGCATCATGGCCCGCATTGGCAAGGTAGCCACGGATCGCCTCGGCAGCTCCGATGATTTTGTACCCGGCCTCCATTCCCTCGGCGATCTCGATCCCCTGCGCCGTTACATCGCGCACTTCCCGGAAGAGCGGCTCATCTGGAGCATCGGCTCCGGCTACGGTGGCAACGCCCTGCTCGGCAAAAAATGTTTCGCGCTGCGCATCGCCAGCTACATGGCCCGCCAACAAGGATGGATGGCCGAGCACATGCTCATCCTCGGCCTGGAATCGCCCGGCGGAAAAGTTACGTACATGGCGGCCGCGTTTCCCAGCGCCTGCGGCAAAACCAATCTCGCCATGATGGTCTCCGCCCTCGAAGCTCAAGGCTACAAGGTCTGGACCATCGGCGATGACATTGCATGGATGCACATCGGTGCGGATGGCTATCTCCACGCCATCAATCCCGAAGCCGGTTTCTTTGGTGTCGCGCCTGGCACCAGCATGAAAACCAATCCCAACGTCATGCGCGCGCTCAATCGCAATACCATCTTCACCAACGTCGCCGTCACTTCCGACGACGAACCTTGGTGGGAAGGCATTGGCGGCGATCCGCCCGCGGGTCTGGTTACCTGGCGTGGCGAAAAATGGGACGCATCCAAAGGACCCTCCGCGCATCCTAATTCCCGCTACACCGTTCCGGCGCTTCAGTCGCCCAGCATCTCTCCGGAATTTGAAGCTCCCGAAGGCGTGCCGATTTCCGCTTTTATTTTTGGGGGACGCCGCGCCCGCCTCGCTCCGCTTGTCTACCAAGCCTTCAACTGGCAACACGGCGTCTACGTCGGCGCTACCATGGCTTCAGAAACCACCGCCGCCATTACCGGCGAGGTCGGCATCACCCGCCGCGATCCCATGGCCATGCTTCCCTTCTGCGGCTACAACATGGCCGATTATTTCCAGCACTGGTTGGACATGGGCAAGCGCATCCCGCACCCGCCCAAAATTTTTCATGTGAACTGGTTCCGCAAAAGCCCCGACGGCAAATTCCTCTGGCCCGGTTTTGGCGACAATGTCCGCGTTCTGAAGTGGATTCTCGAACGCGTCGAAGGCAAGGGCCAGGCGGAGGAAACGCCCATCGGCTACGTCCCCACGCAAAATGCCCTGACTCTGGATGGCTTGAAAATTCTCCCGGAAACGCTGCGCGAATTGTTCCGCGTCGATGCCGACGATTGGGAAGTCGATCTCGCCGACACCCGCGAATTCTTTGCCAAGTTCGGCGGCCGCCTCCCCCACGCCCTCCGCGACGAGTACGAAGGGCTAGTCCGCCGCTTTGAAAAAGCCATGCCCGCCTCCTGAGAGAAAGCAGTTCACAGTTCGACAGTTCACAGTCCAAGGCATTTTTCTTGTGCTGGTTGCAACGCCCGGCTGGAGAGGGAGTGTTGAAGATGCTGCAGAAGCAAGCAATATAGAGGGAGTTGCCCCGCTGACTTTGGAGTGCGGGAGTTTGCTCCCGCTTTTGCGAAGGTAGCCTTTCCACCCAAACATTCCACAAAGCAGCGCTCTCTCGGCCGCAAAAGCGACGACCCTTCGCAGCTCAGGGTAAGCCCTTCGACTTCGCTCAGGACAAGCAAGCCGCCGCACTCCAAATGTCGGCGCGTCTATATTCTATGAGTAAGTACTTACTAATTATTTTACCCAACTTGACAAAAATCTTCAGCACGAAGAGGAGGGTCATTGCCTTCCATATGGACTTCATCTCCTCGGAAAATTTCTTTCGTTAGCCGTCGTGATTCCATCCCTCAGGAGGAGTTTGTCCTCGGCTGCATGTGAGTCTAATACGCATGATGTCTCACAAATGATCAATTCTTTCAAAGACTGTTACTTTCACATGGAAAAGAATCCGCTCATTTTGAACTGTGCCATTTCTCCCTTCACGCTCCTCTCTGCAGTTCTTGGCTGATTGCTCCCGCGTCCCAACCTAGGCTCATTTGCGCCGGAGGCATGCTCGCACGCATTCCTTCCCAGGGACGCGAGGCAAAGCCCAATTTCTCACGAATTCGATGCACGCGCTCCGACACTTTTTTCCGATACTCCTCCGGTGCGTACCCATTCTTCGCGTACCACTGCTCGTACTGCTTCGCCAGTTTCGGGAATTTCTGCTGTATAAACGGCAAAAACTGCCTTGCCGATGCCGGCATCAGAAACAGCACGCCGGAGTAAAACCATTGCGCCCCGGCATTTCTCGATGCCTCCGCCACCGCCTCCAGCTCCCCGTCATTGATCCCCGGCAACAGCGGCGAAGCGGATACTCCCACGTTCAATCCGGCGTCTCGAAGCTCCTTCACCGCCGCCAGCCGCAGATCAGGGCGCGGCGCGCGCGGCTCCAGCAATCGTGCCAGACGCGGCCTCAGCGTTGTCACCGTGATATTGATGCACAGCGCGGATTTCGCCGCGATCTTCCGCAGAACGTCGATGTCGCGCACCACTTGGTTTGATTTCGTGATAATCGAAACGCTCAATCCCTCGCGCTTCGCCAGTTCCTCCAGGCATGCCCGCGTTACTCCATATTCCCGTTCCGCCGGTTGATAAGGATCCGTGGCCGTGCCAATCGCAATATGTTCGGCCAACGTGTAGCCCGAAGCTTTCGATTCGTACGAATACTTCCGCGAAATGTCCCGCGCCAACACCGCCGCAGCTTCCTGCTTCACAAATATCTTGCGCTCGAACTCTCCGCCGTCAATTTCCATGTACTCGTGCGTGTACCGCGCGTAGCAGTACTTGCACCCAAACTCGCATCCGCGATACGGATTGATCGTCCAGTCAAACGGCACACGTTCCGAATCGCAGCGGTTCAAAATCGATTTCACCGGCAACAAAAAATATTCCGGCTTCTCCGCCGACTTCCTCTGCGTCTCCGCCGCCGGAGAATTTGCAGCGAGGCGTGCTATGCCCACCAGTGGCGCACGGGGAGTCAGGAGTTGTGGCGGGGGGCAATCCGCCGTGGGCTCTTCCGGACTTCCGTTGCACCAGCCGGCTACTCCCTGGGCAAGGGAACCGGCCTCTGGTTTTGGCTCAGGCATTTCAGGGCAAAAAGGTAGGAGACTAACTACGGGGCGACGAACGGGGCGGCGCCGGCTCGTGAAAGACGGCACCGTAAGGGGAAGAACTGGGGACATAGCTCACCTCGAGCCCGCCCAGTATTTCGCCTTTTGTTCGCCATGTCAAGTACTTTCTCTTTTCTTTCGCCTCCGCGCTCCGCTTCCCCTTGCGCCTCATGTCCACCCTCTGTTCTAATTTCCACGGCGTGAACTCAGGCCAGGGCGCGACCTTCAAGCTGCGTTCCAGCCGCCTCTTCGCGTCACACCTTTCTGGAGAATCAACGGTATCTCGTGCGCCTAAATCTCATCGTCATCGGTTTGCTGTCTTCCCTCGCTGCGGCCGAAGTCTTATATGCTCAAGCCCCAGCGCAGAAGCCCGCTCCCAATACTCCACAAAACACGACAACTGCTTCTCCCACTGTGCCCGCTCCCGTTTCCAAGCACTATCCCATTCTTATCATCGCGCATGGCAACGAACCGTACTGGAGTCTGCGCCTGGGCATGAAGGGTCCGGAGCGCCTCGACCGTTCCGACTATCCTCCGCTCGTCCTGGAGCCCACGGATGTTGCGCGCGACGATTCGGGAACTTCCTGGACTTACAACGCCAAGGACTCCGCGACGGGAGCGACTGTCGCGGTCAAGCTCACGCGCGATCCCTGCTCCGACGGCATTTCAGACGCCAAGTTCACCTTCCGCGTCGAGGTCAACCATGCGCAAATCGGCCTGCTCCAAGGTTGTGGGCAAAGTGCTCCCGACAAGTTTCCGGAGTTCCGCAAGAAGAATCAGTTGGACATGCCGGAAGACGCCGACCCGAACGAAAAGGACAAAGATAAGGACAGCGATAAGGACAAGAAGACCGTTCTCGATCCCATTACCAATTTCCATCTGCCGGTAGCGATCGCTTATCTCGATGCAGCGGGCCGCGTGCTGCTCAGCCGCAGCGGCGTCAGCAAATTAGTCGCGCCTGCCGGCTCGGAGCTATCTCTCTCTCACGATGGCAAATCGCTGCTCTACACGCGCTCCGATTCCAAGACCGGTCCAGAGCGCTCGATTGCGCTCTACGAAGCGGACACCGCCCGTTCGCGCGATGTCGCTGGCAACAACGTGCGCCAGGCCTTCTGGTCGCCGGACGATTCCCGCATCGCTTACCTGAAGTTTGACGGCAAGAACTGGCAGGTCTGGACCGCTCCGGTCAGCGCTCCCGAAACAGCGGTTGCGTTGTCTTCGCAGAACGTAGTCGCACTGCACGGCTGGGTGAACGCAACCACGCTGCTCGCGTCGGACTTGCAGAATGCCTACTGGCTTAGCGAGGATAAGCCCGCGCAAACCGTTCCGCTAAAAGAAATTTACGGCAGCACTTTCCAAATCATGAGCAGCGATACCATTCGCGTGTGCCCGCTGAATCCCGATCTGCTGCTGGTTTCCGCCTACTACTTGAACGCTCCCGTGCCCGCTCCCCTCGACTCTCAGGGCATGAACGAAACATTTTTCCTCTATGAAGTGAAGTCCAAGCGCCGCGTGCTCCTCGGTCCTCCCGACGCGTACGCCCGCAACGCCGAATGGTCCCGCGACGCCCTGCAGATTTTCTACACTCACGGCGTCCCCGGCAAAACTCCCCTCCTCACCGACCGCCTCTTCTGGGACGGCACCAGCGCGAAGCACTACTCCGCCGGCAACGCCCTCGTCGTCGGCAAATAATCTCCACCTCCATTGGCCGCCTCTTGGTAGGGGCACGATAAATCGTGTCCCTCTTGGGTTCGTCTTCTCCTAGTCTGTCATCCCGCCTGCCCTGCTTGTCCCGAGCATCGAGGGGAGGGGAGTCGAAGGGAGCAACGCAAGGGATCTGCTTCTACTTCTCTTAGCGGGTCGCACTAATCCCCGTCTGGTCACGACTTTCACTCGCGCCACAGAATCCCTCCCCAAAACTCTCTCTCCCGCCGGTTCACCCTGAGCCATTGTCCACAGGTTATTTCAACCGGTGCAGACGACTCTTCGTCTTTGCGCGTCCAGATCGGTTGAAATCAAGGGCGTATTGTCTGGGAGGGCGAAGTCGTTTCATAAAAGCTCAGCTAGAAAACTCGCGAAGAGAAGAGAGCCACGCTGAAATAAGCGGTTTTTACGTGACAAAACGTTGACATCGTGTTTACGAAACAGGGTGTGACTTTGTAGCGGACGGGGCGTCAGATGAGAAGTAACTAATTTGAGGATGATTGTTTGAAACGATTTCTGGCGCAGCCGTCAGTAAGCAACAACTCGGAATGCGCGGCTATCGGACATCATTCCAACATCAAAGGAGAAATAATGAGGAAGCATTGCGTCCGAATACTGAGCGTGTTTTTTACGTTCGCTGCTTTAGCCATCACCGCGAGGGGCCAGGCCGTGGATCACGTGGTTGCCAACATCCCCTTCGAGTTTGTAGTTGCGGGCAAGACTCTTCCCGCCGGCACCTACACAGTGCAACGTCTGAACGATCAGGATAACAGGACACTTGTGATGGATAGCTTTAAAGCCCACGTGAGCGTCTTGGTTGTTTCAAGCGAGGCGAGGCACACGTTTTACGACAAACCCGCTCTCAGCTTCGAGCAGGTTGGAGACCAGCGACTGCTAAGTAAGATTGAAACAGCTTCAAGCATATATACGATTCCTGTGTCCCGGACCCCCACGTTGGAAGCCGCAACGAAAACCCAGAGCGGGACTTCGGCGAGAGTTTCTGGAGGCAGGGGAGGCAACTAAGCGTTAGTACTTAAGCCGAGCAGGAGCGGTTCAGACTCTACAGAAGCTAAAACAAGTCTGAGCCGCTCCTTTTTTCTATTTCAGCCACCCTGACGGCGGCTGAATTCATTTCCTGGCGTTTGAAGAAGGTGCACCAAGCGTTGGGATTGGACGCCTTCGCCGCAAGACCCGCACGATTCGCTTTGCTATCGTTCGCGTTCCCGGCAGCGCACGGGCGGCACACTCGTCGATATGCTACGATTCCTTCGGGGGAGAATGAGGCTGAATGGTCAGCCATTGGGGCATCCTTGAGAACATTCCGTTTGCCAATTTTGCTGTTGCTATTGCTGTGCGGAGCCTTTTGCAGACCGCGAGCCGCCGGGGGTAAACAAGCTCCCGCGAAACTTTCGCTCGAGTACGTGTTTTCCATGATGGACCATTCCGCCGAGGACTTTAAGAGCCTGACCGCGGCCATCGAGCACATCAAGTACACGGCGGTGGTGAAGGATACCTCGACGGAGACGGGCGAGATTTTTGTGCGCAAGGATTCCAAGGTGCGCATCGATTTTCAATCCCCGGACCCGCGCACCATCATTCGCAACGGAGACAACCTGTATATCTACACGCCGAAGATCAACCGCCTGGAGGAATACAACATCGGGAAGAACCGCGCCGTGGTGGACCAATATCTGGCGCTCGGTTTCGGCAAGCGCCCCGACGAGCTGAAAAAGAATTACGAGGTTTCGCTTACCGGGGAAGAGGAGCTGGACGGGCACAAGGCCGCGGTGCTGGAACTGGTGCCCAAATCCGAGGAGCAGAAAAAACAAATCTCCAAAGTGATGATGTGGGTGGATGAAGCTTCCTGGCTGCCGGTGCAGCAAAAATTCATTGAAGCGGGTTCGGGCGACTACGTGCTGTCGCGGTACACGAAAGTGATGAAGAATTTGAAATTGGGCGACGGCAAATTCAAGCCCGATTGGCCCAAAGGCACCAAGGCCGAAAAACCGCACAACTAGACGGAAAATGCCAGAAAAGCGTTCTTCAGGGGCTAAAGCCGGTTGGAAGCTAAGCATTGGTTGTCGGAACTGAAGCTCCGACCCCCTAAAGAGAAACCCTGGAGCACAGCCAAGAATTGCTGTGCCGCAAGGCGGGAGAAACCTAGGAACCGACCTGAAGGTCGGCCACTACAAAGGCAAGGGCTGGTTTACGCGGAGGCCGCTTCGCGCTGGAGCAATTTTTCTTTGCGTTGCAGGCCCCAGCGGTAACCCGCGAGCGTGCCGTCGGTGCGAATCACGCGGTGACACGGCACAAC
>JBAVHY010000172.1:0-6055 GCA_049686315.1 Candidatus Acidiferrum sp. | reverse complement strand
AGGCACCTGTGATTCCACCCTACCGCCTGAAACTCCTGTCTTTTGCGATTCTCCTGTGCGCCTCGAGTGTTATCCTTCATGCCCAGCAAAACTCCACGCCAGCCCCGAAACGCATTGCCATTCGCGCCGGCCACTTGATCGACGGCAAAAGCGACGCCCTCATTTCGAACGCCCTAATCCTTGTCGAAGGCGACAAGATCGTCAGCGTCACTCCCAACGGACCCGCGCCCCCTGGAGTTGAATTGATCGATCTTTCCAAGGCTGCCGTCCTGCCCGGATTTGTCGATGCTCACACCCATGTTCTTCTCCAGGGAGACATCACAAGCGAGGATTACGACAAGCAACTCCTTAAACAGTCCATTCCTTACCGTGCCATCCTCGGCGCGCGCAACGCACAGATTGCGCTCTCCCATGGCTTCACCGTTCTGCGCGACCTTGAAACAGAGGGCGCAATGTTCGCCGATGTTGACGTCAAGCAGGCCATCGCCAACGGCGAAGTCCCTGGCCCGCACATGCAAGTCGCCACCAGGGCCATGACTCCTACCGGCATGTATCCGCTCCTCGGCTACTCCTGGGAACTCAAGGTTCCCACCGGGGTGCAATATGTTGACGGCGTGGACGGGGCGAGAAAGGCCGTCCGCGAGCAAATTATGTATGGCGCGGACTGGATCAAGTATTACTCCGACCACGGCTACTTCTATGGACCGGATGGCGTGCTGCACAGCCACGTCAATTTCACGGACGAGGAAGCCAAAGCCATCGTCGATGAAACGCATCGCATCGGAAAGAAAGTTGCCGCTCACGCCATCGGCAGCGACGGCATTTCCGCTGCGCTCAAGGCTGGCGTCGACACCATCGAACACGGCGACGGCCTCACCGAGCCGCAAATGGAGGAAATGGCGCGCCGCGGCATCTACTGGGTGCCCACCATCATGGTTGGCGCGTATGTCGCATCCGGCCGTCAGGGCAATTGGCCGAAGATGGTGGACACGGAAAAGGCGGCGTTCCAATTAGCACTGAAAAAAGGAGTGAAAATCGTCCTCGGCACTGATGCCGGCGGCTTTGACTGGCGCGAGTTGAATGAAGCGAAGGAGTTCGAATACTACGTCAACTACGGCATGACGCCGCTGCAAGCCATTCGTACCGCTACCACTACCGCCGCCGAACTTCTTGGCTGGAGCGACAGAATGGGCACCATCGAGGCCGGGAAGTGGGCCGACATCGTCGCTGTTTCCGGCGATCCCCTCAAGGACATCACCGAACTCCAGCGCGTGAAATTCGTAATGAAGTCCGGCACCGTCTTCAAGAACGAACTGCACTAAACCTGACAACTTTAAGCGTCAGGCGTGTCTTCCTGCTCAATCTGCGGTCGGTTCAAAAACCACCTTTCGTATCTTGCTGCGAATTTCCCGTTCCCATGCGGGATTCCCAATAGAAGCAATTACCCAATCGGTGCAGCCTTGTGCGTAGCTCTTCGCGGGAAAGGCAGAGTGAACAAAATACCAAGCGCTTCTTCGAGGGATTCATCGCCGTGCGAAGTTGTCATTACTAACGTCATCAGCGCCTTGCGTTGCGGCACCATGCCCAAGCTCTTTTGCGAGATCTTCGTCGTCAAAAATGTCGTGCACGCGCTCGCAATCGGCTCCCCAGGCACACAGGTAAACCAAACCTTTCTCAAGGAGCTTGGCTGCGGCCTCGCCAATTCGTTTTGGGTCGATTCCTCGAGCATCCATGGCGACAAGCAAGCCGAAATAAGTCGAACGGGTTTTAATTCTACTCGCTAGTTCGTCAATAAAATCACACGCACAGAGATACAACTCCCTGGCTGGAGGTGTTTCCGGGAAAATCTGACTAATTTGGCTGTGCACTCCGCTAAATAACTTCTCCAAAGGGACTCCTTTTTCTTCCTGGATAATTTACCTAGAAGAACGCGGCGCCGCCATCGACATTGATGGACTGCCCTACCATTGCGCTCGACATATCCGAACACAAAAACAGCGCCGCTTGCGCAATCTCCATTGCCGTTTGTCCGCGCCCCTGCAAGAGCGAATTCAGGAACCCCTGCAATTGTTCTTCCGGGCTTATTCCCAATTTCTCCGCCAGGGTCTTTCCCAACTCCTTGCTCATCTCCGTCTCGGTCACCGGCCCCGGGCAGATCGCATTTACACGCACGCCCTGTCGGGACGCTTCCGCGGCCATCACGCGCGTCAAACCCAGCAATCCGGCTTTCGCGGCCGCATACCCCGAGCCCCACCCGAATGCCGACTTGGCCGACAAACTCGAAATATTCAGAATCACGCCCGATTTCCGTGCATACATTTCCGGCAGCACCAATTTGCTCAACACAAAGGCCGCCCGCAGGTGCACCGCGATTACTTTGTCGAACTCTTCCACGGGATACGCTTCCACTGGCGCCACTGGACCATAGTGGCCCGCGTTGTTCACGAGAATATCCACCCGCCCGAATTTCTCCCGCGCTGCCGCCACAACGCGCACGCAGTCAGATTCCCGTGCCAGGCCCGCCGTGACATACCCGGCCTTACCACCATCCGCGGCAATTTCCTTCGCTGTAGCCGCCAATTCCGTTTCCGTCCGCGCGGTCAAAAAAACGCTCGCGCCTTCCTTCGCAAACAGCTTCCCCATCGCGCGGCCAATCCCGCGCCCCGACCCCGTAATCAACGCGACTTTGTTTTCCAGTAGCATCATCATCCCAAGACCATATCAATCTTCCCGCCCTACTTCCACAATGCGCCACCCCCACCGAATCTTCATTTGCGCCACCCTTCTATCGGTGTGACAATGTCAATATGTACAAAACAACCAATCGTGCCCTGATTCTCTCCCTGGCGGGAACTCTGCTCTGCGGGATTAGCTTCGCTCAACAGTCCTCCGCCCCCTCGACGACTCCACCCGCAACGGCTTCCAAGCCCGCCGCTGCTCCCAAAGCGCAAAGCGCGCCCGCAGCGAAGGCCGGAACAACTCCTGCCAAAAAAGTGCCCGCTACACTGGTGCTCGATACGCCAAAGGCTAAAGCCAGCTATGCGATTGGCATGAATATTGGAAAAGGCCTGAAGAAGGATGAAGTGGATGTCGATCCTGAAATCCTCTCGCGCGGAATGAAGGATGCCATCGCCGGCAGCAAATCGCTGCTCACCGATGAAGAAGCGCAGACTGCTCTCACTGCCCTGCAGAACGATGTCCGTAAGCACCAGCAGGAAGTTCAGAATGCCGCTATGTCGAAGAATTTGAAGGAAGGCGATGCATTTCTGGCTGAAAACAGAGCGAAACCCGGTGTGGTGGTGCTCCCCAGCGGCCTCCAATATAAGATTCTTCAACCGGGCACTGGCCCCAAGCCCACCGCCGCTGACACCGTCGTTTGCCAGTATCGCGGCACGTTGATCGATGGCACCGAATTCGACAGTTCTTACAAGCGCGGCCAAGCAGCCACTTTCCCCGTGGGTCAAGTAATTAAGGGCTGGACCGAGGCGCTGCAGTTGATGCCGGTTGGCTCCAAGTGGCAGCTCTTCATCCCTCCCACATTGGGTTACGGCGATAGGGGCACCAATGGCGGCCCCATCGGCCCCAACCAAACCTTGATCTTCGAGGTCGAACTGGTCTCCATCCAGCCGAAGCCTGAAGCAAAGCCGGCAGCCGCTGCGACACCTGAAGCCCCGCAAGCTCAGCCTCAGGCTCAGCAACAAGCGCAGCCGCAAAGCAAGCCGCAATAACAGAAATTGACCCGCCGCACGCCTCGCGGGAAAAACAAAAAAGCCGGGAAGGGCCGTCTCCTCGACCCATCCGGGCTTTTCCATCCTCAAAACTCAGTATCTTCGTTCTACTGTTCTATTGGACCTTCAAGCCTTTGAGCAAATGTTTTACCGCCTCTTCCGCCTGGTAGGGAGTAATTGTCGACTTGTTGTTCAACTCCTTTTGGCTGATGGCGCGGTACGCCAGCTTCTTGGGATTTCGCAGCGCAAGATCCAGCACGAACGTGCCCTCGTGGAACCTCACCGCCTGATACTCCACTTCAGGCGGACCCCATCCCCATCCGGACCAGCAGCCAAAAGGACCGCAGGCAATCCCCGGATAGCCGCCTGGGTACACTGTTCCCACCGTTGCTCGGTGTGTCTTCACCGCCACATGATAATCCACCAGAAAATCCGCAGTCGCAGGGTCGGTCACCTGCGCCAGCCCTTTCGACCTCAATGTCTGTTCGATCGCCTCCTTCAACCGATTGCGATTGGCTTCGGTATTCCAGTCCCGGTTGCTCTCCATGTGTCGTTCCGGCTCCGGCGTCAGGACGTCCTTTGATATCACCGGCCGGTCATCGGCATCATGCTTCACCTTTGCTGCGGGTGCTGCGGGCGGCGTCATAGGCCGCCATGCCCAGGTCATCCCCTTTGCAACCTTAACGTCGGGGTCCCTCCATACCTCAATGTTTTCGTCGCAACCGGCCAGTACCAACCCTCCCATCAGCACGGCTGCCATAAATCCTGCGCTTACAGCTCGTTTCGCCAGTTCCACGTTGCGTACCTCCACATTATAGGAAACACCGCCTCCACCAAAAAGTTGGCCCTAGTTTTTCCGTTTCTATTTTGGTTCGGAAGCGGCCCAGTCGGCGGGTGGAAACACAACCGGCCAGAAATTCGGCGCCGGCCGGTCAAACTCGAATGCTACGTTATAAAACTCCATTCCCTGATCTTCCGAGCGCACTACCCGGCAGCCGACTTCCATGCTGTTCCGTGGATTGTTCAGCAGAAATGACTGGCCCACGTGGAGGTGAATTCTCATCTTCAGCAGTCCCCCATGGGCGTTCACCACTTGCGTTTCGGCCTTTTCCTGAACCTGCTTGCGCTCCTCGTCTTCTGCAAATACCACCACGCTCATTCGCAGCATCACGCGTTCGCTTCTCCGCCGGTTGTCTTGCCCTGGCATGGATGAGAAACCCTTAGGACCGCATTCTACCCCTTTCCGGTACCCTTTGGACTGTCCCATATGGCAGGATTTCCTCCGATTGTTAGCTCGCTTTGCGGAAACCATGCGCGAGAATGCTGACTTTGGTATGATAGATTTTTGAAAATTCAGCAGTTTAGGAAACAGATGGCTATTCAAACCGAGGCTAAGACTCTTCTTCGCGTGCGTCCCCGTGGATTCTGCGCCGGCGTTGTTCGTGCCGTTGACATCGTCGAGCTGGCTCTGGAAGCTTATGGCGCGCCGGTCTACGTCCATCACGAGATCGTGCACAACACGTACGTTGTTGAGCAGCTCCGCCGCCGGGGCGCCATTTTCGTGGAGACCATAGGTGAAGTGCCTGCGGGCTCCGTACTGGTTTTCAGCGCCCACGGCGTGCCGCCCACGGTTCGCCAGGAAGCCAAGGACCGCTCCCTTCGCGTCATTGACGCTACCTGCCCGCTGGTGACCAAAGTCCATTTGGAGGCTCTGAAGTTCGCGCGCGAAGAGCGCACCATTATTCTGATTGGCCACAAGGACCACCAGGAAATCGTCGGCACCTCCGGCGAGGCTCCGGACCGCACTCTGGTCGTCGATTCCATCGCCGCCGTCGACGCTTTGCGAGTAGAAGATCCGGAAAAACTGGCCTTCCTGACGCAAACCACGCTTAGCCTTTACGACACCCAGGAAATTGTCGCCCGCCTGCGCCAGCGTTTTCCCAAAATCCTGGGCCCAGCCAGCGATGATATTTGCTACGCGACGCAAAACCGCCAGGAAGCGGTCGAGCAGGTCGCGAAAGACGTTGACCTGATTCTTGTGGTGGGCTCGCAGAATAGCTCGAACAGCAATCGTCTGGTGGAACTTGCCCAGCGTCTGCACGTAAAAGCACGGCTGATTGATTCCGCCGACCACATTGATCCCTCTTGGCTCCAAGGTGTGCGCCGCATCGGCCTCACCGCTGGAGCTTCCGCGCCGGAAGTGCTTGTCGAGCAGGTCAGCGAGCGCCTGGCGCAATTCGGTTTTACGGACCAGCGTGATCTGGACTTGATCCGCGAGGACGTGCGCTTCACTCTGCCTCCGGAACTCGCGTCCATCGCGCCGGCCC
>JBAVHY010000171.1:0-23845 GCA_049686315.1 Candidatus Acidiferrum sp. | reverse complement strand
ATGTTCATGGAGCGGCCTCGGCGCGGGGAAACCGGGAAGTGAAGGAGGTACAGGAGGTAAAGGAAAAGGCGCCGGCAAACGCGTTCACGCCTGCGAGCGATGCTGGCGTTGAGATCCTTCGACGATCCTCATCGGATCGCCTCCGGATGACAGGCGTTGTGAAGCCGACGGTAGATTTGGCAGTGGATGTCACAGCGTGGCCTCGCGGCGGGAGAGACCGTGGCGTGCGGCTTCTTTGAGTTTTTGTATGCGGGTCGAGAGTGCGGCGGCCGCGGCATCGGGAGAGGAAGCCTTTTCGATTTCGGAGACCAAGGCGGAGCCAACGACGGCTGCATCGGCGAGACCGCCGAGAACACTGACGTGGCCGGGCAACGAAATACCGAAGCCGACGGCAATCGGTAGCTGGGTGAATTGATGAGCACGGCGTAGAAGCGCGGGAAGATCGTCAGGGAGAGAATCCTTTGCGCCGGTGACGCCAGTGCGGGAGATGAGATAGAGAAAGCCGGTGGAAGCGCCGGAGATTAATTTCAGGCGCTCGTCGTTAGAGGTGGGCGCGGCAAGAAAAATCGTATCGAGATGATGCGCCTGCAAAATGCGGCGGTAGTCTTCGGATTCTTCCGGCGTGAGATCGGTGGCGAGGACACCATCGGCGCCGGCTTGCGAGGCGGCAGCTGCAAATTTCTGCAGGCCCATCTGCAGGATTGGATTGTAGTAGCTGAAAAGGACCAGAGGGACCTGGCTGGACAGGCGAATGCGGCGTACGAGTTCGAGAACACCGGCAAGCGTTGTGCCGGATTTCAATGCGCGTTCCGAGGCGCGCTGGATTGTGGGGCCATCGGCAAGCGGATCGCTGAAGGGCACACCGAGTTCCACCACATCGGCGCCAGCTTCCGCGAGGGCAAGAACGAATTTCAGCGTGGCGTCGAGCGACGGATCGCCCGCGGTAATATAGGCGACGATGCCGAGTTCGCCAGCGGCACGGAGTTCCGCAAAGCGTTCGGAGATGCGGGTCGAGTTGTGGGGCGCAGCGATCATTGGTTTTTGCCAGATTAAAGCAGGCGCTTATAGGTGTCCATGTCCTTATCGCCGCGGCCGGAGAGATTGAGGATGACGAGGTCGCTGGGCTTGAATTGCGGCAAGCGCTCGATGAGACCGGCGATGGCATGCGCGGACTCGAGCGCGGGGATGATGCCCTCGGTAAGCGAGAGGAGTTTGGCGGCTTCGAGGGCGGCGGTATCGGAAACGGCGGCGTATTCGGCGCGGCGCTGATCGGCGAGCCAGGCGTGCTCGGGACCGATGGCGGGGTAATCGAGCCCCGCGGAAATGGAATGCGTGGTGGCAATTTGGCCGTCTTCGTTTTGCAAGACGTAAGTGTACGTGCCTTGGAGAACGCCCGGGCGCGCGCCGGTAAAACCTTGGTGAGCGGCGAGGCGCGCGGCATGCTCGCCGAGACCGTTGCCGCGGCCTCCGGCTTCGATGCCAACCATTTTCACGTCGGTGTCCTTGAGAAATTCGTAGAACAAGCCGATGGCGTTCGACCCACCACCCACGCAGGCATAGAGATGCGAAGGCAATCGTTTTTCGGTGGCAAGAATTTGTTCGCGAGCTTCGCGGCCGATGACCTTCTGGAAATCGCGCACCATGGTGGGGTAAGGATGCGCGCCGAGAACGGAGCCAAGAAGGTAGTAGGAAGTGCGAACGTTGGTGACCCAGTCGCGCATGGCTTCGTTGATGGCATCTTTCAGGGTGCGGCTGCCGGATTCAACGCCGATCACTTCGGCGCCGAGCATGCGCATGCGGGCCACGTTGAGGGCCTGGCGCGCCATGTCCTCCGTGCCCATGTATACGGTGCATTGCAGGCCGAGATGCGCAGCCACCGTGGCTGAGGCGACGCCGTGCTGGCCCGCGCCGGTTTCCGCGATGATGCGCGGCTTGCCCATTTTCACGGCAAGGAGGCCTTGGCCGATGGCGTTATTGATTTTGTGCGCGCCGGTGTGGAGCAGATCTTCGCGCTTCAGGTAGATGCGTGGACCACCGAGCTTCGCCGTTAAACGCGAAGCAAATTGCAGCGGCGTGGGACGGCCGGCGAAGTTTTTCAGTAGCCCCTGAAATTCTGCCTGGAAGGCAGGATCGGTTTTCGCCTGTTCAAAGGCGCGCTCAAGTTCGTAGAGCGGCACCATCAACGTTTCCGGTACGTAACGGCCGCCATAGGGGCCAAAGCGACCGGGAACCGAGGCGGGAATGGTGAGCTGGGTGGTCATGATTTAAGGGGTCTATTGTACCTTGTGCAGAGGGATGTACGACAAGCGTGGTCAATTTGGGTAGTGCCTCACTTGTCCGAATACGCTAATCAGGCGGGTGAACGTCTTCTGCAGGCTGACCATCACTCTGTGGCCTGACGCTCGTCTTTCCAATCCACATCACTTCGCCACGCGTAGCGAAAGCCAAGACCCCAAGATCATAAAGTATGTAGGTGCTTGTGGCGCGGCCTTCCGGGTTGCATTTACATCAACTTCCATCTTGTCATTCACGGGAAACATCATTTCGTGATTTGCATCGACGACGACCGCGTAATCGATGTTGGGGTGTTGGTTGGACAGCGAGCGTAGTTGCTCGACGGATTTTGCCACCGGCACCCAGGGGTCAGAATCCCCATAGAGGAACAGGATTGGGACTTTAACCTTGAGAACAGCAGCGAGAGGGTCGTCGTCCAGCTTTTTGCGTGACGCATCATGCTCAGGATCAGTCGTAACCTGAGACGCTTTAGGTAAATAAGCAAGGTCAAACCAGGGCTTTGACTCCGACTTACCTAACGCCGCCACCGCCACATCCCGCGAATTTGTGTTGTGGAGATAACCGATCCACGCCTTGCGAGCATCGAGCATTTCTCGCACGTCGGAATCTGAATATCCGCGGACGGCGAGCAGGTTACTCGTCGCGAATTGCATCTGCTCGTTCGCGGTGACGAGCGGAGCAGAAACGGCAACTGCAAAAGCGGAGCTAGTGTTGCGTCCCGCCGCCAGCACTGCGAGCCAGCCGCCCTGACTCAGTCCCCAAAAACCGATCCGAGTCGGATCAATGCGCGGTACCTTTGCTAATGCACGCTGCCCCGCGATGGCGTCGTCTGCCAACGTTTCAAAATCAGCACTTTTAAAGTCACCGGAAGACTGGCCACTTCCGCGACGATCGAAAACCAACACAGCAAAGCCTAAAGTCGGTAGCCCTTCCTTCAAATGCCGATAAAGCGCCGCCTCCCGCATCGGCAGTCCAGCATGGTGCAACACGACAACACCCGGCAAATGGTCACCAGTCTCTGGAAGATAGACGGTCCCAGCGAGATGTGCCTGACCATTGCTAAACTGAACTTCCTGCGAAACGACCTTAGTTCCTGCTACATGCCAAAGATCAGAGACGTTCGCGGCTGCCCCTAGGGCTTGCGCGCAGACAACCAGCAAGCACAAAGCAATCGTCACAATCCACCTCCGGCAATTCCTGCAAATGTTACACCAGCCGAGGAGTGCTCGCTATACCGCCCGCGCTCTTACAGCAGCGGTTCAAACTCTTGGGCGATGGGCCACCTAAACTAAAACTTTCTTGCCGAGACAGGCGCGGGATGTACGGCTAAATTTGCATTTTGCAGCCAGATTTCGCCGCGACTTGTCTCCAACTCCCGATCAACAGCGTTCCCGGAAACTGATCCACTATCCAATTTTGCCATGTTGGGATTGGCGGAGGAGAGGATTCCTCAGGGGCTATAAAGCCCCCTGTTTGCACTGCCGTTATGTCGGAGCTGAAGCTCCGACCCCCCTTATGAACCGGAGTATTTCCGCATGCTGTGAAGTCTTGCTCTCGCGAAGGGCAGGAGTTGCCAGGCAGGGTTGCTAGGAGATGTCGCGGCTGGCGCGGGCGACCTCGTCGAAAAAGGTGCGGAGCTTGGCAGGGTCTTTCTTGCCGGGACGCGCCTCGACGCCGGTGGTCACATCGACAGCATAGGGCCGCACGATGCGGATGGCTTCTCCCACGTTTTCGGGCGTGAGTCCGCCGGCGAGGATGATGCGCTGAGACTGCGCCGCAGTGCGGGCGAGGTGCCAGTTGCCGGTGGTGCCGGTGCCGCCGTAGTGGCCAGAGAGCGCGGAGTCCAGCAGAAAGGCGGAGGCGCTGCGATAGTTGAAGAAATCCGGTTTCTCACTTCCTTGCCCGAGGCGCAAAGCCTTGATGACCGGCAAACGGCGGGCAACCGCATCGACGACCTGCGTGGTCTCATCACCGTGGAGCTGCGCGGCGGAAAGCCCCAGGGCTTTGCAGAGGGCCACGACAGGCTCTTCGGCCCAGTTCACGAACACGCCGATGGGGGCGACAAATGGCGGCAGGCGGCGGATCAGTTCTGAAGCCGCGAAGGGTGTGAGGCAGCGCGGGCTGCCATCGAAAAAATTCAGGCCGATGGCATGAGCACCCAGTTCGGCGGAGAGCTTAGCGTCTTCCAGTTTGGTGATGCCGCAGATTTTGACACGGACCATGGTGGACAGTGTAGCGGAAGAATGAGGTGGAGTAATAGGCGGAAGAAGAGAATAGCAAAGCAGTGAAAGAGTCAAAATGTGGAAGAGTGATGGCGGGTCGAGTTGGAAACGCGATCATTTGGGAGGAGTGAGGAGTTGGAAGAGCGCAGCGGCGGGATCGGGGGCGAGCATGAGGTGTTCGCCGATGAGAAAAGCGTCGAAGCCGGCGGCGCGAAGCTCCTGAAGGTCGGCGTGGGTGCGAAGTCCGGATTCGGCGATGGCCAGGCAGTGATCCGGAATGTGGTCGATCAACTCGAAGGAGGTTTCCATGCGCACGGCAAGCGTTTTCAGGTCGCGATTGTTGACGCCGATGATGCGAGCCTCTGCGGCCAGTGCGCGGTCGAGTTCGGATTGAGTGTGTACCTCCACGAGCGGCTCCATGGCAAGTTCACGGCTGAGGGCGAGGAGGTCGCGCAAGAGCGAATCGCTGAGCACGGCAACAATCAGGAGGAAACTATCGGAATCGTTGGCGCGGGTCTCCCAAACCTGCCAGGGATCGAAGATAAAATCCTTACGCAGCACAGGCAGGGCGACATCTTTGCGCGCATCGCGCAGATTCTTGAGCGATCCGCCGAAGAATTCGCCTTCGGTAAGGACGGAAAGGGCGCCGGCACCGGCAGCTTCCAGGGATTTGGCAAGAGCCGGCGCGTCGAAAGGATCGCGAATGACACCGCGCGAAGGCGAGGCAGGTTTCAGTTCAGCGATGACATTAAGGGCGGCACCGGAAAGCGCTGCAGCAAAATCGCGGACGGGCGAAGCGGCTTTCACACCGTACTTGAGGGCGGTTTCCGGCAAGACGCTTTTGCGGTGCTCTACTTCCGCACGGCGCGCGTCGAGAATGCGGTCGAGGATCGTGCCGGTGTTGGGTTGAGCGTTCATAGCGCTGAACTTGTATGCTAGGGAGAGTGGGAATGAGTGTCAAATGTGAAGAGGAAAGAAGTTTAAGAGTTCAAAAGTTCAAGAAGAGAGTTGATCAGGATAAGGGATGAGCTATCAGGCAAAATACGGAGCGCTGTTGGAAGGGATTGCGGACGAGGCGGATGCGATTGCGATGAAATATTTTCGGTCGGGGAAACTGGGCGCAGAGAAGAAGCACGACGGAACGGTGGTCACGATCGCAGATAAAGCGGTGGAGGCGATGGCGCTGGAGAGAGTGGCGGAAAGCGGGCTGCCGATTGACGTTGTGGGCGAGGAGACAAGCAAGGAGATACCGAAGGAGCCGGCGCGCGGCGGGCGCGCGCGGATGATCATCGACCCGATTGACGGCACGGAAGAGTTCTCGCGCGGGATTCCGACGTTCGGAACGTTAGTGGGGATTGAGGAAGGTGGCGAGATCGTAGCGGGGATCGTGAGCGCGCCGGCTCTGTCGCAGGGAACGCGATGGTGGGCGTATCGGGGCGAAGGGGCTTACCGTGGCGGAAGACAGATTCACGTTTCGGCAAGGAAAAGCATGGCGGAAGCGATGGTGTTCACGACCGGCACAGGTTGGGCCAAGAATCTACAGGCACGAGCGACCATGCGACGAATGGCGGACGCAGCGCGGAGCAGCCGCTCGATAGGCGGCTTCTGGCAGCACATGCTGGTGGCGGAAGGCGCGATTGAAGCGGCGGTGGACTGGGTGTCCAAACCGTGGGACCTGGCGCCGCTGGGAATTATCGTGGAAGAAGCGGGCGGGAAATCGACGACGATTGACGGCGAACGCACAATTTACAAAGGAAGATTCGTGAGCACAAACGGGATTTTGCATGAAGAGGTGCTGCGTTTGTTGCAGGAGAGCGCACCATGATCCAGACAAAGCGTGTGTATGAAAAACCGGGCAAGGAGGACGGGTTTCGAATCTTAGTGGACCGGCTGTGGCCGCGCGGGCTAACCAAGGAGAAGGCAGACGTGGATTTGTGGATGAAAGAGATCGCGCCGAGCGATGAGTTGCGGAAATGGTTTCACCATGAGGAGAGGCATTGGAGCGAATTCGTCAAGCGATATAAAGGGGAACTTGCAAAAAAGAAAGAGATGCTAAGCGAACTGAAGGAGCTGGAGAGCGAACACGGAACCGTGACCCTACTGTTTGGGAGCAAGGATGAAAAGCAAAATCAGGCCGTGATCCTGGCTGAGATTCTCAAGGGGAAGAAGTGAACGCGGAGAAGGCGCTGCAGATTATAGAGAAAGAAGTGTGCACGTGCCGGAAATGTGCGCGACTGGTGAAGTACCGGGAAAAGGTGGCGCGGGAAAAGCGGCGCGCATACCGCGATTGGGAATATTGGGGACGCGGCGTGCCAGGGTTCGGCGATCCACACGCGGAACTGTTTATTCTGGGACTGGCACCCGCGGCGCATGGGGCGAATCGCACGGGGCGGGTGTTCACCGGTGATCGCTCGGGAGATTTTCTGTACAAGGCGTTGCACCAGGCCGGATTCGCCAATCAGTCCACTTCCCTGCATCGAAATGACGGCTTGCGGTTGCGGAAGGCGTACATTGCCGCAGCGGTGCGTTGCGCGCCTCCGGCGAACAAGCCCCTTCCCAGCGAAATCGAGAATTGCCGGGACTACCTGAAGCGCGAGTTGGAAGGGTTGAGGCCCAAGGCGATTCTTGCGCTGGGGAAGATTGCGTGGGACGCGTACCTGGAAATTCTGAAGAAAGACGGAAAGATCGCGTCGCGCGCGGCCTACAAATTTGGCCACGGAGCAGAAGTGGAGATTGCCAGCGAATTGCCACGGCTGTTCGGCGTGTACCACCCCAGTCAGCAGAACACTCAGACGGGCCGTGTAACAGAAGCAATGTACGCGCAGGCGCTGGGACGAATTCGCAACTTTTTAAACACGTTGTAACATTTCGACTCGTGCCAGCGCGCGAAGTGTAACCTCTTCCCCAATATGAAAGGTTGTGGTAAAGTCTGACACCTATCGTGGAGGTGACTATGCGAGTCTTTGGCGCCTTCCTTTTCCTGTGTACTTTTCTGATTCCTGCAAATCTGTGTGCGCAGAGAGAACCGGGGACGGCACCGGCGGCCCGGCCCAATGGCACGCGGCAATATTACGTGCAGGATGGCGGCGTGACGGAGACGCTGCAAAGCATCGTGATTCCACCAAAAGCGGGTGCGCCGTTCACCCTGACGTTGCAGACCGAGTGGGTGAAGATACTCTACGACGGAGGAACAATCACCAGCGTGAACCAGCGGCGAATTGCGAGAGACAGCAAAGGGCGAATTTACCAGGAGAGGTGGTTCCTGGTACCGAAGAACGGAAAAGCCGACTCGCAGATGACCACGATCCAGATTTCCGACCCCAGCGCGCACACGCTGTACAACTGTTTTATGTTGGAAGAACCGAAACAGTGCGTGCTGACGCAGTACACCGCATCGACTTCGGATGTATATAAAGAGGCGTCACCGCCACCCGGCGATCTGAAAGGTGGCCAGGGAACCGCCCTGCACGAAGATTTGGGAAAGCAGTCGATCGATGGAATCGAGACCACCGGGACAAAAGACTCAATGATCTACAATCCTGGCGTATTTGGAAACGACCGGAAAGTCGCGGTCGAGCGGGAATTCTGGTATTCCGCTGAACTGGGGCTCAACCTGCTTTCCATCCGCTCCGACCCGCGAATTGGAAAACAGACGTTTCGAGCCACGAATGTGATCCTTTCCGAGCCGGATGCGAAATTGTTTGAGTTGCCGGAGGGATTCGAAGTTCAAGACCGCCGGCCGCCAAGCACTCCTGCGAAAACGAACTAGACTTTGATTGTCCATGCGGCGCAAAACGCGCCGATTACTTTTAACCCGAAACTGTAAGATTAATTGGGCAAGAGGCCGTAGACTTCCAGCTCACCCAAAACAGTTGAATCATTGCCGCGCGTGCCAACGTAAACCTTGCCATTGGCAACGGTCGGCACGGTGAACTTAACGGCGTGGCCAGCCATGTCGCGATTCCCAGCGGCCTGTGAACTATTCCACAATTCAGTGGCGAGATTCGTGGCGTCATAAGCGTGGAGGACAGTCGCAGCACATCCGGGCGACTGGGGAGTGCAGTAATAAGTGTTATCCAGGGCCCAGACGATGGCATTGGTCGTGCCATTGGAAGAGAGTGAGGGAGTAGCGCCCGGGAATCCATAGCTGGTGGAGGACTGTGAGGAAGGAGCGCCGTTGAATCTTCCGGTGGTGGCGTTGAAAGCAAATTGCTTGAGGGGTCCGACACCCGCGACGTAGAGATTATTCTGCCAAAAGGCGGGCGTGGCGAAGATGGAATTGCTCAGGTTGATGGTTTGGACCACGTTGTTGGTGGAACTGCTAAATTTTCCCAGATTGTCGCGATTGAGAAGGAACAAGTTACCCTGTTTGCCGCCACCGATGAGGAGATGTGTCACCGGGCCGGTGGGCTGGTCGATCAGAACGGTTGCGGCGCCCGAGCCGAAATCGGTGTCGTTGGCGTCGAGCGTGGCCTGATCGAGAGGAGTGAAGTAGTCGGCGACGGAGAGGCCGCTGGCGGTGCTGAGCTTCACGACACTATCGCCATAGTTCGAGCCGCCCGCGTTCGCATCGAAAGTTCCATTGCCGGTAATGAAAAAAACATTGCCGGAAGAATCGACGGCTGGAGCGCCGCCACTCATCCAGATCCCTCCGCGGGAATAGGAGAGCGTGCCAACCTGATTCGGAGTGGAGTTGAAGATGCCGTTGGCCACGAGAGCGAGCGTGGAGGCGTTGAAGCCAATCACCCAGCCGTGGTAGGGGTCGTGGTCTTCGTGGGAAGCCCAAGCGACGTACACCACGCCATTGGAAAGAGCGAGTCCCGGACGCTGGTTTTCCTCGCGCGGATCGAAAGCCACTTGACCGGAGACAGAGCCGGCGCCGGTGCCGGGAACGGAAATGGAGGAGTCAATGCTACGAGGCGTAACGCGTTCATTGCCCGTGGTGAGATCAATCGCGTGCAGGCGCTGGAAGAACTGTGTGCTGGCATTGACGGACTTGCCGACGACATAAAGCGTGTTGGTGGCCGGGTCGATGACGGGCGTGCCAGTGACACCGACTTCGGGCGAGATGTCCCCGAAACCACTACCGACGAGGGCTCCGGTTCCAGAGGAGGGGACAGAAGTTTCACCGGACGTGCCACCGTGGGCAGTATCGATCAAATTAGCGTGCCAGAGGATTGTGCAGGGACTGGCATCCGCGTCGAAAGCGTAGAGGCTTTCGTGCTGAGTTGCAACGATGATGACGTTGTGAGAGGAACCCGCAACCGTAAGATTGGGAAGCCAAAGCGGCTGGGTATAAATCGCGCCGTCGGCCGGGCAGGAAAATAGCTTGCCGAAGGTGGTTGTGCTGACGAGGGCAGGGATGAGGGCAAACTCATGGGTGTTCGTGCCGTCTCGAGAAATATTGTTGTGATAGGTGAAAACTCCGGAGAGATCGGTGACGCCGATGGAGTTTGAGGCACTCTTGGTGACGTCGGCAACGCTGGTGGCGGTGATGGCGTAGCTACCGGGAGTGGAAGGAGCGACGTAGGTTGCAGAGGTTTTGGTGACATTGGTGAAGGTGCCGCAGGCGGATCCGGAACATGCGGGGCCGGAAGCGGACCAAGTTACACCAGCAGCACTGACATCGTTCTGCACAGTAGCAGTGACGGATAGTGCCTGGGTGATTGCAAGACCAGCGCGTTTGGGGGAAATGGCGACGCTGACGGCGGCAGAGGTGGTGACCGTGATGGAGGCGGATGCGGATTTCGTGCTATCACGCACGGATGTGGCCGTAAGCGTTACGACAGGATTGGCGGGCACGGTTACCGGCGCGGTGTAGGTAACGGAGGTGGTGGTCTGGCCGGAAAGAGTGCCGCAAGCGGGGGCGCAACTCGTGGCGCTTTGCGTAAGGGCCCAGGTGACACCTTGATTGGCGAGGTCGTTCGTGACCGAGGCGGTGAACGAACGCGTGTTGGAAGTGGAGACGGAAGCCGAGGTGGGCGAAATGGAAACGGAAACGGATGCGCCGGTGGTCAACGTGATTGTGGCGGAAGCTTTTCTCGAGGTGTTGGAGACGGAAGTGGCAGTGAGGGTGACCGTGGCAGGATTCGGAACGTTCAGTGGAGCCGTGTAAGTGATGGGAGTTCCTGAGGCACTCGTGGTGGCGGAGAGAGTTCCACAGGTGCTACCGCTACAACCAGCGCCGGAGAGCGTCCAGCGCACGCCGCGATGATGGCGGTCATTGCGCACGGTGGCGGTAAACTGCTGGGCCCCTCCCCCCGTAGCAACACTGGCGGTGGTTGGGGAAACGGTAACGCTGATGCTGGACTGCGCGAAGCCTCGCGGGACGAATACGAGAGCCGACAGAGCGAGGGCAGCGGAGGAAACAAGAATTGGCTGCCAGGATGCACGGAAGAATCGCAGAAGCATGGGTGGACTCCTCTCCGAACGGAAACGAGTTGATTCAAGAACGCTCGTTGTTGGGGCGACGGCAATGCGTCGGGCTAGGTGAGAACCAAATTATATGAGAAGGAGGCAGAAAATGCGAATAGAACGATTGGACAGCGCTCGAAAATGTCCCGTGGGACAGGATGGGGAGAGATAAGTGGGAGTGAGTATTGGGAGATGACGTTTTTTCAAAATCAGTGGAGCTCGGTGGGATCTTGGGTTTGGTGCTCGTTAATCTGGAAGCGGAGGAATTTGTGAATGGCGGCTAAAGATTCCGGATCGGAAGTTGCGATCACGACGCGACCGCCGGCTGGGGTTTCCTGAAAGGAGTAGGCAATCTTTTTGCTGAGGCGCTTCAGGTCCGGCACTCCCGGCGGCACGGTGTCGTGAACAAGCATGGGGATATCAAAATCACCGGAGGAGAAAGCGTGCGCGATGTGGGTGAGATGAACACGGATAGCGTCGCGCGCACCGATGTCCCTGGGATCGTTGGTCTCCACTTGGATGACGCCACCGTCCGGTTTCAAAAGGAAATGGTGCGTGGTGGTGGTTTGGGAGAAGCCCATACCCTTTTCGCCGCGCTCATTCATTTTCGAGTGCGCATCGTGCATGGCGTCAGAATCCTGGGACTTTTGTTGAGCCGGTTTGTCAGATTGCCGGGGAATAGCAACGCCCGAGGACAGTATGGTCATAAAAGCAATGGCAAACAGGGGTTTCATAGCGCTGGCTCCTTTGCGTGATTGCGTAAGAGACTCGGCCGGTGGCGAGAATGAGTCGACTGGCTGCCTGCCTGTGCGGCTGCAAACGCTTCCAGCAGACCGGCTTTTTGACCCGGGGAAGTTTTGCGCAGCGCGCGGTCCCAACTGGCTAGGGTCTTTTGCAAAATACGCCGGAGGGATTGCAATTCCCTGAGGCGGTCCTCAAGGGCGGTCAGTTTTTTGGCAGCCAGACGGCGAACACGGCGGCAAGGTGCCAAGCCGCGATCGCGTTCGCCGAAAATAACCGCCAACTCGCGCACAGAAAAACCGATTGACAGCGCGCTTCGGATCAACTGCACACGCAACAGCGCCTCTGGAGAAAACAGGCGGTACCCCGAGGCGGAGCGCCGGATAGGCAGCAGAAGCCCCTGGCGTTCATAGAAACGCAAGGTATCTGGGCTAACGCCCACAAGACGTGCCAACTCTCCTGAGCGCAGGGGCCAATTCGCGGGCGAGTGTGATCTCACGGCTATATCTTAAAGGCTGGAACACGTTCCAGGGTCAAGGGAATTATAGCGCTGGGCCGACGGAGCAAAGTCGGGCAAACTCCGAACGAGATAGGCTGTCAGGTAATGACGACAGTGGTGGGGTGCGGAGCGGACAGGAGTGGTCACGGTCTGTTCTCACGAGCACTAACATATTTATTTTTTAATAGCTTAGCTGAATTCGATGGGACCGATATTGGCACTGCAGGTGCTCCATTCGTCCTTTGCGGGGAGGAAATCCATATGCGTAACAGGTTGAAGAATCTGAGATGGATAGCCGGGACGATCTTCGCCGGCGGATTGATGTTGAGTGAAGTTGTAGCCGGGCAGGAGCCCAAGGAAGAAGAAGGCCAGCAAACGGAGGAGGCCAAGGGCGCCTACGTGGGGCAAGTGGCGGACGGGCAGAGGCACGGTCTGCCGGTGGAAGTGTTCGCTGTGGCCCCAGGCACGCGATTCCTGGTGAGCCTGGAACAGGACATGAACACCAAATTGGTGCGACAGAATCAGGAGTTCCGGGTGCGCACGGTGGAGCCGCTCGAGGCTGGCCAAGGGATTTACCTGCCGGCAGGAGCGGTAATTCGCGGGCATATCAGTCGCGTGGAGGCAGCAGGGACTGCGGGGAGGGCGAAACTCTGGCTGACATTCGATGAGATCCGCACGCGATTCGGGAGCCTGCCCATCGTGGCGGAGGTGGCTACCGTGCCGGGAGATCACAGCATCAAGTCCGGGCATTTGCAGGAAGGAGTCATTGAAGGACGCAGCAGCACACAGAAGGATGCGGCACAGGCAGCCGCGGCAGGGGCCGCCGTGGGAGCGGCGAAGGGCGTGAAAGACAAGAATAAGAAAGAGGCTGCGGAAGGCGCCGCGATGGGTGCCTTGGAGGCATATCTGATGGAAGCTGGCCGTGGACAGGAACTGGATTTGCCGAAAGGCGCGAAACTGGAATTGGAACTGGAGCGGGCGCTGTATTTGGTGAAGGAATGAGGCAGAATTCCTGAAACCGGTGGATGTCAAATAGCCTCGGATGGATACTGTAACGTAGCGGGCTACTGAATATCATCGCTCAATTCACAATTCCTGCTGGTTCCTGCCAGTGGTAAACTGTCAACTCGAAATCGAGAATTCCGGCCTAGAGTTGAGGATACAGATTATGAAACTGATGCGACGCCTTCATCGACGGTCGCCAAGAACAGTGATGAATCGTAAGGTGGGGACCGTTCTAATGATGGTTGGAATTTTGTTAGGCGCGGCGTCCCTTTGGGCGCACCATGGGCTGGCAGCGTTTGACACTACGCATACCGTGAAGATGGGAGGGACGGTCACGGATTTCGAGTGGATCAACCCGCATGCGTATATTTATGCGGACCTGGAAGATGATAAAGGCAAGGTTGCAAACTGGAAGCTGGAGATGGGGAGTCTGGGGATGCTGACGCGGTTTGGCGGATGGAACAAGGACACGGTAAAGCGCGGGGACCATGTGACTGTTCAGGGCTTTCGGGCTAAGGACGGCTCGCCTTATATGTCCTTGGGGAAGATCATACTACCCGACGGCCGGTCATTGCTGGGAGCGCCATAGAAGTGCCCGGCATGCTGGCAATCTGTAAGTGGCTGGAACAAACTTCAGTGGGCGCCGGCATACGGGAATCGCTGTGGCTATTTCCTGCGATTGAGACCCTGCATCTGCTGGGGATGGCGGCCCTTATAGGGACTATCGCAGTTCTGGACTTGCGTCTTCTGGGGTGGGCGATGCAGCGGGAGCGGGTTTCGGAGCTGGCGGGGAGGCTGCTTCCGTGGTCTTGGGCGGCATTTGCGTTGCAGGTGCTTACCGGAGGACTGTTGTTCATGTCGGAAGCAGTTAAGGTATATCCCAATCCCGCCTTTCGAGTGAAAATGTTATTGATATTTTTGGCCGGCATGCATGCGCTGATTTTCCATTGGACCGTTTATCGAAGAGTGGCCTCCTGGGATGACAGCAAGGTCTTGCCTCTGAGGGCCAAGGTTGCGGGAGCCGTTTCGATGCTGTTATGGGTTGGCATTATTGCCGCAGGACGGTTCATCGGATTTGTGTGACTTTGCCAAACTCACCGCGCCCAACTGTCCGCCTTGCGAACTCTGCCCCCAAGCCTACGGGATTGTCCTCGGAAGAGTAAAGGATAGGCGGCGAACCCTCCCCAAATAAGAGAAATCGCCTGATGTGGTCAGCCATGCCCGTAGCGAACATAGCGGGCTTGGCAAAGCAGGAAGACGCTTGGTACAGTCGTAACACCCACCCGCAGCCCTCGATTTGTGGAAATAGTTCAGGCGAGGCAAAATCGCATGTCAGAAGAAACCAGAGCGGTACGCACGGTGGAGACCGGAGAGCGGAAAGACCGGATCCTGATCGTAGAGGATGAAGACAACGCGCGCAAAGGTTATGAACAGATGTTGCAGCGTTGGGGATACGACGTGGTAGGCGTGGGCAGCGCGGAAGACGCGCTGGCGCGGTTTACGAATTTTCAGCCGGACACGTTGATCGCGGACGTGGAATTGCCGGGGATGAACGGACTGGACCTGCTCAAGCAGCTGGGGGAGGAGCTGCACGACGTGCCGGCGATTATCATTACCGGGAAGGGGAGCGATGAACGAGTGGTGGCGGCGGTGGAGTCCGGTGCGTACTGGTATATTGAAAAGCCACTGAAGCCGCCGGTCTTGAGGGCGTTGCTCGATCGGGCGTTGAAAAGCGCTCACGATAGACAAAACCTGGTGGTGCTGCAGAGGCAGTTGCGGGACGCGGGACGGCTGGGCGAATTAGTGGGCGGGTCGAAAGCCATGCAGGAAGTGATGCGGGTGATCGAGATGGCGGCGCCGAGTTCGGCGTCGGTGTTGATCACCGGCGAGACCGGGTCGGGAAAAGAAATCGTGGCGCGCACGATCCACAAGCTTTCGCCGCGGGCGGCCGGGCCGTTTGTGGCCATCAATTGTTCCGCAATTCCGGAGACGCTGATGGAGAGTGAGATCTTTGGGCACGAACGAGGAGCGTTCACCGGAGCAGCGGAGCGGCGGATCGGGTGTTTCGAACTGGCGGACGGCGGAACGCTGCTGCTGGACGAAATTGGGGAGATGCCGGCGCCGACGCAGGCGAAATTATTGCGGGTACTGGAAGACCGAAAGGTAAGACGGCTGGGGAGCAAAACGGAGACTCCCGTGGACGTGCGCGTGCTGGCGGCAACGAACAAGGATCCGGAGCAATCGGTGGCGAATGGAGGCTTGCGGCAGGACCTGTACTTCCGGTTGAACGTGTTTCACATTCACCTGCCGCCGCTGCGCGAACACAAAGATGATATACCGTTGCTGACGGAGCACATTCTGCGAGACATCAATATAAAACACGGGAAAAACGTGCGCGGGATCGGCGCGGAGGTGCTGGATATATTCATGAGCCACACATGGCCCGGAAATATCCGGGAGCTGCGCAACGTGCTGGAGCGGGCGGCGATTATGAGTGAGAAAGACCTGATATCGCGGTCGTCGCTGCCAGGAGAATTCGGGAAGATGGCGTCAAAGAGCCCGAGCGATTTATCAGGGATCAAGTTTCCGATCGGGACGACGGTGGACGCGATGGAGAGAGAGTTGATCGTGCAGACGTTGCAGGCCACGGGAAACAACAAGACGAGGGCGGCGGAACTGCTGGGCGTAAGCCTGAAGACGCTGCACAACAAGCTGAAAGAGTACGGCAGCGAGAAGGTAGAAGCGGAGTCGTAAGAGCGTATGCAGCTGGGGCTGCGAGCCAAATTGACGATGGTGATGACTGCCTTGGTGCTGCTGACCACCGCGGTGCTGTCGATGGTCTTCCTGGAACTGCTGATGCAGCAGGTGCTGCACGATACGGAGAAGCGCGCCGACGAACTGGCGCATGAGGTATTTGCCGCGGCCAAGCGCGCCGACGTGGACGCGAAGATAATGGGCGTGCGACCGGCATCGGAAGACCCTCAAGACATCCACGACTTTGTGCGCAAGGTATTCGAGACCAGCGACGCACTGAACGCACGGCTGAGTGAGGCAGCGGAATTGCCTTCCATTTATGAAGTGTCGATCGTGGACCGCGATGGATTCGTGTTGGTGTCAAGCGACCCAACCCAACCGGGAAGAATTGTGCCGCAACGACCACTACTTTCCGGGCTGGTGCAGAGTTCAATCGTGAGGCAAATACGGATTCTGGCAGGACCGCTGAAGGTGTACGAAGTGAAGTTGCCGTTTGTCGTGAGAGATCAGCCATTCGGGGAGGTGCGCGTTGCCGTACAAACGGGGTTGCTATGGACGAGCATGGAGCAGCAGATGAGGCAATGGATCGCCATTGCGCTGCTGGCGCTGGTACTTTCAACGGTGCTAGCGGCGGTTGTGAGCGGCGCGGCACTGGCGCCGATCCGCGACATCAGCAAACAACTCGATCGCATCTCCGCCGGGGAGTACGACACGGCTCCAATAACAACTGAAAAAACGCTGGATAGTACGGACGAACTGGGGCAGGTGCGCAAGAAGATCAAGCAGGTGGGGCAACAACTGCGCGGGGTACACGAAATTTTCAGCTCTTTGCGGGAGAACATGAACTCGGTGATGGCGGGGCTGGAAGATGGACTGATCCTGTTTACGCGCGATGCGCGAGCGGTGATGATCAGCCCGGCTGCCGAGAAGTTTCTGGGAGCGCCGGCGTCCGAATTTCTGGGCAGGCGCGTGACGGAGATTTTCCCGGCGGGGCACCCGTTGTACGATACGCTGGGGCTGGAGGAAGGCGAACTGCGAGAGATTGCCTCAGAGACGGAATTGGACACGCCGGAGGGGGCGAGAAGGCTGGGGGTAACCGTGCAGGTGATCCAGGGTGCAGGAGAAAGAATGGGGGCGCTGGTGACGCTGCGCGACCTGGAATCATTGGAGAGCATCAATACGCAATTGCAGGTGAGCGAGCGACTGGCCGCAGTGGGGCGAATCACGGCCGGCGTGGCGCATGAGGTGAAAAACCCGCTGAACTCAATGCGGCTATGGCTGGAAAACCTGAAAGAATCGCTTCCTCCGAAAACGAGTGACGGGGCGATGCAGGCAGTGCACGTACTGGATGCGGAGATCGACCGGTTGGATGCGGTGGTGAAACGCTTCCTGGACTTTTCGCGGCCGATGGACGTCAGGCTGGAGCCGACACAACTGAGGGAGTTGCTGCAGGAAGTGCTGGAGGTGGCCGGACCGCAATTGCGACGGGCAAACGTGCAGGTGGCGCAACTTCTCCCCATCGACGTGCCCGAGGCATTTGTGGACCGCGCACTGCTGAAGCAGGCCATCCTGAACCTGGTGCTGAATGCAGTGGATGCCATGCCAACCGGGGGACAACTGCAGTTGACGCTGAGCCGGCGGGGAGACATGGCGGAAATCACGGTGGGAGATACGGGGAAAGGAATACCGTTGGAGCACCGGCAGAAGGTTTTCCAATTGTTCTTTACAACGACACCGGGGGGAAGCGGCATCGGATTGGCCAGTACCTTCCGAATCGTGCAACTTCACAACGGCTCCATTGATTTTACGTCGGAGGTCGGACGCGGTACGACATTTCGCATCGAACTACCATTGGCAGCATAACAATATGCCGAACACCGGGACCCAGCAACGGCGCAAGGCCCAGAAGGAAGCCACCAGGAAGTGGCTGGTGGTGGCGTGCGCGTGTGCGGTGTGGACATCGGGATGCTTTATTAAAAGGAGGGCGCCGGCGAGGCCAGTGGTCAATTTTGTCGCCGTCGTGCACCCGATGATTCCGCCCGACAACGTAGATCCGTCGCTGGACCCGCCGCCGGATATATCGTTCGATGTCCCGCAAACGCCGGCGGAACTGGCGACGAGCCGCAGCGCGCCCGTAAGACCGCGAGTGGCACCTCTGCCAGCGCCTGAGCCGGCAGCGGCGGAAAACCTCCCGCAACCGAGCATCGCTCCGGAAGTAACCACGGAAGAGCAAACGGCGGCGCGCACAGAGACGCAGCACAACCTGGATCAGGTGGAAAAAAACCTTGCCTCGGTGTCGGGAAGAACACTGGATGCCACGCAGCAAGATCTTGTTTCGAAGGTGCGGGGCTTCGCCGAGAACGCGCGAGAGGCGATGCGGGGCGGCGATTGGGTGCGGGCGAAAACTCTCTCCAAAAAAGCGGCCGTGCTTTCCGACCAGCTTGCAGAGAACCTGTAATAGAAGCCAATCATCACAGCCCAAGCGATGGCATTGGATTAGAATACAGCTATGAACAGCTATGACGCAGTGGTTGCAGGCGGCGGGCTAATCGGCGCGTCCATTGCTTTGGAGCTTGCGGACGCGGGCATGAAAGTGGGGTTGTACGACGCGCGCGAACCGGGGCGTGAAGCATCGTGGGCCAGCGCGGGGATGATTTCGCCGGCGCCGGAGAACGCGGATATGATTCCGTTCGTTCCGATGAGCCGGGCAAGCGTGGCGCTGTATCCAGAATTCATCCGCAAGGTGGAAGGACTGACGGGGATGGATGTGGGCTACCGAAGGGATGGAGCGCTGGACGTCATCCTGAATGGCGAGGTGGAAGAAGAACTGAGCACGATCATCGCGCTACAGCACGGCGTGGGTTTGAAGGCCGAAGCCCTGAATGCGGAACAGGCGCGGCGGATGGATCCCGCACTGACGGAAGAAATTGAAGCGGCGATATTCCGGGCCGACGAAGCCTCGTTGGATAACCGGGTTTTCACGGATGCGGTGCTGAAGGCCGCGCAGCAGAAGGGCGTTGAAATATTTGCGGGGAATGGCGCCAGAGCTCTGTGGAAAGAGGGCGAGCGTTGCAAGGGATTGATACTGGAGAAGGGACAGGCCGAAGCAAAATGGACGGTCATCGCCGCTGGGTGCTTTTCCGCGCGGATTGAAGGCGTGGCGCCGTACGCGCCGGTGCTCCCGGCGAAAGGGCAGATGATCGCGTTGCGATGCGAATCGTTGGAGATCAAGCACGTGTTGTGGCTGGAGCATACCTACCTAGTGCCGCGAAATGACGGAAGAATTATTGCCGGATCAACGATTGAACGGACAGGGTTTGATCATGACGTAACCGCGGGCGGGATGAATAAGATTCTAAGCGGAGCCATGAAGCTGGTTCCGGGGCTAGAGAAGGCGAGGATTGAGCAGACCTGGGCGGGATTGCGGCCGGATTCGCCGGACCATCTGCCGATTATTGGCCCGACTGACGTTGAGGGACTGTTGATTGCCACGGGACACTTCCGGAGCGGGATTTTGCTGACACCGGTGACAGCGCGGATGATCCGGGAGTGGGTGACCACGCAAACAGTGAGCGTAGATTGGGAGCGCGTGAGCCCGATGCGGTTTCTTGAGGCGAAGGGGAGAAGGGTTGTAGGTTCTCAGTTGTAAGTTTTTAGCGTGAAATCCAAAGTTGAAGAGGGATTCCTCACGGCGAGGAATGGCGTGTCCGTGGTTGTCGGTAATGCCGGGATGCAAAGGTTGAGACCCGTCGGCGAACCTCGTCGGATCGCTCCAAGACGACAAGCGTAGACAACCGGATGGTAAAGTGGAGCGGCGATGCGCTCAGTTCGACGGTGGCTGCTCGACGATGACGGTGTTGGGCTGGCCGACGTTGGAATAGTGAATCTGGTCCGCGTCCAACTGGAGATCGTGTTCCAGCACCAGGTCCATCGAGGAGCCGCGCGGAAGGTGCGCTTCAGGACCGCGAGACAATAGGATCGCTGCAAGTCCAGCAACGCCGCCAATGCCCGCACCGATGCCAGCACCTTTGGCGCCACCGGCAATGGCGCCGATACCCGCTCCAGTCGCGGTCGTGGTCGCAACAGTTGTTGCGTCCTTACCCTTGCCGCCGGGTCCGGTCATCTTGCCTTCCGGATCGGTTTTCACCTGGCCGGCATCCGCGCTGTGCGGCTCAGCGTTCATGTCCACGGTGTAGCCATTCGGGAAGACCAAGGTGTTGAGGCGGATGCGTAGTTCGCCCCTGCCCTTGACCCGGCCAGGGCGCTTGGATTCCGTAACTTCTCCTCGCAGATAAGAGCCGACCGGGACAACAACCTTGTTTTCGATGGTGATGGGAAAGGAAGTCCGGAAATAGACAGAGTCACCGGGCTTGGAGGTGGCCGTGGAGATGCCGTTCTCTAAAATGACCCCGATGCGCGTTCCCGTTGGGACGAGGACGGTCTGGCCACTACTTGCCGGGCGCGATGCAACGGGAACGGGCGTGGTGGCTGGGGGAGGAGCATCGCTCTGCGGGCCTTCGGGGGCCTGAGCAAGCACAACGGCAGCGAAGAACAGACTCAAGACTGCTGCCTTCAAAACTTTATGGACCTGAAATGTGGCCATCACCGTCTTTCTCCTTCTGACCTTTTGGATGCGGGAAGGTCCTCCATCAGATGCCCGAGCGCTTGCAAGGAAAAGTCTACTCCAAAACAGAGGTGGCCGGGTTGCTTACTCGTGGCTGAGCCCAGCAAGGTGATACGGGCAAATTGACCGAATGGATGCTAGCCGATAGTCTGAGGGCGGGGAAAGGGAGCGTGAAGGATGGCGAAACTGGCGCTGATTTATGGGATGAGGCTGCTGCCGGTGGATGATCTGGGCGAAGTAAAAGAAGCCACAGTGGTGCTGAAGAATGGGCGGACGGCGCGCGTGGCGATGCACTTGATCGAGGGTTCGAAAGAAGAGATTGAGGACACCTTCCGGCAATCGATTGACGCATTTTTTGAGATGTATCCGGAAATTTGAACTCGACGAGAAAGCAGCCGTGGATTTACTTAAAACTGAGAACTGGTTACTGATAACTTTGCGTCAACGATTGCCGAAATTTTCGGGGTCCTCGTTGGGATCGCCTAGATTGTCGTTGATGAGAACAGTAGACTGGCCGGTGAGTTCGAAGCGCTTGCGGCATTTGTAGCAAGCCACCAAGTCGTCCAGGCGAACCATGAAGGAAGTAGCTTTCGCGAATTTTCGGCGATCTTCTTCGCTGGAGCCGCGGGGCAATTCCCTTTTCTTGCGGCAAACTTTCCAGCGCACCGGGGCTTCGAATTCACCACGGCAACTGGGACAGACCAACTTGACCTTGCGCGTCTCTTCCTTCTCCGAATAGAAAGCTCGTTCGTCCATTACCCCTCGACCACCTTCCCGTTTGTGTCCTTCATTGTAACAAAATCGAGGCCGAGGTCACGCCAGCGAGGGAACCAGTATTCGAGAGCCGCGAGGGTGCGAGTGCGGTCGGCGCCTGCGCGAGCGTAATCGCCGTCGTGGAGACAGAGAACGTCGCCAGCATTTAATTTTCGCGAGGGATTCTTATTTGGAGGCAGGCTCTGCGCGCGGGCAGCGATGGGTTTCATGCGCTCGATCAGCCAGTCCGCGGTCTTCGCGCGCCAGTCGCCCGGAAGCAGGGTCCACATGACCATGAGCATACGATGCTGGTGAACAAGGGAACCTAGCCAGGGGCTGCGAAAACCAAACGGAGGCCGGAACCAGCGTGGCTCCTGCCAGGTGGCTTGGGCGATGGCTTCGCTGCAGCGCAGCAATTCGGTTCTGGTTTCTTCAGGGCCGCAGAAAAAAAGATTTGGATGAGTTTCCGTGTGATTGCCGATGAGGTGACCACGCGCGGCAATTTCTTTCGCGAGAGCAGGAGATTCGCGAACATACTTGCCGACGAGAAAGAAAGTGGCTTTGGCGTGATAGCGGTCGAGCAGATCCAGAAGCTTGGGAGTAATGGCCGGGTTCGGGCCGTCGTCGAACGTAAGAGCCAGTTTGCCGGCTTGGCCGGTGTGGTAGACGGTGTGGCCGAATAATTGGGAGCGTGGATGCGCCGCGCCGTAGGCGGTGACGCCGGCCAAACCCGCGGTGATTGCGGGGGCGACAATGGGCCAGGGATTCATGGGCAGTATTCTGGCACGGGTGGCGGTTGGCCGCAGCTTCGAAAGAGGGAATGGAGGCGTCAAGCAGGTAAATCAGTGGTACAGTGCGCGTATTCCCCTTCTTTTCGCTCGGAATGGAGCATTTATGAAATGTGAGGTTTGTGGTCTGGAATACGGATTGTCCCACAACTGCGCGGGACCACTTTCGGCGGAAGCGCAGAACATTTTGACAGCGGACCTTCAAGCACCAGCTAGCGCTGGCCTGGGTTATTACCTGAGGGAAGCGGCAAAGATTGTGCGCTGGGATGATGCAGCGATCCGGCGAAATGCGAGGGACCGAAGAGCGACTCTGTATGGGGTACTCTTCTGATTAGCCTCGATTTTGCTGATCCTGCTGGTCACCGGCTTGCCGGTGCTGAATAGGAGCCTGCCGAGGGCTAACCCCATCGCGCTCGTAATTGGAATCATTGTCGGACTGACATTTGGCTTCATCGTGATGGCTGTCATCACGTTCATCCAACTTGGACTGTGCCACCTCATCGCGAAGTGGTTCTTCGGTGCCACGGGAAAGTTTGTAGAAGGGATGCGGCCACTTCTGCTGGGTTGGTTCGTGAATTGCTTCGCGCTGATACCAGTCGTAGGGATGTTGTTGGCTGGGGTTGCGTGGACGGCAGTGTTGATGATGGTCTTTGAAGAAGTGGACGGTATCGGGCGATTGCAGGCATTCGGTATCGCCGCCGGCATCAACATCTGCATTTTTGCCCTGCAGTTTTGGATGATGCCGGTGACACACCACCTCTAGCTTGTTCCGGCCAGCCGCAGCTAGCGTAGTAAAGGCGCCCGCCTCAGAAGGCGCGGCCACTACAAAAGCTCTTCAGCCGATGGCGCTATACCTACGGTCGTTGGTGGCGGCGCCAGAGGAAATATCCTACGAGGCTGCCGACCAGGAGCGTGGCGGCGAAAAAATAACGCCACTCGGGGATGCCGACAAGGCCGACGACCAACATTCCAATGACAATGATCAGTCCCGCGGGGTGGCCGGTCCAGACGCCAGCGCCATACTGGCCGTATGGAACAATTTCCTGAGGAGCACGATCCTCATTCGTCGGAGGGACTACGTGATCAAAAGGGTGGCGACGAAACGTGACATAGGATTTCATAGCGCGGTTCTCCTCTCGATACGCCCCGCGGCTCGTGGGAGAAAAGTGCTTCTGCCGACGGGGCTCTTCCTGGGCTCGCGGACGCGCCCAGCTAAGGCGCACTAGTCCTGCGTCTCCCCCGGACTGTTTGTTGGACACCGGCACAGGTTCGGCGGTTCCCGGTGTGACAGCTCCGCGTCCTACGCGCAGGCTGTGACTGCGACACGGCTGGGGCCTTACTTGATGTAGTAGCCAGAAACGCGCCACTTGCCATCCTTATCGAGCATGGGCGTAATGGTCTCAACGGACTCTTTCTTGTTTTCAAAACTGGTGCTGAATTGAATGACGACGTACTCACCGTCGGGCGCTCCGGGGAGAGTCTTAGTGTAGTTGGCATTCTTGAGAGTGCGGGAGATGACCTTACCAAGGGGAGAACGGACAGGGGCCACCATATCCACCCACTTTGCTTGACTGACCGCGGCTTTGAAAGCAGTGGACGCTTGATCCCAGCTCTCCGAATATTTGCCGGAATCGGTGAGGGCGAGCCAGGCTTCCGCGGATTTCTGCGCGAGATCCACTGGCTTCTGTTGGGTCTGGGCCGGCGCGGTTTTTGACCAAATCGCGAACACAAGAAGCACTGATAAAAGCAT
>JBAVHY010000170.1:0-9167 GCA_049686315.1 Candidatus Acidiferrum sp. | reverse complement strand
TGGATCGTGCTGGCGCTGGTGGTGAGTTTGGCTTCGGTGAAGGTTTCGATGCGCATTGCGAGACGGAGGACGTGAGGAGGGGAAGAGGAAAGAAGTGAAAAGGTAAAAGAGTGGAAGAGTGGAAGAGTGGAAGAGTGGAAGAGCCCACCCTTCGCAAAAGGCGCGAAGGATGGGGCACCCTCCGGGAGAACCCCCAAGAGGCCGATCGGGAGATCGGCGTTCCCAGGAAACGCTGCGAAAAAAAGCAGGCGGCGTAAAGCCGCCCCTACAGAACCAAGAGGACCCAGCTAAATCGAAGAGGGATTCCTTACTGCGCGGACTTCGTTTCCTTCGACTGCATTCCCCGCGAAGCTCGGGGCAAGCAGGGCAGGCGGAATGACGGTGGAGTGGAGGCGCGCAGACCACGTTAGTTGAGGGTGCGGTGGAGGACGGAGGCGATTTGCTGGACTTCGGAGACTAGGGAGGCGAATTCCTCGGGGAGGATGGACTGGATGCCGTCGGAGAGAGCTTTTTCGGGTTGGTGGTGGACTTCGACCATGAGGCCGTCGGCGCCGACCGCTACCGCGGCTCTCGACAGAGGCAGAACTTTGTGGCGTTTGCCTGTGCCGTGGCTGGGATCGACGAAGATGGGGAGATGGCTGCGTTTTTTTACCGCCGGGACTACGGCCAGGTCTAGAGTGTTGCGGGAGAAATCGGAAAAGGTGCGGACACCGCGTTCGCAGAGCATGACGTTGTAGTTGCCTTCGGAGAGGATGTATTCGGCGGCCATGAGGAATTCGTCGAGAGTGGCGGACATGCCGCGCTTGAGGAGGACGGGGAGCTTGGCGCGTCCGGCGCGTTTGAGGAGAGAGAAATTTTGCATGTTGCGAGCGCCGATCTGGATGACGTCGGCGTATTCCTCAACGAGGTCGAGGGATTCGTTGTCGATAGCTTCGGTGACGATGCCGAAGCCATACTGTTTGCGGACGTGGGAAAGGATCTTCAAGCCAGAGAGGCCGAGTCCCTGGAAAGAGTAGGGCGAGGTGCGAGGCTTGTAGGCGCCGCCGCGGAAGAGATGGACGCCGGTGGATTGCAGGCGCTGGGCGATGGTGAAGCACTGTTCTTCGGTTTCGACAGCGCAGGGACCGGCAACCATGGCGATGTGCTTGCCGCCAACGAGGACGTCGCCGGAGGGAGTGGGAATTTTGATGATGGAGTCTTCTTCCTTGACGTCGCGGGAAACGAGTTTGTAGGGCTTGGTGACGGGGATGCATTCGATGACGCCGGGCATGGATTCGAGAAAGCCGAGATCAACGGCGCCGGAATTGCCGGTGATGCCGATGGCGGTGCGGCCGGAGCCGGGGATGGGATGAGCTTTGAGGCCGAGGGAATCGATGCGGTCGCAGACGGCGCGAACCTGTTCGTCGGTGGCGTGGGATTGCATGACAACGAGCATGCGTAAGTCCTCGATGGGCGCGGTGGATTCAGTTTACTGGAAGGGTGGGTAGGGCGGCAAATGGGAGAGGAGGGGAAGAGTCAAGAAGTTTAATAGTTCAAGAGTTTAAAAACCCAGAGGAAAAGCTTAACGCAGAGGGAACAGAAATCGCAGAGGGCACAGAGTAGACCCAAGAGGGATTCCTCACTTCGCGGACTGCGTTCGGAATGACGGTGAATCGGTTTCGGATGAAGGGATGAAGATCAACCCCAAACAGGCGGCAACCCTGGGAGGGGTGATGCGCATCCATTGGTGGGAGAGCAGGACCTCGCCCCCAGCAACCCAGCCGCGCTGTATCCAGCCCCTTGCTTTCCAGGAACGCAAACTTTACACCCAGGGAGAAACTCAATGAGGCGATTGTTAATGCTGGCGGCGTTTGGTTTGACGATTGTTCCCGGAGTCTATGCACAGGAATTCGATCATATGCAGGTTGGAGCGTATGTCGATTATTTTCGACTGAACGAAACCAAGTCTAACTTTGCCGGGCTGGGCGGGCGATTTGGAATATCGGTGCTGCCGCACACGAAGTTGGAGGCGGAAATGTCCTACGACTTCAACCAAGTGTTCACCGAAGGATTCACCAACACGAGTGGAGGAAGCGTGACGTTTCAGAACACGGGCGTGAGGGCGCTGCACGGATTGTTCGGGCCAAAAGTGGAACTGGGGCACAGCGCGATGCGGCCGTTCGTGGAGTTGAAAGGCGGGTTCGTGAATTACCAGTTCGACTCGACGCCGGCGAGCGTTAGCACGTTTATTAGCTCGGTGGAGAACCTGAGGTCGCGGGACGTCAACGGCGTGCTGATGCCGGGCGCTGGGCTGGAAGGCAGGCTCGGACCGGTAGGGATACGGATGGATGTGGGCGATGAGATGTACTTCAACCACGGGACGCACCACAACGTGCGAGTGATGTTTGGGCCGTTCATTCGATTCTGAAGGGAGGAGCCAACGAGACAGCGAAGCAACGATGAAGAAGACCCAGCCGGGAGGATGATTTGTTTGGGACCATGAAAATACCACAATGGCTACTGGATGTGCCGCTGACGAGCTCGCAAATGCTCGTTGCGGGTGGAGTGCTGCTGATTTGCGCCGCAATCCTGTTGGGGATGCGGCGGAAATCGCGGGTGGTGCTGGAGAGGTCGCCGATGACGGAAGAGTTGATGGTGTATCTGGCGCGGATCGCGACCGCGTTGGAGGGGTCATCGGCGTCCAACACCGAGGAAGTCTCGAAACAGTTCTTGCAGCGGTTGCAGGCAAAAGTGAGCGCCAACGGAGAAGAGGAAAAAGTGCGGGAGATGCCGTTTTCGATGTTTGGGCGCGATATCCTGCGAAAAGAATAAGGCGGAGCGGCGGTGAAAGGTCGAACACGTGCGCAGTCGGGCTGCGCGGCTGGGGTTGTGATTGGATGTCGGAAGAAAGATCGGGATCCGATGCGAGGAGGTGAACTGGGAGAAACGATCTGACCTAGTTAGGAGTTAGGATAAGAGCGCGTTCCTTGAGAAGGGGGATGCGCTCTTTTTAGTTTTCAGTTGTCAGTCTGAAGTCTTAAGTTTTAAGAGAAGAGGGGAGGGGCAGATGGCTTGGAGAGTAGCGGCGAGTATTTTGGTTTCGGTGGCGGGATTGCTGGCGGGAACTGGCGCGGCGGCGCAGGAGAAAATGAAATTACCACCGCCGGGGGTGGATATGCCTTTGGCGATACCTACGCCGAAGCCGGCCCTGGTGGTGTTGAACAAAGATGAGAACGAGCTGGCGATTGTAGATCCGGCGACGCTAAAGGTGGTGGGGAAAGTGATCACGGGGCCGGTGCCGCATGAAGTGGCGGTGAGCGCGGACGGGAAAATCGCGGTGGTGACGAATTATGGGGCGCATGCGGACGGGACGACGCTGAGCGTGATTGATCTGAAGGGGCAGAAAGAGATTCACCGCGTGAATTTGGGAGAATTGCGCGGGCCGCATGGGGTGGTGTTCTTTGACAGCAAGGCATGGTTCACGGCGGAGGGAAGCAAAAAGGTTGCGCGGTACGATCCTGCAACGAACAAAATTGACTGGACGCACGAGATTGCGGAGAACCGCACGCACATGCTGGTGATTTCGCGGGATGGGCACACGATTTATGCGTCGAATGTGAACTCGGATTCGGTGACGGTGGTGGAGGAGGTCGGAAATGGGGGGAAGGTCACGAATACGGTAATCGCGGTGGGGAAGGGGCCGGAGGCGATCGACCTATCGCCGAATGGGAAAGAGTTGTGGGTGGGGAATTCGGGAGACGGGACGGTGTCGTTGATCGATACGAAGGCGAAGAAGGTGGTAGCGACAATCGAGGTGAAGACGAAGCACTCGAACCGGTTGAAGTTTACGCTGGATGGGAAATTGGTGCTGATTTCGGATATGGGGAGCGGGGATGTGGTTGTGGTGGACGCGGGTGCGCGGAAGGAAGTGAAGCGGCTGCATTTGGGGAGCAGCGTTGAAGGGATTTTGATGCAGCCGGATGGAACGCGGGCGTTTGTGGCGGTGAGCGCGGATGACAAGGTGGCGGTGTTGGATTTGAAGACGCTGGAAGTTGTGGGGACGGTTGCGACGGGGAAGGACCCGGACGGGTTGGCTTGGGCCAGTGAGGGAAGTTATTAGTTTTCAGTTGTAAGTTTTGAGTTTAGGAGAAGAGAAAGAGTTCACCACAGAGTTAGCAGAGGGGCCGCGGAGTTCACAGAGAATAGCAGTCTAAGAAAAGACGCGACCCTCAAAAGACGAGGGTGGGGCGAAGGATTAGGAAGTGGAAGGAGCGGAGCGAGATTTTTCGCGGAAGTCAAGGATCAGGCGGTAGACGGAGTCGACATCGTCGATGTCGGCGAGGACGGGGACGCGATCGCCTATGTGGAAGCGACTGATGCTGCGTTTCGCAGAACCGCGAGAGCCGATGACGGGTAGCTTGGGACCGAGCCAGAGCGTACCAGAGGTGTTGCCCTCGCGAGAAATCTCGGGGATATGGTCAAGATAGGTAAAGTGGGTTTTGCGTTTCCAAGACTCCTGGACGATGAGCACGCGACGGTTGGTGATTTCATAGTAGATATTAGCGCTACCAAGTACGAAGAGGGATCGGTCGCCACGGGGAAGAAGAGCTGAAAGAGTTGGTGATGTTGCGGACATGGGGCGGAGCAGTGCTGCGCCCCTACAGAAGAGAAGAATAGAGGCGCAAAGGAGGCGGGAGGACTATACTGAGCGGAAATGCGGCCCGATGGACCGTTGACGAAGAGAGTCGAATAGGGAGATCTGGCCATGAAAATAGTGTTTGCGTGTGGTTTGTTGGTGGTGGTGTGTCACTCCTTTCTGCAAGAACCCCAAAAACCTGGGGAAGAAAAACCAGTTGTTGCCGCGACTGAGGCGAAGGCCACGGCGGGGGGCGGGACGAAGCTGGTGAATCCGGTGAAGGCTACGGCCGAGTCGATCGCGCTGGGGAAGAAGGCGTATGGAACGGATTGCTCGATGTGTCATGGAAAAACCGGAGCCGGGGATGGGGATTTGGCGGCGGATATGAAGTTGAAATTGCTGGATTACCGCGACCCCGAGGCGCTGAAGGCGATGACGGACGGTGAGATTTACGTGATTATTGCGAGTGGGAAGGGGCAGATGAGCGGGGAAGAGGGTCGGATGAAGCCGGGACAGATGTGGAATGTGGTGAATTATGTGCGGGCGTTGGCGAAGAAGTGAGGGAGACTCGCAACTGGAAAATCGAAATTGGACAATAGAAGACGTGGCGAGGTGTGCCGTTTGGCAGGAGACAAGGCAGGGGGTGAGATCCTTCGCTTCGCTCAGGATGACAGCGCGTTTTTTGTTGGCAGCTCGATTGACGTTGCATCTAAACCGTCAGCTGTACGCGGGGACTGAAGTCCCCGCCGCCTAAGGAAAAAGCACGAAAAGCAGAAAGCAAAGAGCCAATCGGGAGATTGGCGCTCCCAGGGAAAACCGAAGAGCATAGACAGGAATGGCTGTGCCACTTAGCGGCGGAGGTCGGAGAGTTTGGTTTCTTCGGGGACATCCGTGGGGGATTCGAAGTGGAGGTGGTAGCCGTCAGGGTCGGTGAGGGCGACGTCCCACATGTGGTTGCCGACGAAGGGTTCGGAGGGGGCGAGGCCGCGGGATTTGAATTCGGAGTAGAGAGCGAGAGAGTCGTGGCACTGGAACCAGATCGAGGCGCCTTTGCCGAGTTCTTCGGTGGGGATGCGGCCGGGATTGTACTCCTGAAGCATGAGGGAAGCGCCGCCTAGTTCCAGCCAGCACCAGCGGATTTTATCCGGGGAATCGGGTGTCCATCTGTATTTCATGGTGAAGCCGAGACCTTCCATGTAGAAGCGGAGGGAGCGGGCCATGTCTGTGACCATGAAGAAGGGAACGACTTGCTGGACGTTGGGAGTGGGTGATGGCGCGGTGGACATGGAGCGATAGGATGCAGCAAGGAAGGGGTTGAGCGCAAGGCATTCCGTGTCTCCGAACTCTTACACTTTTCTGCTCTTGAACTTCCCCTCCTCTCTGCGAACTCTGTGTCTTAACTCTGTGCCCTCTGTGGTAATTCTTTTCTTCTCCTTGATTGAGGCGGAGCGGCGTGCGCGGGGTTAGTTCGCGGAGGACTTCCAGGTTGGGGGTAGGGCTTTGGCTAGATCGCGCCAGGAGACCAAGGTGAAGCCTTGGTCCTTGAGGAAGCGCTGGAAGGCGGGATTTTTGACCAGGTCGAAATCGTTTTGGCGCCACTGCGCACCCCAATCGGCATGGTCGAAAGTGGCGGCTTGCATTTCGTCGTCGGCGTAGGCGAGGTGCACGATGAGTTGGTAGGTGCCAGGTGGAAGCGGGCGGAGGATGTTTTCGTAGGCGTTCAGCCATTGATCGGCGGAGAAGCCGGGCTCGAGCCCCAGGATGCGATCGATGAGGACGGCGGCGGGATCGGCGTCAGGTTGGAGAACGCCGTGGTCCATCAAAACGGGCAGGCCGTAGGAACGGCCGAGTTTCACATAGACGGATGGAGCAGCGCGGCCAACGGCCCACATGTGAGAGTCGAAGTGGGTGAGGTGCACGCCTGAAGCGAGTGCCGTATCGATTTGGGCGCGCATTTCGCGATCGATGTCGGGAAGCTGGGCTTTCTGGATGACCTGATCGGACGTGGCTGGCAAGTAGCCATCCTTGTCGGTGAGGCTTGAGCCGGAGTTGGGAAAGGCGAGTGGGCGCCAGCGGACGGTCGTCCATTCACTCGTGAGAGCCAGGTGGATGCCGAGGTCCCATTCGGGATGCTCGCGGGCGGTGCGGGCTACTTCAGGAAACCACGGGCAGGGGACCAGGATGCTGGCGGAAGTGATCCAATGATTGTTAAGGGCTTCGATAGTGGCGGTGTTCACGGAGTGCAGCATGCCGAAATCATCGGCATGAATGACGAGGAGGCGCGAATTGGCGGGGTAGCCTAGGCGTTCGGCGACGGTCTTTACGGATTGTTGGGGAGGCGTGGTTGGCGGCTGTGACGTCTGCGCAAGCGCGATTGTAGTCAAGAGCAACGACAGTGCCAGGAGCCCGCTCATTTTGCGCATCATGTGTTCACCCCCAGGTTCAACAGAAGTTTACGCTTTGTTAGGAGAATCGTTTCGGGGGAAATGGTGTGAGGTCGAGAGCGGAAGAGCGGAAGAGCGGAAGAGCGGAAGAGCGGAAGAGTGCGGAAAGAGAAGAGTTTAACACAGAGGTTGCAGAGGAAAGGCTCAGAGGACACAGAGAAGAGAAGAGGCAAGACCCACACGCAAATGCGGCGTATCGAGCACGCACACCGGAGAGAGAGGCTCAGGCAACTCAGTGCTTCAATTTGAGTTTTCCGGGATAGGAGGTGCGCAAAAGGTTTCGTAGGGCGTCGATCTGCAGACTGTCAGCGAAAGAGCGCTTGGGGACGACGAGAAATTGCGCATCCGAAGGGTAGAAGATGAACATTCGGGAGTCCTCGTTGACGGAAATGAAATTGCACCAGTCATGATGAAAGAAGGATGACGGGCCAGTCGCCTCGAGTCCCGAGGGCTGGAAACTATATTCGATCGGATCTCGGTACGCTTGATTCGTTTTGATGGACTTCGAGGAGATCCAGTAGATGTAGATAGCCAAGTAGAGGATCAATATTAACCCCACGACGATGAATTTCACGGGCGAGAGGAACTGAGGATTCACAAGAAAGAGAAAAACAAACACAAAAACGATTTGTGCGGAATACCAGCCAGCCTTCCGTGTCAGCGCGGCAATGAATCCACGGTAGATATCCTCGGCTTCCATTTTAACAGTGGCAGTGATTTTGGGTTGGTCGATCATCGCGGTGCTCCTGACTTGAACTGAACTTTGCCTCGAACGACCGACCGGAAAAGAGAGCGAAGCCGATCCAGGTCTTGAAGGGAGAAGGCTCGTTTGGGGAGTATGGTCTTCTGGGTGTTGGAGGATCGCAGCAAGAGCAAGTGGCGAGTTTCGAGCAGTTCGTAGACGTGGTTCCAACGTTGATGCGCCTAAAAGGTCGCACTGCGCGTGCGCATATATTCTGGATCGAAAGAGTAGTGGCCGCAGGGGAACCGACCTAAAGGTCGGCCACTACACACCCAAGACAAAGGCAAAGGCGCGGGTCTGAAGGCCCGCCGCTACATGAGCAAACGCAAGAGGCCGATCGGGAGATCGGCGTTCCCGAGGGAGAAACCCAAGAAAGTGCGCCCGCCTCGGAAGGCGGCCGCTACAAAGGCCGAGGGGGGCGGTGTGGTAGAATGAAGGATTAAATTTACTGGGAAATTTTAAGTATGGCGGAATTTCCACTCATCGAAAACACACAATTTGAGCCGGACGAGGAGTATGTGCCGCAGCCGGAACCGGAGCCGCAGCCGCCGGCGTGGATGGACGGGAGCCTGCGAATCGGGATACACACGTCGATTGCAGGGAGCTACCTGAACGCCCTGGAATCGGCGAAGAAGCTGGGGGCGAACGCGCTGCAGATATTTTCGTCTAGCCCGAGGATGTGGCAGGGCGCGGCAGTGCGGATTCCGGCGTCGGATGCGAAGGCGTTTCGTGCGCGGCGAGAAGAGTTGGGGCTGGGGCCGCTGGTGATCCATGCGAATTACCTGGTGAACCTGGCGGCGACGCTGCCGATGCTGTGGACCCGGTCGATCCAGGCGTTTCATGAGGAGTTGGTGAGAGGAACGGTACTGGGGGCCGACTTTTTGGTGGTGCACCCGGGTGCGCGGGGGGAAGTACCGATGGAGAAGGCGATTGCAACGGTGATTGAAAGCGTGAAGCAGGCGGCGAAGCGCGTGCCGCTGGGGAAGATGCGAATTTTGATTGAGAACACCGCGGGGATGGGGACGGCGGTGGGGTCGCGGTTGGAGGATGTGGCGGCGATACTACACGGGTTAAACCGCGGGCATGCGGCTGGCCGGTCTGAAGACCGGCCGTTGAATGTGGGAGCTTGTTTGGATACGGCCCATTTGTTTGCGGCGGGATATGACATTCGTAGCGTTGGCGGGCTGGAGCAAACGATTGAGGCGATTGACCGGACGATTGGGCTTGAGAATGTGCCGGTGTTCCATGTGAATGATTCGAAGATAGCGCTGGGCGGACGAGTGGACCGTCACCAGCATATCGGGCAGGGAAAGATTGGGGCTGAGGCGTTTGCGAGGATTTTGAAGCACCCGAGGCTGGGGACGAT
>JBAVHY010000169.1:0-3945 GCA_049686315.1 Candidatus Acidiferrum sp. | reverse complement strand
GAGATGTACTGCATCAACGCCCCGCCACCCAAACAGAACGGCACCCCCGCCATCGCCGCCACCACCTGTGCCCACTTCCCTCCGCCCAATTCTTTCGCCATCAACCCCGTCAACACCAACGCCACCGCCTGCGCCACCGCGGCAAAAAATCGAAATCCCACGAGCGAAGTCCCAAACATCGCCAAAGCCAAGCGCCCAAAAATCGCCGTCATCGGCGGATACTGCACATACCCCCAAGCCAAATGCCGCGCATCGTCCAGCAACATCAACTCGTCCCGGTTAAATCCATACCTCCACCCAGTAGCCAGGTGCACCACCACCGTCCCCGCCGCAATCCACACCACTGCCGCCGTCCCACTCCTCCACCATCCCCGCCGTTCTTCCAATCCATCCTCCCCGCTAACCATCATCTGATCTTGAGGGTTTACCCCGAGCCTCGAAGGGTGCCCATCCTCAAGTAGCACAGGCATCAGCCTGTGTTCTTAGTTCTTCCTCCTGACTCCCCGACGCTCATAAACTTGAGGGTGCCCCTCCTTCGCGTTTTTTTTTGCGAAGGGTGGGTCTTCTCTCCCTCTTCTCCGCGAATCTCCGCGCACTCTGCGTCTCTGCGTTATCCTTTATTCTTCTTCTCTCTACCGCGACTCGATCCGTTCTTCGCTCGGTCGCTCGGTCGCTCGTCAGAATGCTCCCATGCGCAGGCCTCGCACTTTTCACTCTTATACTTCTTCTCTTCCATCTCCTTACATCCTTGCCTCCGGCCTTCTCCTTTGCCACAATTCCTCCCACAACCATGCGAACCCCAAAAATATTTCTCCTCAGTATTTTCCTTGTCCCTACCATTGCGCTTTCCCAAACACAAACCACCACCCCTCCCCCCTACCTCGACCCCTCCCTCCCCCTCGACCAGCGTGTCACCGACCTCGTCTCCCGCCTCACCCTCGAAGAAAAAATCGCCCAGATGCAGGACGTCGCCCCGGCCATCCCGCGCCTCAACATCCCCGCCTACAACTGGTGGAACGAAGGCCTCCACGGTGTAGCGCGTTCCGGCACCGCCACCGTTTTCCCCCAAGCCATCGGCCTCGCCGCCACTTGGGACACCGGCCTCCTTCATCGCGTCGCCGACACCATCTCCACCGAAGCCCGCGCCAAATACAACGACGCCATCGCCCACAACAATACCGGCCGCTACTTCGGCCTTACCTTCTGGTCTCCGAACATAAATATTTTCCGCGATCCCCGCTGGGGACGCGGTCAGGAAACCTACGGCGAAGATCCCTTCCTCACCGGCCGCCTCGGTGTAGCCTTCGTGACCGGCCTTCAAGGCGACGATCCTCATTACCTCAAAACTGTCTCCACTCCCAAGCATTACGCCGTTCACAGCGGCCCCGAATCTCTTCGCCATCGCATGGATGTTCCCGTCTCTCTCCACGATCTCTACGACACCTACACTCCCGCCTTCCGCGCCACCGTCGTCGATGGCCACGCGGACTCCGTTATGTGCGCCTACAATTCCATTCGCGGCGAACCCGCCTGCGCCAATCATCTACTATTCGACCTTCTTCGCAATCAGTGGGGCTTTCGTGGTTACGTCGTCTCCGACTGCTGGGCCGTCAGCGATCTCAGCCAAGGCCACAGCTTCGTTTTCTCTCGCGATCAAGCCGCCGCGCTCTCCCTCAGAGCCGGAACCGACCTCACCTGCGGACCCGAATATCGCGCTCTACTCTATGCCCTCGAAGATCGTCTTCTCGCTCCCGCTGACATCGATCGCGCCGTCGCCCGCCTCTTCGAAGCCCGCTTCCGCCTCGGCATGTTTGATCCTCCCGCAAACGTCCCCTGGTCCAAGCTCACTATCGCCGATGTCGACACTCCCGCCAATCGCAAACTCGCTCTAGAAGCCGCCCGCGAATCCATCGTCCTCCTAAAAAACGAGCGCAACACTCTCCCCCTGAAATCCTCCATAAAATCCATCGCCGTTGTAGGCCCCACCGCCGATTCTCTAGACGCCCTCCTAGGCAACTACAACGGCAATCCCTCCACCTACACCACCATCCTCGCCGGCATCAAAGAGCGTTTCCCCAACGCCAAAATCTCTTCCGCCGTAGGCGCCCCCATCACCGAAACCCGCGCCCTCCCCATTCCTTCCTCGGTCCTCCGCAATTGCGGAGCAGGCATTCCTAGCTGCGCCATGATCGGCGTATCAAATCGCCACTTGAACGAGAGCCCTTCTTCGGGATCTACCGCTTCGCTCCACCTTGTTTCACTCAAATCGGCGACGGCAACGACAGTGTCCCAATCTCAGAAGTTGCCATTCGAACCAGGTCTCACTGCCGAATTTTTCTCCAATCCTCGCCTCGAAGGCCATCCTGTTTTCACGCGCGTTGATCCCAACGTTGATTTTGAATGGAACAACGTTTCTCCCGCTCCTGGCGTTCCCGCCGAAAATTATTCCGCGCGTTGGACTGGCGTCCTCGTTCCGCCCGTCGATGGCGACTACCGTCTCGGCGCTGGCTCCGACGGCGGCTACCGACTTTATCTCGACAACAAACTCTTCCTCGACGACTGGGCCCCTCACGGCGAGCGCGCCATGACCACCCTCGTTCATCTCCAGGCCGGCCACGCCTATCCCATCAAGCTCGAATACTTCCACCACTCCTGGGAATCCTCCGTTCGCCTTCTCTGGCTTCCTCCCAATCTCCAGCAGGAAGCCGTCGACGCCGCGCGCAAATACGATGTAGTCATCGCCGTTGTCGGCATTACCGCCCAACTTGAAGGCGAAGAATCCCAATCCAGCGATCCTGGCTTCTTCGGCGGCGATCGCACAGACATCACTCTCCCCGTCCCGCAGCAGCAACTCCTCGAAGCCCTGGCCGCCACCGGCAAACCTCTAATCGTCGTTCTCACCAGCGGCAGCGCCCTCGCGGTCAACTGGGCAAACGATCACGCCTCCGCCATCCTTGAAGCCTGGTATCCCGGCGAAGAAGGCGGCACCGCCGTCGCCGACGTTCTCTCCGGCGATTACAATCCCGCTGGCCGCCTCCCCGTCACCTTCTACAAATCTCTCGCCCAACTCCCCCCGTACACAAACTACTCCATGTTCAACCGCACCTACCGCTATTCCACCGAGCCACCTCTCTACCCCTTCGGCTTCGGCCTCTCCTACGCGACGTTTTCCTATTCTGATTTTGTAGTGGCCGACCTTAAGGTCGGTGCGCAGGGCGAGTCCGCGAGCCCTGCGGCTTTTTCTTCCTCTTCTCCCCGTAGGGCCGCAGCGATGCTGCGCCCCGTGTCCGCGAGATCCTCCGATCTTGGGCACATGTTTGAACCGCAAGACCTCCCAACACCGGAGGCGCGGCAGAAGTTAGCCAAGCCCGTAAGGGCTGGGAAAAATTCCGCAAATGCACAAGCGCCGGAGGTGCGACACACCTCCGAGACCGCCTCCGAATTCCCCGGCACCTCTCCCATCGCCGTTTCCGCCCACGTCTCCAACACCTCCAAGCTCCCCGGCGACGAGGTAGCCGAACTCTACGTCTCCCATCCCAACCTCGAAGGCGCTCCCATCCGCGCCCTAGTCGGCTTCCAACGCATCCACCTCGCCCCGGGCGCCTCCCAGACTGTCACCTTCACACTTTTCCCCCGCGAACTCTCCATCGTCGACCCCTCAGGCCATCGCCTCGTTCCCGCCGGCCCTGTCGATCTCTGGATCGGCTCCTCTCAACCCATCACTCTTCCCAACCATCCTGCCCCTAACGGCGTCTCGCTGAAACTCACGATCACCACCTCCACCCCTCTCCCCAACTAACTCCCTCTTGAGTTTCCTGGTCGTGGTGGCGATGCGCCTTCAGACCCGACCGCGCTACAACTTCCCATGGCCTGAAACCGATCGCGACCCGGACCAAAAGGCGCTGCAAACAAAAGAAAAAAGAGGCTCTTAGAGGGAACTATTCT
>JBAVHY010000168.1:0-30445 GCA_049686315.1 Candidatus Acidiferrum sp. | reverse complement strand
GAAAAGGGGACGTCGCTGGCTTGCATTCCGGAAACAAGGAGGGGAATGGACAGCAGGATCCGCTGGCTACGGCGCTGCTGCGTGTAGGGGTAGGGTCGAATGTGGGGTTTGATCACGCGTCTCCCTCCTTTCCATGGCTGTTTACAAGCATGAGAAGAGCCAATGGAAAGGGAGAGTCGCGAGTAAAAGGGAGAGGCCCGTTTCCCGCTCTAGTACGTGTAGCTGTCCTTCAGCACAGTCGAGGGATTGCGCCCATGCCCTTGAACGAGAAGCCTTTGCCCGAACTGAGCCGTCTATGTTGACAGTGTGGATATCCCAGAAGACCGTCGAGCGGTTCAAAGCGTTCCGCGTGACAAGGCATCCCCAAACTCATATGGAACTCGAGGGTACCGAAATGGAACTGTATGTCCTGCTAAGAGAATGCCTCATTCCCTGGGAAATCAGCACCAACTTCCTCGCCCATTTCATGCATGCTTGAGCCACGCAGTGGTTTTGCCCACAGAACGGCCATGTCGTTATACATTCACCCTTATTCCCCAATACCTGCGCGATTCTAGTGCCCAGCGCGATAGAATCATAAATGGCTCTGGTGACTACGGCTTCTACTTCTTTGGCAGGTTCTGCGTCATAGGGAACCGACCTGCGCGAGGCAGAGCACGGATACTAATGCTGCGAATTCCCCCTGAAGTTACGATGACGAAAACACTGCGGGTCCTCGCGGTGCTCCTGTGCCTTGCCTTTCCCGCCCGATCTCAGGACCTCAACACAAAACTCACCGACGCCGCCAGGACCCGAGACACGGCCGAAGTTCTGAACTTGCTCAGCCAGGGTGCGGACCCGAACACAAAAGATAAGAAAGGAAGAACGCCACTGATGGAGGCAGCCTCGGGGGGCTATACGGATACAGTCGGGGTGTTGGTGGAGCACGGTGCCAACGTGAATGCCACGGACATGGTCGGCTGGAGCGCGTTGTTTTGGGCCGCCTTTTCGCGCCGCACGGACGCTCTGCGTAGCCTGGTGGCGAAGGGCGCCGATGTCAATGCCAAGGACAACGAAGGAAGGACTGCCCTGTTCTGGGCTGCTTCGTCGGGCTATACGGATACCGTTCGTGCCCTGCTCGAAAAAGGCGCGGACGTAAATGCCAAAGACAGTCATGGTTGGACCGCCCTGATGACCGCTGCGGATCTAGGGCATCTGGATACCGTGCGGGCCTTGCTGGAAAAAGGCGCGGACACTCTTGTGCGGGCTAAGGATGGGAACACAGCCGTGACCTTGGCCGAAAAGTATAAGTACACGGATATTGTGACGCTACTCAGAACTGGGCCTCGTCCCCCGAAGAGCAAAAGTCCGAATGATGCGAGCGCGAGCATGCCGTCCGGAGCCGCGGGAAACTCCGCTGGTGCTTCCGGCCCCGCATCCAGTAGTAAGAAGCCCACGCCACCTCCTGTTTCTTCTTCACCTGCGACGACTACCGCTCCTTCGAACAGCGAAATCCTCAATCAGAAACTCTTGAAGGCCGCCGAAGCTGGGGATACTGCGGAGGTGCTCAGCCTTATTCGGGATGGCGCGGGTGTGAATGCCCGCGGCCTAACCTATGGAAACACAGCGTTGATGGATGCGGCGGCGCGTGGCTATACGGACACCGTTCGCGCCTTGCTGGACAAGGGTGGAGAAACGGATGCGACAGACAGCGCCGGCAGGACGGCTTTGATGGAGGCCGCGTTCGGCGGCTATAAAGATACCGTTCGTCTCCTGCTCGAAAAGGGCGCCAATGTGAACGCGCGCGACAAGGAGGGTTGGTCCCCCTTGTTTTGGGCCACTTTCTCGCGCCGTACCGATACCGTCCGTTTTCTCCTGGAGAAGGGCGCGGATGTAAACGGCAAAAACAAGTATGAAGACACCGCATTGATTCATGCTGCTTACGGAGGCGACACCGACACTGTGGCGGCGCTGCTCGAAAACCATGCCGACATAAACGCGAAGGATGATATGGGAAGAACGGCGGTGATCGAAGCGGCACGTCAGGGCCATGCGGATGCCGTGCGGCTCCTTTTGGAGAACGGGGCGGCTGCGGACATTAAGGCGGTGGATGGAAGCACCGCTCTTTCTTTAGCGGAAAGGCAGCACTTTTCCGATATCGTTGCCCTGCTGAAAAACCCACCCCAGAAATCCCAGCCTAAACCTGTCAGCGAGACAACAACGAAGCCCTCGGACTCTCAGGCAGCGGGCGTTCCCAATGCGGACACTCTCGTCGCCACAACGCAAGCACTGGAAAAGAAATCCAAGGCACGGGCCTACTACAGGTTGGGTCTCAGCATGCGCCTGGTCGAGGAATTCTGGACGCAACCGGGACGCGTGGCAGAGCGTGCGGCAGCCAGCATCTTGGGTGACCTGCGGAAGGTGGGCGCCCCGGAGGACTTGACCGATCTCGCCCAGGCAACCTCCAATCGCCTGGCTTTTCCCCCGGACGAACGCACCGCACAGGCACCCGGTCTGGTCAGTGATCTTCGAAAGCGCTTGGACACATTCGGCATGGGCCAATCCGATGAGCAGTTTTTCTATACTGTAGGTGGATTCACTTATGACCTGAGCCTTTTCGGCCAAGAGTTGACCCGGCCGGGGCACGACGAGGGAAGCATTGAAGAGCGCCGCCGCAAGATGGTCCTGCTTGCGGTCAGCTTTGCCAGTCGATGCACGGTCAACGCCGAATGCAAGGAACTCTCACTCTCCTACTTCACGGACGCTGCCACGCTGCTGCAGAAGTCTCCATTGCTCTACGCGGATGGAACCACCCTGGTGAAGCTATCCGAGAGTATAGGAGTTACTCTCGGTACCGATGATCGCTGACCTCCGACCCCATGCCTGGCTATTTCGTGGAATCCCAGAAGAACCTTGGGCATCCCGGGGTGATGGATGAATTTCAGCTTTGCGTATCCGGCTCTGCTTCGCTGGGCACGGCCAGGGGTTCGCTTGCGGCTTCTTTTTCGGCACGCTTGGCTAGCTTTCTTTGCTCACGGCGTTCGGCCTTCTCGCGTTGCTTCTCTTGCCGCTTCATTTCCTTCTGACGCTTTTGGAATGTGATGGTCATTGGATCTCCTCGAAATTACGCTGCGCAAAGGCAGCGCAGGCGCGGTTGGTCCGCAAACTACCAGCGCGGCTCGCGCGGCTGCCGCGCTGCCTCTCGATAATCTTCGTTTGAAAATCTCTCCCTGTTTCCTCCACCACTCCGATTGCCTCCACCGCCCGCGCTTCTCGGCGGCCGCGATGTATCCTTCGGACGGGCTTCGTTCACCTTCAAGTTGCGCCCGCCGATTGATTTGCCGTCCAGGCCCGCGATTGCCTTCGCGGCCTCTTCGTCATTGGGCATTTCCACGAAAGCAAAGCCACGTGCCCGCCCGGTCTCACGGTCCTTCACCAGATTGACGCGAGTCACCTGTCCAAATGGCTGAAACAGCGCGTTCAATTCACTCTCTGTGGTCTGAAAACTCATGTTGCCTACAAACAAACTCTTCATTCCTCTTCTCCTTAATTTATTGAAATGCCGGACCTGCCTGGTTCTCGCCTCGCAATCGTGGTAATTCAAGTGTTCTTCAAAATGCGCTTTGGACAAAAATTTGAAATCTCCTGGAACGCGACGGATGGCGTAATTTGCGCAGTGCCTTAGCTTCGATCTGGCGGATGCGCTCGCGGGTCACGGCAAAGACCTGGCCCACTTCCTCGAGCGTGCGCTGGCTCCCATCATCCAGGCCAAAACGCATCCGTATGATTCTCTCTTCACGCGGCGTTAGCGTCCTCAGTATGGAAGCAATCTGGTCCTTTAAATTGAGATCGATGGCGGCGTCAGAAGGCGACAGAACAGCCTTGTCCTCGATGAAGTCGCCCAAGTGGGAATCTCCCGCCTCGCCGATCGGGGTCTCAAAGGACATCGGTTGCTGCGCAATTTTCTTTGTTTTGCGGACGGTGTCGATCGGGACATCCAAACGCCTTGCGATCTCCTCCGAAGTCGGCTCACGCCCAAGTTCCTGCACTAGCTTTTGGCTCGTGCGCGCCTGCTTGTTGATGGTCTCGATCATGTGCACGGGGACGCGGATGGTGCGCGCCTGGTCCGCAATGGCGCGCGTGATCGCCTGGCGAATCCACCATGTGGCATACGTGGAGAATTTGTATCCGCGGCGCCACTCAAACTTGTCAGTCCCTCTCATGAGGCCGATATTACCCTCCTGGATCAAATCCAGAAACTGCAGCCCGCGATTGGTGTATTTTTTGGCGATGGACACCACCAGGCGCAGATTCGCTTCCGTCAGCTCTTTCTTCGCCTGTTCCGCTTCCGTCTCGCCACGCTGAATCAGCATGAGCGCCCGTTTCAGGCCGTTTGTCCCTATTTCGTTCGACTCCGAGATCTCCCTTGCGCGCGAACGGCACAATCGCAGTTCTTTGCGAGCTTCGATTGCCGTTTCACCGTGCGCGGCATGGGCGCGGCGTTCCAGCCGGGCAGCCTCGCGCTCGAGGTTGTGTAAGCGCTCGACTGCGTGCCGCAGCAGGTCAATCAGCCGCTTTCTTTCGCGTTCCTTGAAGTCTATCGAACGAACCAGGAGCGACATCTCAATCCGTGTCCGTGACAATCGGCGCCGCGCTCGTAGATGGGCGCTCTTATTCGATGCCGCCGTGTTTTCCAGCCTGGTCGCCTGCTTTAGCGCCACTTCGCGCAATTTCTCAACCTTGTCCACGATCCGCAACGTGTGCCGGGTTTTCTCCTCAATTTTGTCCGCAGCCAGTTCTTCCTCGTCGAACCGGATGATTTCCTTGATCGACTTAGTCCCCCCGCGGAGGTCTGCTCCAATCGAGATCAACTCCTTCAGCACCAGAGGCGAACGGGATACGGCCTTCATTACCCGGAGGTTTCCGCGCTCCAGGCGCTTGGCAATGACCACCTCGGTCTCACGGGTCAGCAGCGGAACGATGCCCATCTCACGCAAATACACGCGGACGGGATCGCTGGTCTTTTCCTGGACTGCCGCGGTCAGGTTGGGATCTAGGTCTTCGCTGTGGGAAGTCTCGTCCAGCGGCGTTGCTTCCGGCGGCTCTGCCACTTCCACGGTTGTGCGCGCTGCCTTGGCTTCGGAAGCGTCTTCGAAAATCTCGATGCCTTCACTCTCGAAAGTAGTGAAAACGTTGTCGATATCCTCGGGAGTGTGATCTTCGAATGCCAGGACGTCGTTCACCTGGTATTGGAGAAGATAACCTTGCTCCTTGCCCAATTTGACCAGGCTCTGAACTTGCTCGTGTTTTTCCTGAATTTCTTGCGACAAGGGTTTCTCCCGTCACCCACCGCCAAAATTGACCGCGTCATTCTCAAGCCCGTACTGTCAGCAGCATGGAGACACAGATGCTGCGTCACAATGTGTCGAAAACGATGTGTAGATTGCAGCTTTGGTGATATTACGCTGCTCTTTGTGGACAGGACTCCGGTTGTCCCGATGCCCTCGCGCACTGCGACATTTGCAGTTCCTGAATCGATTCTTCTTTATTATACACTACTTACCCCATCGGCTGGGGTTGTTCCGCGCACTCTTCCCAATCAATAACGCAGTTTTCACAAGATTCAAGAAGCAAGTTTTTGAACACGAAGTCATCGATGAATCCGGTAATTGTCCTCGAGCCCGCCGATGTCCGCGTAAGCGCAAGCGTTACATCTGCGCTTGCAAGACTTCGCCCGGAAGGGCAACCATCGTGGGCCTTTGAGTGGAATGTCGCTTAGGAGCAGCATCTTGTGCGCGTTCCATCTTTCCCATCAGCGGGCCCTCTACGGCGAGCCTTTCCATCCGAATGCCCAGCGTGCGCTCCAATTGGAAGAGTTCGGAGCGCTGCTCGCGCACGAAAAGTGTGGAAGCGACCCCGTGTTTGCCTGCACGCCCGGTGCGCCCAACCCGGTGGATGAAATTCTCCGCTACTTCGGGCATGTCATAATTAATGACGTGAGCGATTTCCTGAACGTGAATTCCGCGCGAAGCAAGGTCCGTCGCCACAAGCACGCGGAAGCGTCCCTGTTGGAATCCGGTCAGCGCCGCCGTGCGTTGCGATTGCGAGCGATCTCCATGAATCATCGCCGCCTGAATGCCGTCGCGGTTCAGGCCTTTGGCAATCCTCTCCGTGCCGCGCTTGGTGCGGGAGAATACCAGGCAGCGGCCGCACTCCTTGCTTAGCAAGTGCCGCAGCATTTCCAGTTTGCCGTCGACGGTAACTTCAAAAGCCTGGAGTCGCACGTTTTCCGCAGGTTTCAGGGTTGAACCAAGCGTGATTCGCACGGGATTTTTCGTATAATCCTTAACCAGGTAGGCCATGTCCCCTTCCATTGTTGCGGAGAAGCACATCGTTTGCCGTTCCCTTGGCAGGACGGCCGCAATCCTGCGAATCGCGGGAAGAAATCCCATGTCCAGCATGCGATCCGCTTCGTCGAGTATAAGCACCTGCAGGTTGTTGAATTGAATGAGTCTGCGATCGAGATAGTCTTCCAGCCGGCCCGGAGTCGCTACGATCACCTTGGCTCCATTGCGAATGGCCCTTAGTTGCTGACCTTCGGCGAGTCCACCGGCCACCAGACCTGCGTCGGCAAGTTGCCTGCCTCGAAGCGCGTTGTATTGCTCCACCACTTGCATGGCAAGTTCGCGCGTGGGAACTAACACCAGTGCCGCAATTCCGGGTTTGTCTTGCTTAAGAAGCCTTTCTATCACAGGGATGAGGAACGCCAGGGTCTTGCCGGTGCCGGTTTGCGCGGTAGCGAGCACGTCCTTGCCTTCAAGCGCTGGCGGTATGGCCGCAGCTTGAACCGGTGTGGGCACTGAGAAGCGAGCCGCTGAGAGCCGCTCCTTCAGGTAAAGAGAAATCGGAAGTTCGGAAAAATTTTGCATTTTGCTTTCTTACTGACGGGCACAGTCGCTAGGCCTGCCCTGGGTTGCAGGGAAGTACGGCGACCGGCTTGGCCAGTCTTATTTTGAATTACGCTGAAAACGAACGGAGATAACGTAGGGCGGGGATTCTCAGATCAGAGTACAAACCAGAGGGGCCGCACAACACAGCCGCGGTATTAAGCGCAAACGAAGTGTATCACATCTGCGGGAGGGTTGTTGCTGAAAAGTTGAAATGATCGGAATACGTGCTCTTTGGTAAACAGGGAGACACAAAACCCGGGTCTGTTCCGAGCGTGCAATGACAATTACGCTGGCTTGGTTTTGCCGAGCTTGCGCGGGCCGTCTTTATTCCTTGCCCACCGCCGCATGGCGTTTTTTCGAGACTCAATCTCAATCAATTTGCCGGCATCGTCTGCATCCCTCCGCTTGCGCATCGTGGCGGCAGAGTCCTCCGGAAAATGAAGCGGGTCCCTCAAGCTCTGCAGTTCACGGTAATAGTAGAGAGGGCTCGGCCTGCGTTGCCTGAATCGCAGGCTCTTTAGGAACTCGATCTCCTCGCCTGTAGCGTCGCTGCTCATGGCCGCATTGCGCAGGAATTCCATGAATCCCGGTTCGTCTTCGGAGGAAGCGCTTTCACCAGTTTCCACAAACTGGAATTTGATCAGATGCGCGGGAATCAAACGCTTATTCAAGATGATGGCCACTGCAAACGTCTTCAAATCGATATCCCAGGAATCAATCATGGGCTCCAGAAAGGCGGAGCAGTGCTCGATGGGGACGTTGAACGCGTCCACTTCCAGAAATTCCAAGGTCATCGCACGCAGTTCTTCATATGATTGTCGGCGCAGCTTTGCCACGCCGCGCAGCCAATTCTCGTTTTTCAACTCATCCCGGGCGATTCCTTTGCACACATCCAGCAGCTTCTGGGTCACCAATCTTTCCAGCTCTCCAAAAGCCTGCTTGTCAAAAATGTCGAGGACTTGCGCGCGCCTGTCCTTGGTGCATTTCCGGATGATCAACTCGCGAACTTCCTTGAACAAGGGCGCCGGAGGATCAGCCAGTTCCTTCTTCAATTCCTCCCGGCGTTGCGCTCTGACCATCGCGGAAAGCTGGCCCTTCGGCAATTTCAGAAATGCGTTCATTTTTTCGTAGAGGTCCGTGCGATCCACGGCGGGCGGAGCCTTTTTTCGCGTAAGCAGTTGCGATATGTAAGATTCCGTGACCTCGGCGGCGGCCGCGAGGTCGCGCTGTTCCAGTCCGAGTTCTTTCATCCGCTGCTGAATTACAAAACAGACGTCCACGGAGGCTCCCTTTTCCTGTTAACAGTTATGGTAAACCTCATCGTATACAAACTCTGTGTACTTGACAAGAACAGTGAAGTAGCGCATTCTTGCGGTGTGATCCGAGGATGCCTTCAGGTGCGTAGGCCCGCGGGGGTTCCTGATGTAGTCCTTGCTCATGCATGTGAGGAGTGTGTTATGTTCGCTGGTGGAGTGTCCGTGCGTTTCAGGACGGACGAAGCCGGTGAACTCATCCGGAAGATGGAAGACGAGGTCAACCACCTGCTCCCAAGCCGCAGGGTTTCCCAGACCGACTCACCCTCCTCCAAAGCCCTAAGGAAATCTACTTGTCCAGATTCTCGGAAAACCGCGCCGACACCGAAAGAGACGAAAAATCCGCCCTTATCCATGTGACTCGCTGTCTCACCGGCCTGACCGATGGCCCTCTGCCCATTTGCACCTTCATGCTCGCCCGCTCCAGTTCCTACAAGATGGCCGCTGCAGTTTCTTTCTGATTGGCGTTTTCGCGGCGGATGGAGCAGTCCTTAGACTGAGGCTCTGACATTCTTCGAATAGGGCAGGCGCCGAGTCCTTCCCTCTATTCCATCGCTTCTCGGCAAGGAGAAAGTATGCAGGTTCTGATTTGGATCTTCATCGGGTTGGTTGCTGGTTGGCTTGCCGGTAAAAGCCTCGAGGGGAATGGGTATGGCCTTTCCATGGACCTCGCCATGGGGGTCGCCGGGGCGCTCGCCGGCGGATTCCTGACGCGCGCGTTTGGCGCTTCCGGGTATGGCGGAGCTGTGCTTACAACATTTGTGGCTGTTTGCTGTGCCGCGCTTTTGACGGTTCTTGTTGCCCTCGTGAACGGCAAAACGGTTTATGCCAGGAACTTTTGATTTGTCCCGCAGTGAAAGGCGGAATTGGGCATGACCACTCCGAAGCGAAATGTCAGTGAGCGCGGATTATTCTCGTCAGAAGAGACAAAAGGATTCGCCATAAAAGCTTCCTGCCCTCAGGATTTCCCCCGAGCGGCAGGTCGCCTTTGACGGCGAAGTTGTAAAGGAAGTAACAATCACCTCTAGCATCGCTTAACGGCGATACGAGAGTCAGGAAAAGGAAAAGCAATGACGAAACTCTATGTCGGTAATCTCTCCTTCAGCATGACGGACGAGACTCTGCTTCAGCTGTTCAATGGTAAGGGATATCAAGTGTCATCGGCTCGGGTCATTACCGACCGGGAGACCGGGCGCTCACGCGGCTTTGGCTTCGTGGAACTCGGAGCAGGCGACGACGCCACCAAGGCCATTGGTGAATTCAATGGGCTGGATGTGGACGGCCGCCAATTGCAGGTCAATGAAGCGCGCCCCCAGGAAGGCAGGGGCGGCGGAGGGGATCGTTCCGGCGGCCGTGGTGGGTACTCCGGCGGCCGATCTGGCGGAAACAGCCGGCGCTACTAGCGTTACGGAATTTCTCAGGGATTTTCGGAATTGCCTTGCGTTTATTCGCTCACCAGCGTCCCAATTGCTACGGGACGAGAGACTTTGTGTCTTGCGGTCCAGGAGGGATTTGTGGCGATTCTTTCAGAAGGCCAGTATGTGAAGCATTTCCAGTATGGCTGTGGGGTCATCACCGAATCAAGCCAGGACCGCACAACCATTGATTTCGACGCTCACGGAATCAAGAAATTTGTCACAAGCCTCATGGTTGTCGAGCCTGCGGAGGGAACTCCTCCGAAGCGCCGCCGAGCCAAGCGTCCGAAGCCGGTGAAGGCAGCCCCCACGCTCGCTGCTCGTGTGTTCGTTCCCGGTGCCAAATGATCGACGGACTCATCGTTCAGTATGTTGGCTTCCAGGCGAAGTTACTCGCCCGCGAATACACCTTTCATGTCCGTGGGTCCGGTGAGGACCGGGAATTCACTTTAAACATTGCGAACGAGGCTTTTGTCTCTCACCGCGCCCGCTATCAGGATGCGCCAGGCATCTGTGCGGAGAGGCTCCAGGCGGAGCTTGCCGCTCACCAGAATCATCCGGCGGAAACTGAATTCGTGATCACTGCCGCGGAATTGGATTCATACCGTATCGCTCGTGCTCCCAAGTCCCCTCGAAGTCTTTACGGCCGCCCAGCACAGCAGGACTTCTAGACCAGCACTGCTTCTGCATGACTATAAGAAGCGGGCTGGCCGCGAAGAGAGGAATCAAATGGCGCAGCCGAAGACAAACTCTCAAGCAAAAGGTTCAATTTTTGTCGACGTAACCGACGATCGCAAGGAAACCGATTTTTCGGTTCTGCAACAGGAAGTGGTAAATCTCGATCCCCTGGTAGGGGAAGAGAAATCGACGCCTCTCTGGCCAGTCCACCCGCGGCCCATTCTGCCAAGCAGGGTCGCCATCATCGGCAATTATCTTCCCAGACAGTGCGGGATCGCCACGTTCACAACGGACCTGTGTGACGCGATTCACGCGGAGTACCGGGACACCGAATTGCTGGCCTTGCCGGTCAACGATATCCCGGAAGGTTACAGTTACCCCGCAAGGATACGTTTCGAGCTTGCCCAGGATGAGTTGGCTTCGTATCGCCAGGCAGCCGATTTCCTGAATTTCAGCAATATCGATCTGGTGTGCCTGCAACACGAATATGGAATCTATGGCGGAGCAGCCGGCGGACATATTCTAGAGCTCTTGCGCCGTCTTAAGATGCCCGTGGTGACTACGCTGCACACCGTGCTGCGTGAACCGGATCCCGATCAGCTCATCGTCATGAAGGAAATTGCAGGTTTATCGGACCGCTTAATCGTCATGAGCCGGCAATCAGGGGAGATCCTTCAAGAAGTGTTTCGCGTTCCAGTTTCCAAAATTGATTTGATTCCGCACGGAATCCCCGATTTGGCGTTCACAGACCCCAGTTTCTACAAAGACACTTTTGGCACTGAGGGGAAGGACGTCTTGCTGACGTTTGGTTTGCTGTCACCCAACAAGGGCATCGAGAATGTCATTCAAGCGCTCCCGGCTATCCTGTCCAGCCACAGCAATGTTGTGTACATGATTTCGGGTGTCACCCACCCACACATTCTGCGGAGAGATGGCGACCATTACAGGCACTCCTTGCAGAAGCTGGCAAGAGATCTGGGAGTGGAATCCAACGTGATCTTTCGGAACCGTTTTGTCAGCCCGGAAGAATTGGTGGAATTGATCGGCGCGGCTGACATTTACATCACACCCTATAAGTACAAAGGCCAGGTTGTTTCCGGGACGCTGGCGTATGCGTTGAGCGCCGGAAAGGCCATCATTTCCACTCCGTATTTACATGCCATCGAATTGTTGGACGAAGAGCGTGGCATGCTGGTTCCCTTTGATGATCCCCAGGCGATTGCCTCGAAAACGATCGAGTTGTTGGACAATGGGACCGCGCGCCACGCCATGAGGAAACGCGCCTACCTCTACACCCGGGATATGGTGTGGGACCGCGTGGCCCAGCAATACATGGGGAGTTTTGAACGCGTGTACAACGAGCGCTTGCGGAATCCGCGCGCCACGTTCTTCGCTCAAAGCACCGTAAAGGTTCTTGACCGGCTTCCGGCCATCAAACTGGAGCACTTACACCGAATGACCGACCACACCGGAATCGTGGAGCACGCGGTCTTCGTGGTCCCGAATTACCCGGAAGGCTATTCCACCGATGACAACGCTCGAGCACTCATCGTTGCCACTCTCTTGGAGGAATTTCACTCCGGAGCTCCGGCCGAATCGCTGGATCTTGCCTCGCGCTACTTGGCTTTTTTGTGGCTCGCTTTCAATCCCACGACCAAGAGGTTCCATAACTGCCTTAGCTATGAACGCCAGTGGCAGGAGCCAGAAGGCTCCGAAGACAGCCACGGACGGGCGCTTTGGGGATTGGGCACCGTTCTTGGCAGAACAAAGGATGCGGGGCTCCGGGGAGCCGCTGGGCGCTTGTTTGAACTGGCTATTCCCGCGGCCGTTGAGTTTAAGAGCCCGCGCGCTTGCGCATTTGCCTTGCTAGGATTGTTGGAATACCTGGAATCCTTTTCCGGCGATCGGGCGGCTTTGAATGCGGCGGACGCGTTGGCGAATCGCTTGCTGGATTCCTACCGCTCGCATTGTTCTGCCGATTGGAAATGGTTTGAAAACGTACTTGCCTACTCCAATGCGCGATTGCCGCAGGCGCTGATACGCGCAGGAACGCGCAGCGGAAACGATGCCATGGTTTCGGCGGGGCTCGAAGCCTTGGATTGGTTGGCGAGGGTTCAACGTTGTGAAACAAAGGGTCACTTCGTGCCTGTTGGGTCGCATGGTTTTTATTCCAAGGAAACACAAAAGGCTCGCTTCGACCAGCAGCCCGTGGAAGCCTGCGCCGCCGTTTCCGCTTTTCTCCAGGCCTATCGCGCAACCGGTAAGGGACGCTGGCGGAAGGAAGCTTGGACGGCTTTCAATTGGTTCCTCGGTGACAACGATTTGCAGATTGCCCTCTATGACCCCAGCACGGGCGGATGCAGAGATGGTCTCCATCCCGACCGGGCCAATGAAAACCAGGGCGCGGAATCGACCCTGTCCTTCCTGATGGCACTTTTGGAAATGCGTAAGTTGGAGGAGGCGGACACAACCGACGGCGAGTCCTGACCGGCCCGCAAGTATCTTTCGCCCAGCCTCATCTTGGGAAACCGCTCTGTTCTCGAGTCACACTATTTATGAAAGAAATGATCATTGAGCACGACACCTTGTTTACCCGCCATCTGGGGAATCCGATCTTGTCCGCAAAGGACTGGCCCTATTCCATGAATAGTGTTTTTAATGCCGGTGCCACGCTGCTGCCGGATGGAACCACTCTTCTGCTTTGCCGTGTCGAAGATCGTCGTGGTCTTTCTCACCTGTGCGCTGCCCGATCCCTGAACGGCGTCGATGGCTGGCTGATTGATCGCGAACCTACATTCGTGGCCGATCCCGACCGCTACCCTGAAGAGTTGTGGGGCATCGAGGATGCGCGCATCACATACGTGCCGGAACTCGATCAGTACGCCGTGGCTTATACCTCTTATTCCCGCAGCGGCCCTGGCGTTTCACTGGCCCTCACAAAGAGTTTTCGCGACTTCGAAAGGCTCGGCGTCGTCATGTCGCCCGACGACAAAGATGCCGCCCTCCTGCCCAGAAGAATTAACGGCCGATGGGCTCTGATTCATCGACCCATGACGCCGCTTGGATCTCACATCTGGATTTCTTACTCGCCGGACTTGCGCCATTGGGGCGGTCACAAGCTCATGCTGGAAGCCCGCCGGGGTGCGTGGTGGGATGCGAACAAGATTGGAATGTCGCCGCCGCCAATTGAAACGCCGAGTGGCTGGCTGATGATCTATCACGGCATCCGCAGGACGCCTTCGAGCTCCATCTATAGACTCGGTTTGGCGCTCTTCGATCTAGAGCAACCGGAAAAATGTCTAGTTCGCGGGGATCCCTGGATGTTTGCGCCTGAAGAAGAATACGAGCGACACGGCGATGTACAAGACGTTGTGTTCCCTTGCGGCTATACGCTAGCCTCGGACGGGGACACTATTAATCTCTACTATGGTGCCGCGGATTCGAGCATTGCACTGGCACGAGGAAGCATCAGTAGTCTTCTGGCCTGGCTGGATGCGAATGGCCATTCCGAAAAGGCTCACGACCGGAGGCAGCGGCAAACGTAAGCCCTCGATTGAGTGCCCCTGGGCACTTTGCGGCGGGCCGCCGCGACTCGGCTCAGGAGGGGTCAAAAATGCACATCACCTGTCCGAATTGCCAAAGCGAGTTGACTCACCGGTCCAGGACCAAGGGGCTTCTTGAATCTGTTTTTCTTGCCGCAATTTTTATGCGGCCGTTTCGATGTGAGAAATGCGACAGCCGCTTCGTTCGATGGTCCTTTAGCGAAAAACCCGGCCCGGCGCGGCCGATGTCAACAAGCTAATTTTCCTTCTGCAATCCTGCCTGCATGGTTTGCCCGGCGCCCCAAATGGACCATCCCAAACCGCCTTTGTCTCGGGTTACATCTTAAATGGCGCGACGTTATCCCCTCTGGTCACATTTTAGATGGCGCGATACGTTCACTAGACTGCAAGAGGACTCGGCGGTATCATGCCACTCACGTCAGTCTTCCTAACTCAGAAAAGTTCAGCCCTCTGACTGGCGTTTCGCGCACAAGGGTCCCGCAAAAGGCCACTTCACCCAATAAACCTCAGGAGTGTGAGTCATGCATCGCCGTGCCGCTTCCACCTTTTCTGTCATTTCTGTTCTCATCGCCCTCTTATTCACCACAACGCCCGTTTCTCTCAAGGCCCAAGCGCCTCCCATTCCCGCAGGCCACGTCCGCATTCATTACTTTCGTCCGGACGGTAACTATTTGGGTTGGACTGTATATGCCTTCGGCGACACGACCGAAGACACATCGAACTTCAATGGTGGGCCCGTAAAGGTGACGGGGCAGGACAGCTTCGGCGCCTTCTTCGATGTGGGCGTCACTTCGACGGCCCAGAACGTCGGCATCATCATTCACAAAGGCAACATCAAGGACCCCGGGCCAAATGAATTTCTCGATCCCGCAACTCAGGGCAACGAGTACTGGCAACTTTCCGGCAGCAACGTCCTGCACACGACGCAGCCCTCCACAATTCAGCAAGCCGATCCGCCGATTCCCACGGGCAAGGCGCGGATTCATTATCATCGCCCCGACAACGACTACTCGGTCTGGAATCTCTATCCGTTTTTTGCCACCACCGATCCCAACAGTGACTTTTGCGGAACCAATGACTACGTCGCCGGCTACGACGCGTACGGCGCTTACTACGATGTCGGGATCGATCCCACGACATTCAACGGCCTGCTGGGTTTTATCATTCACAACTGCAACATTAAGGACCCTGGCCCGGACATGCACTTGCAACTCACCACAAATACAGAGGCCTGGGTGCTCTCCGGCAGCGCGACCGTCTATCTCACCCAGCCACAGACCGAGTACGCCACGGATCCGCCGATTCCTGCCAATACAGCGCGCATCCACTATTTCCGTCCCGATGCGAACTACGCTTCCTGGACAGTCTATGCTTTTGGGGACACCACCGAAGACACTTCTAATTTCAATGGCGGTCCGGTGTTTGTAACCGGCTATGACACGTATGGCGCGTTTTATGACGTTGGACTCACCGAAAGCCCACATGACCTCGGCTTCATCGTTCACAATATTTCGACTGGCCTTAAAGACCCCGGGCCCGACATGCATCTCAATGTCGCCATCTACAATGAAGCTTGGGTGATCTCCGGCGATGCCCAGGTTTTCTCAACGCAACCGACTGCGGCGCAATTGCTGGACGCGGTATTCTTTAAGCTGCAGGCTTTCTGGATCGATCGCACGACCGTCGCAATCCAGAGCCAATTCTTGCAGACTGGTTTCGCGTACTTCCTGAACTATGACCCCAACGCGAATTTGCAATTGACTGCCACCGGTGTGACGGGAGGCTCGAGCATTGCGCTCGCTCCTTTTGCAGGTGGCTTCACTCCCGACGAGCAAACGCGCTTCCCGCAGCTCTCCAGCTACGCTGTCCTCCACCTGCCCGACAATACCAGCACCACAATCCTCGCCAATGTGCTAAAGGGACAAGTTGCGGTCTCCGCCATCGCCGCTGATGGCACCCTGAAGTACGTGACCAGCGTTCAGGCGGCCGGTGTGCTCGACGATCTTTTCTTCTTTCCCGGCAGGCTTGGTGCCGTTTTCCCCAACCGCGAGGAGGACAATTCGCCCGACTTCAGGAACTGCGCTGAGCACGGCGCGATCTTGATACGTGTTTGGGCGCCGACAGCACAGTCCCTGAATCTTCAGCTTTTCGATCACGCTGCCGACACAACCCCAGCCAACATCATTACCATGCAGCAGAACAACGGCGTGTGGAGCGCCTGCGCAAATGAAGGTTGGAAATCCAAATACTACTTGTTCGACGTCCGAGTCTATGTTCCGAGCCAACGTGCCATCGTCGAGAACCTCGTCACCGATCCCTACTCGGTGGACTTGGCGCTGAACGGCGTGAAAACTCGCCTAAGCGATCTGGATGATCCGGATACTGAGCCTGCAGGTTGGGAACAGTCACAGTCGCCGTCGCTCGCAAGCGCAAACGATCTCAGCATCTATGAATTGCACATCCGCGATTTCAGCGTCAACGATTTGACCGTGCCGCCCTCCCACCGCGGAACTTACCTCGCTTTCGCCGACCGCCACGCCAACGGCATGAAGCACCTGGAAGCTCTCGCCGATTCAGGTCTCAAGGCCGTGCACCTTCTCCCCAGCTTCCACTTCGCCAGCATCAACGAGGACAAAACCACCTGGCAAACAACGCCCGACCTGAGCGCCTTTCCGCCCGATGGCACACAACAGCAGGCAGCGGTTGCAGCGATTCAGAACACCGACGCGTTCAACTGGGGTTACGATCCGGTCCACTATTTCGCGCCCGAGGGCGCCTACGCCCTCAATCCCGACAGTCGGGTGCGCGAGTACCGGCAAATGGTTCAAGGGCTGCACAGCGCCGGTCTTCGCGTCATTCAAGACGTCGTGTTCAACCACACCAGCGCAGTCGGCGAAAGTACCAACTCCGTCCTAGATAAGATCGTCCCCGGCTACTACTACCGCCTCGACGCCGACGGCAACCAACTCTCCGGTAGCTGCTGCCCAGACACTGCCCCGGAGCACAAAATGATGGGCAAGCTCATCGTTGACGCGGTCGTTCTGAATGCCAAGAAGTACAAGATCGATGGCTTTCGTTTCGATTTGATGAGCTTTCTGTTCGTTTCCAATATGCAACAAATCAAGCAGGCACTCGCCAAGCTCACCCTCGAAAAGGATGGTGTGGATGGCGGCAAGATCTATCTCTACGGCGAAGGCTTTGATTTCGGCGAAGTTGCCAACAACGCGCTGGGAATCAATGCCAGCCAGATAAATCTCTTCGGCAACGGCATCGGCACGTTCAACGACCGCATTCGCGACGGCATCCGCGGCGGTAGCCCATTCACTGACGAACGCGTCCAGGGCTTTGCCACCGGCCTATTTACCGACTCCAGCAACTTCACCAATCAAGGCATCGTGCCTTCCGCTCAATTATCCACGCTGCTCGAGTATACCGACTGGATCGAAGTCGGCCTCGCGGGCAATCTCCGCGATTGGACCTTCACCGACCACACCGGGGCGACTGTGACCGGTGCTCAGGTGAATTACAACGGCCAGCCCGCCGGCTACACCGCCAGCCCAGTCGAGGACATCGATTATTGCTCCGTGCACGATAATCAAACGCTCTTCGATGCCGTGCAACTCAAGTCCTCCGCCACCGATAATATCCACACCCGCGAACGCCGGCAGGTTCTCGCCATGAGCTTGGTTGCGCTCGGCCAGGGCGTGCCGTTTTTCCTCGCTGGCGACGACTTGCTTCGCTCCAAGGACCTGGACGGCAACAGCTACGACTCCGGCGACTGGTTCAATAAACTGGACTTCAGTTATCAGTCCGACAATTGGGGCACTGGTTTACCCATCGCCAGCCAAAATCAGGGTAACTGGGCCATCATGCAGCCACTGCTCGCGAATCCAGCGCTCACTCCGCTTCCTTTCGACATCGCCCATTCCCGCGATGCCTTCCGCGAATTCCTCGAGATCCGCGGCACCTCCGGCCTTTTTCACATGCACACCCTCGCAGAAGTGCAAGCCAACCTGCATTTTTTGAACACTGGCCCGAACCAGACCCCTGGTGTCATCGTTTTGAAGCTTGACGCCAACGGCGGCGATTACGGCCCTTATCAACACATCGTCGTGGTCTTCAATGCCACGAATGCTCAAGTCTCGTTTCAGAATTCCACTTTAGCGGGATTGGGAATCCGCCTGCACCACGTTCAAGAGCATTCTTCCGATCCGATTGTCGGCCAATCGTCGTTCAACGCCCAGTCCGGCACACTCGTCGTGCCAGGACTGACAACAGCCGTATTCGTGACGGGGAAGCCGTAGCTAAATGTATCTTGCTTGGCTGGCTGGGTAACTGTGTGCCTCCCGCCATGCCGATCACCAACTTACGGAGCAATCTGTTGGTGTCCTGGAGAGACGTTGTCGGGCTACCAATCGAACAATTTGAAGTCAGGCGGAACATCTACAGAGGTGTATAGTGACGCAAGCCTGAAACTTGAGTCGCGTCGGCGACGTCGTATACCGGTGAGCTTACGAGCAGGTCGGTGGAAGAATGGGGAAGGTTGCAAAACAGTGGCCGCGAATCATACAAAAAAAGAGTCAGGCAAGGAATGCGTGGGGCAAAACGCGCACAGATCGGTACTTTACTGTTGGACCTTCATCTGGTTCAGCGCGGTCGTCCTGGTTGGCGGATTTCCCGTTATGGCTCAGGCTCAACATCCTCCTTACGGCGTGGGAGTGAAAGGCGAGCTACCTGACGCGCCGAGAGCGAAAGCATCGGCCGCGGGGCAACTGCCCGATCAGCTGATGCCAGGAAGCGTCAGCGGAACAATCATTGATCGAAATGGAAACGGCGTCGCTGGAGCGCAGGTGAAACTTACGCGCGAAGATCAATCTCCGGGCCAAGAGGCGCTATCCGGCGACGACGGGAAATTCTCCTTTGCGGAGCTTGCCCCCGGGCCCTTTCATCTCAAGATTGCATCGGCGGGGTTCGAGACGCAGACATTTTCCGGAGTTCTGGGTTCGGGGGAGAATTATATTCTTCCGAGGATTACGTTGGTATTGGCCACTAATTTCACCGAGGTGCGGGTGGAACTTTCGCCGATCGAACTGGCACAAGAGCAGATCAGGGATGAAGAGAAGCAGCGCGTGCTCGGTTTCATTCCGAATTTCTATGTGAGTTACAATTCCGATGCGGTTCCGCTTACGCCAAAACAAAAATTTGAGCTTGCTTGGAAGACGACGTTGGACCCAGTGTCCTTCGGGGTGACCGGTGTGATCGCGGGAATTCAGCAGGGACGGGACGATTTCAGCGGATATGGGCAAGGTGCGCAAGGTTATGCAAAACGTTACGGCGCATCCTACGCGGACTCCGTGACGAGTACGTTCATCGGGGGAGCCCTGCTGCCATCGCTCCTGAAGCAAGATCCGCGTTATTTCTACAAGGGAACAGGTAGTACGCGGTCCCGGATTCTGTATGCGATCGCTAATTCAGTGATCTGCAAGGGCGACAATGGACACTGGCAGGCAAATTACTCGGGTATCCTCGGAAGTCTCGCCTCAGGAGGCATCTCAAATATCTACTATCCCGCGAGCGATCGAAATGGAGTGTCGTTAACGTTCGAAAACACGCTCATCGGGATAGGGGCGTCTGCAGGTAGCAATCTCCTCCAAGAATTTGTCATAAAGAAGCTGACTTCGAATCTACCCAAGCAAGATCCGGCTATTCCTTAAACTTCGATCGGCCTAGCAGCGAGCTCCTCGCCGCCCGGTCGTCGAAATCGCCGCCTGCCCGCCGCTTAGGTTCGGCGCCAAGCCCGCTGCGAGTTAGGAGAAACCGAGGTGTCCAGCTTGCGTGGCAACCGCCGTCGCCTTGGCAATCACGGGCAGCAGCTCAGTCACGGGCATGACTGCTCAGGAGAAGCAATGTCCGAATTCGACCGTCGAACATTCTTGAAAACTGCAGCCGCTTCGGTGGCCGTGGTCGCGCCTGGCGCCACAACCACGCAGTCGCCCAGCGATGTTCCCATTCAGCAAACAAATTCGGACAGTGCAGGAAGGAAAGAAAGGGTCATGAGCTACGGGAAACTCTCAAACGAGCGGTTGCGGCGCAGGCATGATGTCATGGCGGGTTACGTCGGTCGCGGAGAAATCCCGGGTCTCGTCAGCCTCATCAGCCGAGGCGATGAGGCCCATGTCGAAGCCTTTGGCACTCTGGCAATCGGCAGCAAAGTTCCCGTGCAGCGAGACACCATCTTTCGAATCGCATCGATGAGCAAGCCCGTTACCGCCGCCGCAACGATGATCCTCGTTGAGGAATGCAAACTCCGACTTGATGAGCCCGTCGACAGGGTGCTCCCCGAACTCGCCAACCGCAAAGTTCTGAAGCGCCCGGACGCGCCGCTCGACGACACCGTCCCCGCAAAGCGCCCCATTACCGTACGCGACCTACTCACTTTCCGTTGGGGTTTCGGCATAATCCTTGCGCCGCCTGACAGCACTCCGATTCTGAGAGCCGCGAATGATCTGCAAATCGGCATGGGCCCACCACAGCCGTCGAAAATGCCCTCGCCCGAGGAATGGATCCGCCGCCTGGGTACGCTTCCGCTCATGCACCAACCCGGAGATAGGTGGCTGTACAACACAGGCTCCGATGTCTTGGGCGTTTTGATCGCACGCGCTTCCGGCCAGCCGTTCGAAACTTTTTTGCGCCGGCGCATCTTCGAACCGCTCGGAATGAAGGACACCAGTTTCAGCGTGCCTCCCGCCAAGCTCAGCCGCTTCGCCACCGGGTATTGGAATAATTCCCAGACCGGTACGCTGGAAGTTTACGACGAGGCTGCTACCGGTCAATGGGTTCACCCGCCCCCATTTCCCTCCGGCGCCGGTGGACTGGTCTCCACGGCCGACGACTATCTGGCCTTCTCTCGCATGATGCTCAACATGGGTAAATTCGGCAAAGAACGCCTGCTCTGTCGCGCTTCGGTCGAGACTATGACCACGGACCAGTTGACTCCCGAACAAAAAGCCACATCCGGTTTAGTCGAGGGCTATTTCGACAGCCACGGTTGGGGTTTAGGCATGTCCGTTGTTACCCGGCGGGTAAGTCCTGCTGAGCCCCTTGGAATGTATGGTTGGGACGGCGGCCTTGGCACCTCATGGCGTGCAGAGGCCACAAATAACTTGACCGGTATCCTGCTGACACAGCGGGCTTGGACTTCGCCCGTTCCGCCCAACGTATGTCAGGATTTCTGGACCTTGATGTATCAGTCAACCGATGATTAAGGTCCGTCAAAGCTCACTTCCTCAAGCGGTCTTAGACAAGAAGATTGCCTTTTGAAAACAGTACCACTCCCAATGTCCACCGTCATTTCGTTTACAACCCACTGCACTTCGGACCAGTAGGCTGCGGTCTTGCCATGAGCTAGGCTTTCATTGGCTTGGGCGGTGTCGTCACTGGGGAACGAAGTGAGGTCGCCGTGTATTGCGAGCATTGTGGAGTAAAGATTTTCCCTGAGAAGCCCGTATGTACTCGCTGTGGCCGAGCGCCGTTGCACGAGTGGGTACAGCTTGTCAGCCTGGCTGTCATTCTGCTGGCGACAATTGGCAATTCTGTTGCCGGCTTGGTTCTCCTGCCCAAATTGGTGGTGTTGCACCCGTCAGTTCTTTTTTTTCGCGGCTGGCTGTGGGCTGACCGAGAAAGTTGGATGTACGGATGGATGCCACTGGCCACCGCGCTGTTGCTGTGGGAGTTCTTTGTCTGGCGGAAGGTGCGCAAGGCAAAAACCGTAACCAAGATTAAAGGGTGGGTCAGCCGTAAAGTTCTGGCGTTTGTGCTTGCGGCAGGCTTCGCGCCCATTCTTCCCTGGTGGATCCCCGCGAACCAGCCGTCGGAAAAGACGCTTGCCGCGCTCTCGCAATACCCCGGTCTACCGTGTGCAATATCGTGGGGTGGGGTGCTCATCGTTGCGGTTGTGCTCTGTGTCAAGGCAGAGACCCGCGACTGCCTGCTCGGCCAAGGGAAGACGCTTTCACTCGTAAGCTTAGGTGCGCTCGGCTTGTTTCTGATGCTCACGTTGTTTGGGTGGTCGCTGAGCTGAGCGAGCGCAAGGATCCTGCTGGCAGCCGATTTTACACAAACCTGTGGTCTTGCGGCCATGGGGCGCAGCAGTGCTGCGCCCCTACGCGGTCGAAGAAACGGCGAATGCATCATTCCATGCGGTAGTTGGGGGCTTCCTTAGTGATGACCACGTCGTGGACGTGGGATTCGCGGAGGCCCGCGGCGGTGATGCGTACGAAGCGACTCTTGGCAGTCAATTCCTTCAAGTCGCGAGCACCTACATAGCCCATACCGCTTTTCAGGCCGCCGACGAGTTGATCGGTGAGGCCGGAAAGCGGCCCTTTGTAGGCAACGCGTCCTTCGACACCTTCGGGGACGGACTTTCCGCGTTCGGCGCCTTCCTGAGAATAACGATCAGCGGAGCCGGCCTCCATGGCGCCAGTGGAGCCCATGCCGCGGTAAGACTTGAAAGTGCGGCCCTGATAGAGAATGGTCTCGCCGGGTGCTTCTTCGGTGCCGGCGAATAGGCTGCCAATCATGACGGCCGAAGCGCCAGCAGCGATAGCCTTGGTGATGTCACCGGAGTACTTGATGCCACCATCGGCGATGATCGGAACGCCGGTACCTTCGGCAGCGCGAGCAGCTTCCATGACCGCGGTGAGCTGAGGCACACCGGCACCGGTGACGACGCGGGTGGTGCAAATCGAGCCGGGACCGATACCGACCTTGAGGCCATCAATGCCGAGGGAGATCAACTCCTTCGCGCCTTCGTACGTGGCAACGTTGCCGGCGATGACTTGCATTTCAGGGAGACGATGGTGGATGGCCTTGATGGCCTCGATGACGCGCTCCGTGTGGCCGTGGGCGGTATCGATGGCGAGGACGTCCACGCTGCATTTGGACATTTCAACGGCGCGCTCAAGGAAGTCTCCGGTAGCGCCGACAGCCGCGCCGACGCGCAAGCGGCCGTGGTCGTCCTTGGAGGAATGCGGATATTCGAGTTTTTTCTGAATGTCCTTGACGGTGATGAGGCCCTTGAGGTTGAAGTCCTGATCGACTACGAGAAGTTTTTCGATGCGGTGTTTCTGGAGGATTTTTTCGGCTTGCTCCAGGGTGGTGCCCACGGGGACGGTGACGAGATTGTCCTTGGTCATGACCTGGCCGACGAGCTGGTTGTGATTTTTCTCGAAGCGGAGGTCGCGGTTGGTTAGGATCCCTGTAAGACGAGTGCCGCGAGTGACGGGAAGGCCGGAGATGCGATACTTGGTCATGATTTCGAGAGCTTGGCGAATGGTGATGTCGGGAGAGATGGTGACGGGGTCGACAATCATGCCGGATTCAGAACGTTTGACGCGGTCCACTTCTTCCGCTTGACGGTCGAGAGAGAAGTTGCGGTGAATGATGCCGATGCCGCCTTGGCGAGCGATGCCGATGGCCAGGCGCGATTCGGTGACGGTGTCCATGGCGGCGGAAGCGAGGGGAATATTGATGGTGAGCTTGCGAGTGAAGTTGGTGGTGGTGTCGACCTCGGTGGGGAGAACGGAAGATTTGCCGGGCTGGAGCAGAACGTCGTCGAACGTGAGACCTTCGGGAATCGGACCATCAATCATGGGAACCTCGTGGTGGACTGGGTGGCGGGGATGCAGAAAAGCACAGGATCAAAGACCCGCCGGTACAAAGGCTTGGCGACAAAAACAGCGCAGCCCAGCGGGTGAGCGCTGGGCCGGTGAAGGAAAGCAACAAATCAAAAAATTGAGTCACGGTGAAACTACCATATTAGAGGTGGCGGGAGATGGGGTCAAGTTGAGGTGAAGAGTGGCGGTAGATTAGAGTCAGCGCGCCTTTGAACGAAGGCCCGAGCCGGCCCAGCGTTGGCGCACCGCTTCTATAAGTTTGTGCTTGTCCTTGCGCAACTGGCGGACGAGTGCCTGGTTTTCGGTTTTTTCGTGCGCGGCTGCCCAGAGGACCATCTCCGAGAGGACGGGTGCAAGGTCGATTCCCTTGCGGGTGAGCGAATAAATGTGCTTACGCCCGTCAGAGGGGTCTCGTTTGGTGGCAATGATACCGTAAGCTTCGAGCTTGCGCAGGCGATCGGCCAAAATATTCGTGGCAATTCCCTCGTAGGACTCCAGGAACTCCTTGAAGGTGCGGGAACCCCGCAGCATCATGTCGCGGATGATGAGCAACGACCAGCGGTCTCCCAGCATCTCTACAGAAGCATTCAGCGGACACCCCGAGCGGCGCTTGGGGTTCCGCTTGTTTTTCCACATAGAGGCACACTAGCATAATTTCACTTGCAATACGAAAGTAACTTCGGCAGACTGCCAATCTGCGTGAAGCGAAAAACGGATTCCTCGCTTCGCTCAGAATGACATTGACGCTATTTTCAACATCCCTGTTCGGATGCAGGGAGGATGGAGACGGAGATGAGCGGCGTACGGCTACTTGTGGGGACAAAGAAGGGAGCATTTATCCTGACAGCGGATGGAAAGCGCGAAAAGTGGGACGTCAGCGGGCCGCACTTTGCGGGCTGGGAGATGTATCACCTTAAGGGATCTCCCGTAGACCCGAATCGACTTTATGCCTCGCAGACCAGTGGGTGGTTCGGACAGATCATTCAACGCTCCGACGACGGCGGAAAGACATGGTTTCAGCCAGGCACACCTCCGGGGGAACGCGCCAAACCAGGGGAAATGCCCAAAGGAGAAAGTAATAAGTTCGTGTACGATACCTCGCCGGAAAGCGGCAAACCTGCTACCACGCATCAGTGGTACGACGGGACTCAGCATCCGTGGGAATTCAAACGCGTGTGGCACCTCGAACCGTCACTGAGCGATCCGGATACCGTGTACGCCGGTGTGGAAGACGCCGCCTTGTTCCGCACGACTGATGGCGGGCAGACGTGGAAGGAACTCCCCGGTCTGCGAGGCCACGGGACGGGCCCGCGATGGCAGCCCGGAGCGGGAGGGATGTGCCTGCACACCATAATCCTTGATCCTAAAGCCCCTGGCCGTATTTACATCGCCATTTCGGCTGCGGGAGCGTTTCGCAGCGACGATGCGGGAAAAACGTGGAAGCCGATTAACCGCGGACTGCATTCGCAATACATCCCCGATCCGAATGCGGAAGTGGGCCACTGCGTTCATCACATCGCAATGAACCCTGGGCGTCCAGGCGTGCTGTTCATGCAGAAGCACTGGGACGTGATGCGCAGCGATGATGCGGGCGACTCCTGGCACGAGGTAAGCGGGAATCTGCCGACAGATTTCGGGTTTGTGATCGACGTCCACGCACACCAGCCAGAGACCATTTACGTAGTGCCGATCAAGAGCGACGGCGAGCATTTTCCGCTGGATGGGAAGCTGCGCGTGTACCGCAGCAAAAGCGGCGGCAACGAATGGGAAGAACTCAAGAAGGGCTTGCCGGAACGCGACTGCTACGTCAACGTGCTCCGTGACGCGATGACCGTGGATTCGCTGGATAAATGCGGCGTGTATTTCGGGACGACGGGCGGGCAGGTTTACGGTTCTGCTGACGCCGGGGACACGTGGACGCCGATCGTGCGCGATCTGCCTGCGGTGCTTTCTGTCGAGGCGCAGACGCTGCCATGATCCGAGTGGTGCTGCCGGCGCATCTACGGGCGTTGGCGCGTGTTCGCGACGAAGTGGAACTTGAGGTCGCGGGTCCGGTCACGCAGAGATCGGTGTTGGACGCGCTCGAGACGCGCCTTCCGATGCTGAGCGGTACGATTCGCGACCACGTCACACAACAGCGCCGGCCCTTCTTGCGATTCTTCGCATGTGGCGAGGATCTTTCCCATGAAACGCCGGACGCAGCGCTACCGGACGCGATCGCATCCGGCGAGGAGCCTTTGCTGATCATCGGGGCGATCGCCGGTGGTTAGACATTGCCACGGAGGTGGCGGAAATGTGTGAGTGATCGATTGTTGAAACTAAGATTGCTCGTTCATTCGCTGCTCAGTGCAAGCAGCCAGAAGAGAAGTGTACCGAAGGCGCATGCCGGGGAAAGTAAACGCACCGGGCTTCGGCGCCCCGTACCCCCAACGGCAAACAGAATTCCTACTGACGAGAGCAAACATCCGCATGCATAGATCCACATAAGTGTCGGATCGTAAAAGGGAAAGCCGCGGATGAATCGCGCATAGAGATGAGCAAAGAGCGCGAGCAAGGCGGAGGCAGTAGAAAAAGAAAACCCGACTAAGGAGAGAGTCGAAGAGACGGTGCGAGGGGCGTGGTCCCTCGACCAACGCACCCATCCCCAGATGAGCAGGGAAGGAACAACGAGAACCGTCGCAACAGCAATCAACAACAGAATCGAGGCGAGCATACTGGCCCGGTGAAGAACTTCACCCCATTATCCACCTTGAGGCCGGGGAGTTTCCAGTCAAGCTGCCGGGCGGTGTGGAGACTGGGGAATGCTAGTTGTGCGCCTGGGAGTAGGGGCGTGCGTAAACGGAGTTGAGGTAATCGGTGAGACGTTGGCGCCGCGCCGAGTCACGGGATTTTTGGATCATGGTGGAGAGGATGGGTTCGAGAAATCGGGCATATTTGGAGAGCGTGGTCCGGTCGTTGGAGGCAAAAGCCGCTTCGACGGCCTGTTCGGTGGAGGGAGTGATCAGTTCGAGGCGGCCGACGAAGACGCGGACAGTGGTGGCGGGAGCGGGCGTGATGCGGAGCGGGAGCACAGAATCGACGAAGCCGCGGGGAACGATGTAAATGAGGCGGGAGCCTTCTTCAAACCAAGAAGCGTTCCAGGTTTCGAGCATGGCGTGAGCCTCATCGGGGGAAAGGCCCTGGGAGATGAGGGTGTTTTCAAGAACGCTGGAGAGGGAATCGGCGGAGGCGGAGAGTTCCGGCTCAGCGAAGGAGGCTTGATCAAGGAGTGGGCCAAGGACACGGTAGCCAGCCTGTTCGCCACGGCGTTCGAATAGTATGGCGTTGGGAATTGGCTCTGGAAAATGATTTTGGAGCAGGACGGTGTTGCCGCTGGTGAGAGTGGCGGTCAGCGGCGGCAAGAACGCGGAGACACCGCGATAGAAGAGGAATTTTTCACGCTGTGGGCCGGAGGGTGTGCCGACCGTTAATGGGGCAGAAGAGGTTTGACGAGCGGCGTAGTAATGATTTTCTGAATTATCGGAGGGAAAATCGGCGGAGCCTTGCGGCCGAATGTGGACGGAACTCCAGGTGATGGCGCCGGGAGATTTTATTTGGTAGAGCGAGTAGTCGCGTGGGGCGATTTTGGGATTGACGGAGTCGGCGCGTGGATACCACTCGGTGATGAGGCCCTTCGGAAAAGATACGTTGACGGATACGGTGGTTTGGCGCGGGGAATAGAAATAGAGGACGGGAGTCTCCATGCGGATGGTGCCGCGAAGACCGCCTTTGAATTGAACGTCACGGAAATGTTCGACGAAAGCGGGGAGATCGGTCGAGCCTGTGAGGGGAAGCCAGTCGACGGCCAAGCCGTCAGGGCCCGCAATGGAAGTAAAGGTGCCCCACTCGTGGGCGGTGAGGTCATTTTCCAGGGTTTGTTTGGCGGAGGCATGACGCAGAGAAAGGGAGAGGGTGAAGAAAATCACCGGGACGACAAGGCAAACAGGTATTGAGCGGTGAAGGAGCCGCGCGCGGGCGGCTCCCGGAGTGCGGGGTTTCATTGCTTGGCCACCTTGACGCTGGGAGAGTGGGAAATGAAGTCCGCCATGGTTTCGGATTGAGTGTTCCAGAAGTGCTTCGAGAGATTGCGGGCGAGGAGAGGATCGGATTTCGCGCCACCGATGGCTTTTTGCGCGTGGTCCTGGTGCTCGGCGGCAGGCCCGTTAATAGTGATGAGTGAGGCGGCGAGTTCCATTTGTGGATCGCCGCCACGGAATCGGATGGCTTTCTTGACGAGAACGTAACCATCGAGGCCTTGGGCAGGATTCGGCTGGTCCTGGCCCATCCACTGTTTGTAGGCTTCGGCGAGATAGCCGAAATCGAAGAAGGCTAACGCGGCGGCTGCGGAATTCGCGGAAGAATCTGCGCGGGCTGTGAGTTTGGTGAGCAGTTGCCTTGCGGCGAGAGGATCCTTGCGGGCGAAGAGTGTGGCGCGGCGTAGAGTTTCCATGTGGACGAGGACAGTTGGGTCGTTGTCGAGAATGACGATGGTATCGGCGGCGAGATTCTTGGTGTCGTAGGATTCGCTGCCGGTAAGATTCCAATCATGGCTGATCCAGGGAAGAGATTTGGCGTTGCCAATGTCGAAGGCGTGACAGATCAGCGGGGGACCGGCGACGGCGGAGCCAGCGAATGGAAACAGAGCGAGGAGAATAGCGGCGGAAAGGTGAAGAAGCGAAGAGAATTTGGATTTCATAGTGTTGCCTCCTTGGTGTGAAACGCGCGATCAGTAAAGGAGACGCGAGAGTGCGGGGAAGTGTTAACGCGGACCCAAGCAGACCCAAGAAACCCAAGAGCCGGTCTGAAGACCGGCCACTACAAACCCAAGAACGGAAGAGAAAAGGGGCGGGCCATTGATCGTAAGAGCCCACCCTTCGCAAAAGGTGCGAAGGATGGGGCACCCTCAGGTTCATTTGGAAAGCGCGGGGTCACGGTGCTTTCTTCAGTAGAAACTGCTTTTTCTGGAGCATCTCCGGGGGTGGAGACGCTTTGGGAGAAGAGGATTGCTCCCAGAAGCGCCAGATGGAGATGTCGCCGAGATCGAGGGCGTTCCAGTAGAGATCGAGCATATGCGCGTCGAGAGCAAGAATGCCATCGCGGGTCACGCCGGGTGGAGCAGGAACGAGAGACGCGAAGCGAGCGTAGACTTGTGCGCGTTCCTGGCCGTTGGTACGCGAGAGGAGGTGCCAGAGAGTGAGGCCGTCACGAGGGCGGGCCTGCGACAGAACCGTATTGAGCGCGCGAGAAGCCGCGTCGAGCGATTGCTCGGTCAGGTCGAACGTTTGGAGAGCGTCACGGAAAGATTCGCTGGCGTCCTCGAAGTAAGGAGTGCCGGGACCGACCTTTGGGCGAGTGGAACACATGGCGCCGGCGGGGATGAAGGAATCGCGGCCGTTGAGATGGAAGCCGACCCAGCCGAGCGAGGTGCGAATGGTGCCGGAACCGTCGGGTGCAACTTGAAGGGTGTAAGCGCAGCCGAGATCGACAGCGGCGGCAGAAGGCGTGTCCACAACAAACTGGCCGGCGGGAGCCCAGATGGCGGCGTGAATGGTGCCGACATCGAGCCGAATGCGCTTGTGATTGTCGTCGGTTTGCAAGAGGCGAACGCGGGAATTGGGTTCGATTTTGATTTCGCCGAGGCCGTTATCGGAAAGAGAAGCGCGGGAAGTTGCGTTGGTGGTCAGAGTTTGGCCGACATGAAGTTTCCTTGCGGTGAGGTTGCCTGAAATAGCTTGTGTACCGATTTGCGGAGCGCCTTCCAGGGTAGCGACATTCCAACCGGGGCCGACGTCGGGCGCATTGGTGGGGCGTAGGAAGAGGAACACGCTTACGCCGAATGCGAGGAGGACGACGGCAGCGGCGGCAAGGCGAGGTAGCCGGGGCATTTGAAGGAGAATGCCGCGAAGCCTGGCTGGCGCGGAGGGAATCTCCGCGGGTAGAACGAGAGGGTGCTCCGCTTGGCGAAATTCCGCGAGGAGCGATTCGAGGCGCTGGACTTCGGGATCCGGAGTGCCCGAACCGTCCCACAAATAATCGTCGATCATGAATTGCTCTTTCTCAGCATCGTTCGGGTTTGTTGTCATAGCTCACCCCCGGTGAGCGGTGCGGCCTTGCGGCCAAGAACTTCTCGAAGTTGCTGCATGCCGCGATGAAGATTAACGCGAACAGAACCATGTGTGAGCCCCGTGCGCGCGGCAATCTCGGGGCCGGTCATGCCCTCGACAAGGCGAAGAACGAGTGGCTCGCGATAGGCTTCGGGGAGAGAACAAATTGCGTCCAGGACGGCGCGTGCTTCGGCGTTGGAGTGGGCTGGAGGACGAGAGGAGGGAGGAGGTTGCTCGGTTTCGGCGGCGTTAGATTCTGCGTCGAGGGCATCGTTGGGCTTGACGCGACGGTGAAAGTCTGTGGCGCGATTGCGCGCGATGGCGGCGAGCCAGCCGGGGAACTTGGAGATTTCGCGGAGGGAGGAGAGGCGCGGCAAGGCTTGCAGGAAAACGTCCTGGACGAGATCGTCGACGTCAGAATAGGGCACGCGGGCGAGCAGAATACCATGGACCATCCGGGCGTAGCGGGTGTAAAGGAGGCCGAAGGCTGCGCGGTCGCCTTGCCGGGCGGCGTGGACGAGTGCGTCGTCGGGGCTGGTAGACTCCGGAGGAGCGTTCACGGCCGTGAAACCGGAATGGGAGGATCGAAGTTCAAAGAGTGCCGCCACGTTGCATCCATCGAGATAGGAAAGCGTCTCCTAGGGTAGACGCGGGAGGTAGGCGCTGTGTTAACAATAAATGGGATTCATGGCTTGCAAATGTGAGGAGAACCGGTGGAAAGGTGGAAGAG
>JBAVHY010000167.1:0-7884 GCA_049686315.1 Candidatus Acidiferrum sp. | reverse complement strand
GGCCAGGGTGCGCAATCCAAAATTGCATCGAAGCGCGAAGCCCCCCCCTACTGGGCGTTTGCGGTGAATCCAGAAATTGGCGGATCGGGCACGGCGGCGGGGGCGGACCGCGCGGCGCGGCATGTGCCGGGAAGTACGGCAGCCTTCACCTATGCGCAGGTCCAGGATTTGTACAAAGCACCGGACTGGCATCCGGAAGGGCATCCAACGATGCCGGAGGTGGTAGCGCGAGGAAGAAAACCCGAAGTCTATGCCTGCGGTTATTGTCATTTGCCAAACGGACAGGGGAGACCGGAGAATGCCAGCCTCGCTGGGTTGCCCGCGTCCTACATCAGGGAGCAACTTGCCAATTTCAAGAGCGGCGCGCGGAAAAGTTCGGAGCCCAGGCAGAAACCGGTGAACAACATGATCCAGGTGGCGGCAAAAGTGAATGAAAAAGAGATTCAGGCTGCCGCCGAGTACTTTTCGCGACTGAAGCCGAAGCCGTGGATCCGCGTTGTCGAAACGAGGATAGTGCCGCAAACGCACGTCGCGGGATGGATGCTGGTGCGGTCGAACGCCGGCGCGAACGAGCCGATTGGCCAGCGGATCATCGAAATGCCGGAGGATTTGGAGCGCACGGAGTTGCGAGATGACGCTTCCGGATTCGTGGCCTATGTGCCGGTGGGAAGCGTAAAGCGTGGGGAGTTGCTGGTGACGAGGGGCGAAACGCGGTGCGCCGTGTGTCATGGCGCGGATCTGAGAGGGCACGAGAATGCTCCTTCAATTGTGGGACGTTCGCCGAGTTATGTGGTGCGGCAGTTATTTGATATGCAGAGCGGGGCCAGGAAGGGAGCGGTGGATGTCTTGATGAAGCCAGTGGTGGCGAGGTTGACCCTCGAGGACATGGTGGCGATCGCGGCGTATTTGGCGTCGAAGGGGCCGTCCTGATCCACGCCCCCCAAATCCTAGTTTTTGAGGGTAAGCCCTTTTCTTGCGTTTCCTTCTTGGGTTTCCTTCCTCCGTTTTCTCTGTGCTCTCTGTGTCCTCTGTGGTGAAATTCTTGAACTCTTGAACTCCTAAACTCTTTAACTCACATCAACCCGCTCTGCCTCGCCAACTTCACCGCTTCAATCGCCGCTCCCCTCGCCCCCGCCGTGTCCCCATTCGGCATCACATGAATCGGAATCCCAACCTGCTCCTCCCGCTGCGCCGGCATCCCCACGCGAATCTCCGCCAAAAACCACCGCTGAAACTCCGCGCTCGTCTCCAGGGCTCCGCCGCCCACAATCAACGCATCCGGGTCAAACGTGTTCACCATTTCGTCGAAGAACAATCCTAACGCGTGCGCCTGCACTCGAAAAACCTCTTTGCACATCGCATCGCCCTTGTCCGCCATCCCTCGCACCAGCTTCGCCGCCTGGTGGCTCTCCATCTTTGCCAGTTCGTGCCCCGGATACCGCGGCAGGAAATACGGTATCAGGTTCCTCTCGATCGCCGTCAGCGAACACAAAGACTCCAGGTCCCCGATCCGTCCGCAATTGCATTCCGGCTTCATCCCGGTCGTTCCCGCGATACTTTGATACGGAATCAGCACGTGCCCCAACTCTCCCCCAAACCCGTTCTTCCCTTTCACCACATTTCCATCGAGAATGATTCCGCCGCCATTCCCCGTCCCGATGACGATCGATATCGATGTCTCCCGGCTGTTTTCTCCAAAAATTGCGTAGTGCCCCCAAAGCGCGGCCGCGTTTGCATCGTTCAAATAGCACACCGGCTTGTCCAGTTTGTGCGCCAGCCCCTCGCGAATATCGAATCCCGCCCACAGCCGATGCACAAAGTTCGTCGAACCTCGCGCACTCAGTTGCCCCGCCGCGCTCGCCGGTCCGGGAGTATCCAGTCCCACGGCCACAACATCCACAAGTTGCACTCCCGCCTTCGCGGCTGCGATCTTCAATCCATCCGCAATCTGCCCCAGGCACACCTCTGGCCCCTGCTTCGAAAGCGCCGGATGCTCGCACAATCCGTCAATCAGAAACTTCCCTTGCTGATCCATCAACGTGTAGTTGATGGCCGTTCCGCCCAAATCCACTCCCGCCACGACTGTCACGTTTGTTTCTCCTCTACTCTTCCATCCTCACACCCGCAACAGCCTAGCAGAATCCCCCATCATCAGCTAACGCTTCCACCTTCCGAAAACCCTAGGATTCGAGACTCGTGCGAGTAGACTTCAAGCAAGTGTTGCGTCGACCGTCTGAGCTGGCACGACTAATCAGGAGTTATCCGCCGCGAACGCTTTAAAAGGCCATTCAAGCATGATTTAATCGCGAATATGCCTCCAACTCTGTTCGCAACATTGATCACAGCCGTGCTGTTTGTGGTCGCAGGTATTGGTGTCTTTCTGTTGATCAATCCTTCGTCGTACATGCGACGAAATCCAAACCCTTGGATGAAAGATACTCCTTGGACGCGGATTCAGTTGAGAGCGGTCGGCTTAGTGTTTTGTCTATTTGCGTTGATGGTGCTTTCTGGAAGTCTGAGCCACGATTCCCAATCAATCGTCTTTAGAGGTTTTTCCGACAATATCCTCGTGGCCCTCTGGCTTGCATTTGCGTGCGTGTGGGTCTGCGGAATTCTGTCGTGGATTGCATGGCGATTTATTGCGGTCCGGATTTGGGTCCGGCACCAATTCCCTCCCGAAGAACTGGAAAGCCCAGCGTGGGAACGCCGAATGTCGATAGCTTTCTCTGCCCTATTACTGCTAATCGTTGCGAGTGCGCTTTTGATGACTGCAGGAGGCGTTCATCCTCCCCACCTGTCCCGAAACTAAATGCTGGCTGGGCGAACTCAGCGTTGACATTTTGATTCCTCCGTTGACGCGAACACCCGGAATCGTCAGAATCGCTCTCGAATTTCTTTCTTGGAGCGAAATAAATGCCATCTCTCACCCGGAAGCGCTTCCTCGCTCTAGCTCTTTTGACAGCTATGCACATCCTCCTTCCGCAACCCGCTCTTTCCATTCCCCTTCCCCAGGGTCAACAGCAGGAAGAATGCATCCCGCCCCCACCCACAACAAAACTGGAGTCATTTTCGGTGCAAACGGGAGTGGTTCTCATTCGCGGAATTTCCAGGATTGGTTTCATCAAGGGAAAGGGTTCGGTCACTGTTGCTGCCATGGAGCTCAGAGATTCAGACAACCCGGACCTCAGAGTTACTGGCCTGAGCATCACAGTCAAGGAATCGGAGGCCTCGGGCAAGGAAAAAACTTCCTATGTAGACTATGATGAACTTGATTCTCTCCTCAAAGGCATTGACACCATTTCCAGGGCAGACCGCAACATCACGCGCCTCACGGACTTTTCAGCGGAATACAGGACCAAAGGTGATTTCAGCGTTGTCACTTTTAGTACCGGAAGTGGAATCCATCTTGCCGTATCCAGCGGCTCATGCGGCAAAGTAACCGCGCATTTTGAAACAACTGACCTGAACCAGCTCAAATCACTCATCCAGGATGGGAAAGCCGCAATCGATTTCGCCCCGCAAGACGCAAATCAGAAGTGATGGGCAGCGCCAGAGCCACCAGGCGCAGTGGCCGGATTTCGGCCGTGTGCGCAAAACAAATGGCCCCTCAAAATAGGGTGGCTATCTCCACTCAACGTTGTGCGGTTCCTCACTTTTTACGGGCGAGCTGAGTAACCATTCTTCAAAAGAAACTATCGCTCAGACTCCCTTACTAACAGTTTGGAACCAATGAACGAAAGTACTATGGCCATCAATGAGTGCCTGACGGACCATGTCAATATTCGTTGGGCCTGCTTCGTACCTTCGGAGAAACCAAGTAATGATTTGGTTTGTCCAAACGATGGGTCGGAGTGCACGAAATCCTATACTGAGGAGCTGCTATGCGCCGGGAAACCGAAACTCTTACTCTCGTTGATGATTTGAAGCAGGTTGCTAGTGATAGACTCGATCCGAAAGCTATGCGTGACCCCGGAAGGGGTAGGCCGGGCACGTCCGTAATAGTGAACAGCACGCTCCTGCCTGGCACTTCCAGCCCCGAGCGCAGCTTGGGCGATCGCATCCGAGGCCTACTCTCGAAATTGGACAAAGCCCTCGAGGGCGATCACGAATTCCACAACCATCTCGGAATGTGACCTTTGTTCTCCATGCACGCCTTACAAAACAGCGCCCCTTAGGTAGCCGTAGGTTTTGAGCGCATGACTCATTCGGTTACTCGGGCTTGACGACTTTCCCATTTGAAGCTCATAGCATCACATATGCCACGGATGCGCGGAACCCGGCCCCAACATCAAATTCCAAATGGAACTTACGGGGTCAAACGAGGCGCGCCTGTGGAAGCTCGGAACTCAGGACGCGAGTAAAGATCTGGGCCGGGATTGAAGCTCGTGCGCCGACCTCACTCTGCATCTCCGTCGGAACCTGCCAAGTCAAAGTGACAATCGATCGTATCCGAATTCTTCACGCCGCCAACTCCTTCTGCAGCGCCTTCCCCTTCCGAAACCACGGCCGCTCCACCCTTTGCATATACCGCGGCAAAGTCCTTTTTTTCGCAATCAACTTCGCCGCCCACTCCTGCGCCTCATCCTTCTTCCCCACCAGCTTTAAATAGTTCGCGTAGTTGTACAGCGTCTCCGGCGTCGTCGCGTATTGCACCGCCGGCGCGAAGTACACTCCTGCTTTTTCCAACTCTCCCGTCCGCGCGTACGCGTCACCCAGCAATCCCGTCGCCCGGTAATAATCGAATTTCGCTTCCTTCCCCACCACATACTCAAGGTCCGGGATCGCTCCAGCGTAATCTCCCATCCCCAGCGCGGACTTCCCTCGCAGATAAAACGAGTGCGGCGAATCGCTCCTCGCGGTAATGGCGCGGTTCAACAACTCCCGTGCCTTCGCATAATTTTCCTGCTCAAAATACAGCTCCGCCAATTCTTCCAGGTTCCCCGCCGAAGGATTGTCCAGAATCTGCGTTTCCAGCATCTGGATCCGGGAGCGCCTCCCGAATCCCTGGTACACCCCGCGCAACAACCCCAGGTCCGGGATCATCTCCACGATGACATACACTCCCGCGCCCAGCACCCCTCCAAAAATAATGATGAAGATCCAATAGTTCGCCGGCCGCCGCTTCACAAAGTGGAACAGCGCAACTCCCTGCACAATCAATCCCCATGGATAGATGAGGGAACCCAGTCCTCCCATGCCTGCCCACCTCGCAAATTCTTCTTAACCTGACGCCGCAGCCATTCAGCATCCTGCATCCCCTACCCGTCCGTCAATTTCAACTTTTCTAACTCTCCACCCTCCGTTAACTTTTTTCTTCCTCCGTGCCCTCTGTGGTGAAACTATTTTCCCTCTCGCAACTCTTTTGCCACTTCCGGGTTTCATACTACGTAGGCGGCTTCCCAAGGCGAATCTGCCGGGAAGCCTTTCGGCCCACTTCAGGAGAGCACACCAGCTCCGGGCCGGAAACGAGATGAAACCATGAAATATCTAAAGTATTTTGCACTTCTGGGGATTTTGCTTTTTACCGCGGTTAGCGCACAGGCACAGGTTGCATTCGGCGTTGGCGTCGGGCCCGTCTATGGCCCAGCGCCTCTCTGTCCTTACGGTTACTACGGCTACTATCCCTACGCCTGCGCCCCCTACGGCTACTACGGCCCGGACTACTTTGTCGGCGGCGTCTTCATCGGCGCCGGTCCCTGGTTTCACGGCTACTACGGACGCGGCTTCTATGGTCACGGCTACTATGGTCGCGGCTATTATGGCCACGGCTACTACGGCCGCCCCGGATACGGCTATTACGGCCATCCAGGTTACGGCAATAGGCCCGGCTACGGTTACAGAGGCGCTCCCTCTCACGGCTTTGTAGGTGGCGGCCACGGCGGATACGCTGGCGGCTTTCATGGCAACAGCGGCGGCAGTTTCCACGGCGGCAGTAGCTTCCATGGTGGAGGCGGTGGCGGCTTCCACGGTGGCGGCGGTTTTCATGGCGGTGGAGGGTCCCACGGCGGTGGCCGCAGGTAATTACTGAAGATTCTAACTCTGCCATCGGGCGGCTCTTACTCGGGCCGCCCTTTCCATTTACTGTCCCTTGATGCCTGGTCAATCCATTCCCCATTTCAATTCGCCGATTGACGAGCCCATTCCAAACTACGGTAGCGGCTCAGTTTCCGATAGCGCACCACTAATCAGACAAGTGGTAAGCAGCCCCCAATCATCATTGCATGGTGCTTTTCTCTATGACGTAAAAATCATTCAAGCAAGGCATGCGCTCTTGCAGATTCTTCTGCGGGCACGCCTGCAATTGTAAGATACGCGTTAGAAACGCGGCACGGACACAAGAACGCGCGAGGACGGACGGAATACCGCCTACTGTCCCTAATGGGCAGGCCTTGCTGACAAAGCGAAGCCATTGGCGCTCACTATCAATTAAACCCTTGTGTTGCGACGCGGTCATAGCTTTGTCCGCATCGTGGTACGCTTGCGTCATCTCGATGTCTGTCTTTCCAAGCTCAGCATCGGCGCAAATCACAATTTCCAAGGCGCTTGAAGGCGCTTCGCAGTCGAAGCTGGCGCGCCGGTTTGGCGCTGATGTCGCGGCCGCTGTCTGATCGTCGGCGTTACCAGGCGATTGCAAGCATTCGGTGACATTATTTGCGCCACAGTCGAGCACTGTAAAGCGAAGTTCAAGCTCGTTGCGGACGCAGTCTAGTGACTTCTGCGACGATAGCTTGGCCGACAGGCCACATTTCGCCGGGATGCTTTGCAGCCATTGCCTTTCGCTTTGTATTAGGGCAGCTCTGTCTTCCTTACCAGAACTCTCCCGCCTCCCCGCATAGACTCGGGATAAGACAATATCGGCATGCCCAAGCCTTATGTCGGAGCAGATTGCTATCTCAAGCGGTGTTTGGGCTTTGTGACAGTCAAAGCTGGCGCGGCTGCGGGCTTACTGGCCGCCGCAGGGTTCGCCGCAAAATCCGCCGCGACGTTAACCTGGCACAAAGCTGCGGCGGACATATACATCGTCCCTTCCTGCCGTGAGTACTCGTATGCGCCTAGCTGCATTTCGTCGCCATAGCGCTTCTGTGCTGCTGGAGACAAATTGCGGAAAAACGTCTTCTCGCATTTCTTGATGACAATGGGCGCTAGTTGCGTGTCGGCACTTGAGCCCCATGCGCAATCATGCATTTTGGCGACTGCCGCGCCACATGACTTCGCTTCCGAAAGGTCCTTTGCCACCGCGTCAAATCCATCTTCGGCCTCGTAATGACACGGCTCTTGTGGGCGGGCCAAGGTGTTTGCCCATATCGAGAGGAAAGCAACCAACACTAAATGTCGTATATCGCAAGCGTAGGCGACGATTATTCGGGAGTCCAGTTGGTTGCGAGTAAGCCGAACGAATGAGGTACTGCCTGGTAACGAACAACGTAGGTCCCGATCCCAAGAACCCAAAACTGCACGTTGGGCACGAGCTGGAAATTGACCGGCCAACCACCCCTTGCATTCCCCCTCATTCCTTGTTATTCTGTCTATGCGTTTGTTGCTCTTGTTTCGCCTTTTGTTTCAAAGGGTCGCAGGTTCAACTTGCGGCCTTTTTTGTTTCCCGCCCGCTTTACCGCGGTGTCTGGTGAATCAGCGAAAGACGCCCGGTCCCCCTCAAGGGTCTCCGGAAAAGAGTGCATCAGATAGCTTTTATAATTAAAGGAACACATCTGTGAAAGAACAAGGAACAGTGAAGTGGTTTAACGCCAGCAAGGGCTTTGGTTTCATCCAGCGTCAATCTGGCGAGGACGTTTTCGTCCATTTCTCCGCGATTCAGGCGGACGGCTACCGCTCCCTCAATGAGGGTCAGGCCGTTGAATTCGAGGTTGTCCGCGGTCCCAAGGG
>JBAVHY010000166.1:0-2548 GCA_049686315.1 Candidatus Acidiferrum sp. | reverse complement strand
GCCAAGGGCGCGGCGGAAGCCGCCAAGGCCAATGCTGAGGCTGCCAGACTGAATGCTCAAGCCGTCATCGACGCCGAACGTCCGTGGATGGTGATAACGATCCATCCCTCTCCGGGCCTTCCGGGCAATTGTGTTCTTAGGGCCACCAACAAAGGAAGGACTCCAGCCGAGATTGAGTCCGGTGATTTTGCGTTTACTTTCACCTCTCGTCCGGACGACCTGCCTGTGCCTGCGACTTACCGCGATCCATTTGTTGTGCCTCATCAAATCTTTCTGACCCAAGGTGACGGATTCGACGTTAGTCCGATCAGTCCTCAATCGACAATAGATAATGCTCCCGAAATGAAGCAACGGACGCAGATGGGTAATCAATTCCTTTTCTTCTACGGGAGAATCTGTTACAGGGGTGTATTCACCAAGGAAGGGAGAGAGCACTTCCAGTATGAGACGCGGTGGTGCTACAACTACGATGTCTCTAAGCGTCAGTTTCTAAGAAGCGGTCCAGAGGAATACAACCGCTTCACCTAGTGGCCCGCCGAGCAAGAGCTTTTATGCTTGAATCTCAAGCTATTCCTGCGGCGAGCCCATCTTCACCGATGAAGTAAGAGGTAATACAGGCCAAGGGCTGCCAGCCCGAGAATCGTCAGTCGTCCGAAGTTGTTCCCGAGTGCATTCCAAGCCAACTCGCAGCCCTTGTCAAACTTCTCCCAACCGGAGAGTTTGTCTTGGAATAGGGAAAACGGCTGACCACGAGTGCGGTATTTCTCGGTGCTAACGATGGAACGGGGCTTCTTGTGCTGCATCCCAACCTCCCGTGTGGAAACCCAATGTCCCGGTCCGCGTTTGGATTCAGCCTCGCTCCTAGCTCAAACTAGGGGCGGGGCACTTTTTCTTTCATTCCTTTTTCCTTGTAAATGGAAGACGAATAGGCGGCTTTTCGTCGCCGCGCATGCCGCTCTCGTACACAGGCTCCCAAGGAAGACGAGATTTGGGAATCGGGGTCAGTCTGAGTACTCGACGATAGGATGTTTTGCCATCTTTCGTCATTCCCGGCTCAACTTCCTTGTCGTTCAACATCCTCTTAAGTGCGGCGTGGCACGCCGAAAGCGAATTGCTGAAATCATCGAAATTAAACTGAGTTTCTTCCAGTGCGTTCCGCACCTCAATCGCCGTCATTTCCTTGGGGTAAGCGCGAGCAAGGACCGAGCGAATCGAATCCGTGAGGCTCGGTGTTGCGTAATCAACCATATCCAGCAGTTGTGCGACCTTCTTTTGCTTCTCCGCTGTCATTCCTGCGCGAGTGGCAAGAACACGGACAGTTTCTCGGAGGCCTGCAATTTCAGCGTTGAGGAGATCGCGGCGCTGGACGCGATCTTCCAAGTCGGCTACTGCTTTATCGAATGCGTTGGAGTATTCGTTAGGAGCCATACGTTATGCCTAAAAGTCTAACTAAAGTTAGGACTATTAAGTCGGAAAGTCAAGTTTTTCCTTTAGGAGAAAATTGCTAGTACTGGCTGGACCGCTGTTCTGGCGGATATTCAGGCTGATATAGCTTGCCTGAAAAATCTCGTTCCGATTGTCGATAGCAAGATAAAGCGTGGAGAACCCTGCCCGGTGATTCAGCAACACAGAATTAGAGCACTACCTAAAAGTGCTTCAGCGCCGCAGGCCGAACTGGATGGCTTAACGAGCAAACGGATTGGGGGTACCACTGTAATTCTGCCTGTGTGGCACAGGATTGGGGCGGATGAAGTCCGTGCGTATTCCCCGATGCTTGCAGGGGTCGTGGCTGCGAAATCCAGCGACGGCGTGGACTCGGTGGTGCGAAAACTCCGGGAGGCAATGGGGATCGACTAATGGCCGACACCAACCTCGGCACTTTTGTCGTATTCGATGCTAATCGGGCAAATGAAGGCAATGGCCATTGCGGTGCGAAACGACCGGCCGCTGAGGCGGTACTCGGGGCTCCTTTCCAGTCTGAGAGGTGGCGGCCAACAAGCGGTAGGACCATCACCAAGCCCGAGCCATGACCGGGAAGGCGATGGCGAAGCCTAGCCAGCCACCACGATCCCCCGCCAGCTTGGCCCAAAAGGTCGCAGCGACCTGCTAACCAGCATGCCGCACCCGAGACATCCCGAGAGAGTCGCCCCTGCCTGTAATCGCCTCTGCTCTTTTAGGGTGTGGTCAACACGTGCGGAGACTGCCCCTGCATCGTGTTGCCGCTTTTGTGACAGCCATCACATACGATGCGGTGGAATACGGGTTTGATTGAGATGCCCCCGGCTTTGGCCATCTCCATCCTCAATGTCTATTCATAAAGCCACTTCAGATGGTCGGTGGAACGTAATTTGCCAGATAGGCTTCGAGGAAGGTCTTTTCGCAGAGAGAAATCTGAAATATTTTTCCTTCGTCCATCAGACGTTTGAGTTCCGGTCTCGGAAGTGAGTTTGGGTCTTTTATCAGTTTCTCCAGATGTTTCCGGCACTCGTAGGCGAGTGTGTCGGCAACCTGCAACGGCAGATAGTTCTTTTTGTCCTCAAAGCAGATG
>JBAVHY010000165.1:0-2488 GCA_049686315.1 Candidatus Acidiferrum sp. | reverse complement strand
GACTTAACGACCCCGGGTGATAAATTCAATGGCGACAAAACAACAAACACGATTCGGGAACCGGAAATAATCAGGGAAGAGTTGCCTACCCCAGGAAATTGGCCACACCAATCGATACAAGCGCGTTTATCCGTACGAATCTAAGACCGGTGCGCAACGATGGGGCTCTCACGGGCACAGGGCACATGCGGTCGCGCCGTCTGCAAAAAGGCAGTTCCTAGCCCGGAAAATTCATGATTTTATAAACACGGAAGGCCTCGCTATGGTACAAATCCGTTATCGAGGCGGGTTTGAAACCAAAAGCGAGGCCTTCACTTGACCGAACATACCACAACAGACTGTCTTCTTTTTCCAGATATTTTTGATCGACCGGTGGTTGCGAAATTTGATCAACGGCAGGGCAGCTCCGATGGCGGCGCGGTCCTCTTGAAAGCTGCCAACCAAAGGTTGGGTCTAACTTCCGCACTGGCGGCTTGTCTGAAAGAGGAGCGGCAACCCGGCAAAATCTTGCATGAAATAGAAGAGCTGCTTACGCAGCGGGTGATGGGCATGGCCTTAGGATATGAAGATGCCAACGACGCTGCACGCCTGGCCGGCGATCCGGTGCACAAGCTTTTGGTAGGTCGCGACCCGATCGACGGTGAGGATTTAGCCTCGCAGCCTACGTTGTCGCGCTTTGAAAATGCCCCGGATCACAAGGAACTGTTTCGCTTGGGTGAGGCCCTGGCCGACTGCGTCATCGAGCGCCACCGCAAGCGGCTGCATGGGCGCGCCCGCCGAATCACCATCGATCTGGATCCCACTGACGATCCGACACACGGCCAGCAGCAGCTCACCTTTTTTAATAGGTACTACGATTGCTACTGTTATCTGCCAGCAGTTTGCTTTCTCACCTTCAACGAAGAGGTGGAACAGTACTTGGTTGCGGCGGTGTTGCGCCCGGGCAATGTTTCCGGCTCCTGCGGTGCGATCGGCATTTTGCGCCGGTTACTTCGGCGCTTGGATGCTGCTTTTCCCGGAGTCGTCTTTCGGGTGCGGTTGGATGGAGGGTTCGCAGCGCCGGAGGTTCTGGAGTTTCTGGACGGCCAGCCAAGAGTGGAATATGTCGTGAACCTGGCTTCCAATGCGGTGTTGGATCGTTTGGTCGTGCCGGCCATGCGTAGGGCTCGGCGCCTGTCAAAGAAAAGTGGAGAGACCGAACACGTCTATGGAGAGTTCCGCTACAAGACCAAGAAGACCTGGAAGTATGAACGGCGCATCCTCTATAAGGCGGAAGTCACTCGCCATCCGAACCGCGATCCGAAAGATAATCCGCGCTTCGTGGTCACCAACATGAAACAGAGTCCGCAATGGCTCTACGAGGAGGTCTACTGCCAACGAGGGGATCTAGAAAATCGCATTAAGGAACTGCACTACGGCATGGAGATTGGCCGCACCAGCTGCACCAGTTTCTGGGCCAATCAGTTCCGTGTGCTGATGACCGCCGCGGCCTACGTACTGATGCAGGAACTACGGTTGCGTCTGGCTCGCACGGACTGCGCTCGGGCACAAGTCTCCACCTTACGCGAGCGCTTCCTGAAACTCGGCGTTCAGGTAATCGCCTCGGTACGTCGCGTGGTGCTGCATTTACCTCAGGCCTTCCCGTATCGCGAGCAGTTCTATCGTCTGGCCTTGAGCTTGGGCGCGCAAACTGGTTGAGTTCTCTCCCGCAGCGCATGCCTGAGAAATTTCTACTCGTCACGCCCCACTCAAGGTGTCTCTTTTTCGCGTCAAAATCTGGCTGCGAACCTCGCTAACAGCCTTAGAATCAGCCTTCCTGTTCAACAAAATTCTTCTCTCGTCGAGTATCCTTGTCACAGTGATAAAAAGTTAACCGCGAGGTCAGCTTTCATGAATGATGTGGGCTAGGTGGCTGTCTTTGGAGTTTAAGCCGCGAGAACCGAACCAGAAGCCAGCCATCTCCGCTAGGACTCCAGGCACGCCAAGGAAAAGACCTATCATAAGGCCAGTGACGGACACGTCCATCAAATGGGCATAATTCCGTGGGTCGACGTGGGCCGGATACTTGTGAATTGCATCTCTGAGTCTGCAACCATCTCAGCCAGCGCCGCCACGAGCGCAATGATTCCGCATGGATAACTCTCCCGCAACATATCGCCGCGATATGCCACAGTCGCCAATTGGGCGAGCCCGTTGACCGAGGCTTTTCGCGGGTTCGCCGAATTTAGATGTCCCATCCTGTATTCCCCATCCTAGTATCGAGATTCGACGTGCCTGGTCAAATCTGGGCGCCAAACGCGGACGGAGGGGCAGAGCGGAGCAGGTCTCGCTCTTACACGTCCAGGAAAACAAAAAGTGTCTTGGGTCGGAGGAATCACATGTGGCAACGGAACAGGGCAGCCCTGCTGACGCTGAGGTTAGCGATATCTACCCGGAGGTGCTTGGCTTTAACGACGCGCAGCCGTCGATCTGCGCGGAACACCTTACC
>JBAVHY010000164.1:0-41575 GCA_049686315.1 Candidatus Acidiferrum sp. | reverse complement strand
GGCAGTGGGTCAGCGGCTCATCGAAGGAAACTTTTCCCGTTTATGACCCTTCCACCGAGGAAGTAATCGCGCAAGTGGCGTCGGCCAATGCCGCGGACGTGGACGAGGCAGTGAAAGCCGCGCGGGCTGCTTTCGATTCGGGCCCGTGGGGGCAAATCAGCGCGCAGGATCGCGGGCGAATCCTGTTCAAGTTGGCGGAAAAGATACGGCAGAACGCGGCGATGCTGGCGGAAACGGAAGCGCGCAATTGTGGCAAGCCGATCGTCGAGGCTGAGTACGACATTGCCGACGTGGCTACCTGCTTCGAGTACTACGGCGGGTTGGCCAACAAAGTTACCGGGCACGTGAATCCAGTGCCCGCAAACGCTTTGAGTTTTACGATGCGCGAGCCGGTCGGGGTGGCGGGACAGATTATTCCGTGGAACTTCCCGTTGCTGATGGCGGCATGGAAACTGGCGCCGGCGATTGCGGCAGGTTGTTGCTGCGTGTTGAAACCTGCGGAACAGACGCCGTTGACGGCGATGGAATTAGCGAATTGGTTCGAGGAAGCGGGGCTGCCGCCGGGAGTGGTGAACATTATCAATGGCGTGGGCGAAATTACCGGCGCGGCGCTCGTGGCGCATCCGGGGGTGGACAAAATTGCGTTTACGGGCAGCGCGGCGGTCGGAAAGATCATTGTGAAGAGCGCCGCCGACACGTTGAAGAGGGTCACGCTGGAACTGGGCGGCAAATCGCCGAACGTATTTTTTGCCGATGCCGATTGGGAGGCCGCGGTGGATGGCGCGCTGTTCGGCGTGTTCATCAATCAGGGCGAAGTGTGCTCCGCCGGCAGCCGCATTCTGGTCGAAAAGAAAATCTATTCGAAGTTTGTGGACGCCATGACGGAAAAGGCCAAACGCATCAAGCTCGGGCCGCCACTGGAGCGCGACACGAAGATGGGGCCACTGGTGAGCAAGGAGCAGTACGACCGCGTGAGTTCGTACCTTGAGCTGGGCAAGAAAGAGGCCAAGACCGCGATTGGGGGAGGCCGCGCGAAGGCATTCGCCAAAGGCTATTACGTCGAGCCCACGATTTTCTATGACGTTGACAACAGCGCACGCATCGCTCGTGAGGAAATTTTTGGGCCGGTGGCTTCCGTGATTCCGTTCGAAAACGAAGGAGACGCAATCAAAATCGCCAACGATACGCCGTATGGCTTGGCGGGCGCCGTGTGGACGCGGGACATTTACAAGGCATTTCGCGTTGTAAAATCTCTGCGCGCTGGAATTATCTGGGTGAATCATATGCAGCCGACTTACGTGGAAGCGCCCTGGGGCGGGTACAAGCAGTCCGGTTTCGGTAGGGAGTTGGGGCCGTGGGGCCTTGAGGAGTATCTGGAAACCAAGCAGGTGTTCGTCAATCTGGACGAAGCGCCCATCGGATGGTACTGAGGGGAGAGTCGCAAGTTGTAAGTTGTAAGTGAAGGCGGCGGCAAGCGGAAGAGTGTGAGGATGACGATTGACGGGTAGGGATTGAGGTGGAAATTTGGAAGGGGAAGAAGAACCATGAAAACGATTCAGCTCCGCACGGAAGTACCCGGCCCCAAATCAAAAGCACTGCTGGCGCGCCGGGAAGCCGCGATACCACGGGGGCCGCACCTGGTGTCCCCGATTTTCGCGGCGAAATCGGAAGGTGCATGGATCGAGGACGTCGACGGAAACCGCTACCTCGATTTTGCCGGGGGCATTGGCTGCCTGAATTCCGGCCATCGGGCACCGCGGGTGGAAGCGGCATTGCGCGATCAGATTGGCAAATTCCTGCACCTTTGTTTTGGCGTAACGCCGTACGAGTCTTACATTGCGCTTGCGGAGAAGCTCAACGCCCTCGCGCCGATTAGCGGGCCGAAGAAGACGTTCTTCATCAACACCGGCGCAGAGGCGGTGGAAAACGCGGTAAAAATCGCGCGGTCGTACACGAAGCGCCCCGCGGTGATTTGTTTCGAAGACGCGTTTCACGGGCGGACATGGATGACGCTGTCTCTGACAAGTAAAACGAATCCGTACAAGGCGGGATTTGCTCCGTTTGCCAGTGACATTTACCGGATTCCGTACGCGTATTGCTATCGCTGCTCGTACAACCTCACGTATCCCTCGTGCGAAATGACTTGCGCACATCATCTGGAGGACACGTTCAAGCGGGTGGTTTCGCCCGATGCCGTCGCGGCGGTGATTGCGGAGCCGGTGCTTGGCGAGGGCGGGTTCATCGCTCCACCGAAGGAATTTTTCCCCACAGTGAAGGAAATCTGCAAGAAGTACGGAATCGTGTTCATCGCCGACGAAGTGCAATCCGGCATAGGCCGCACGGGCAAAATGTTTGCCATCGAACACTACGGGGTCGAGCCGGATTTGATCGCGACCGCGAAGTCGCTTGGGGGAGGCTTGCCGATTGCGGCAGTCACCGGCCGCGCGGAAATCATGGATGCGCCGCAACCCGGCGGGCTGGGCAGCACGTTCGCGGGGAATCCACTCTCCTGCGCAGCCGGGCTGGCGGCGATTGAAACCATCGAGAAGGACGGCTTGCTGGCGCGATCCACGGCCATCGGCAAACGGTTCGATGAGCGCGCCCACGGGTGGCAGAAGAAATGGCAACTGATTGGGGATGTTCGCGGCCTTGGTGGAATGTGCGCGATTGAGTTGGTGCGTGACCGCGAGACGCGCCAGCCTGCAGACACGGAAACAAAGGAGCTGGGCCGCTACTGTTACGAGCACGGCCTGATGACGATTACCGCCGGCACGTCCAACAACATCATGCGAATCCTGGTGCCGCTGGTGGTTACGGACGAGCAGTTCGACGAGGGGCTGGACGTAATTGAAGCTGGACTCGCCCATGTCGTTGAGAAGAAACACGCGGTAGTTTCCCACGCTTGAGCGACGAAGTGAGAAGTATGGAAGCAAAGACATAGCGGTCGGGGCGCTGACCCAGCATGTGAACTGACGAGCAAGTGGGTGCCGTGAACTATCGAGGCATCCAGCCGGATCGCCAGGAGGTCTTGGATGAAAAAAGCCAAGTTAGCACTCTTGGTGGTGGCAAATAATGATTATCAAACCGAGCAGGTCATCGTGGCGAAACAAGCCGCGCAGGAAAATGGCGCGGACCTTCAAGTCATACAAACGGAGCATGACGCAGTAGTGCAGAGCCAGGAAGTCCTTAAACTCCTCTATAGTCCAGCTGAAACGCGGCCAGACGGGATACTGTTCGAACCAGTGGGGACGGCGCTGGCGCAGCCGGCGAAGATGGCGGCGTCATCAGGAGTCGGGTGGGTGGTGCTAAACCGCGAGGTCGACTACCTCAAGGAACTTCGCCGCCAGTGCACCACCCCTCTTTTCTCCGTCACTACCAATCATGAGGAGGTCGGCCGCATCCAGGGCGAACAGATTGGAAAGTTACTCCCCCGCGGAGGCACGGTGCTGTACATCCATGGACCCTCGGACAATATAGCCGCGGTGCGACGCGCCGCTGCGATGCAGGCGGCGAAACCGGCAAACGTCGAAGTGCGCGTGCTGAAAGGTCTGTGGACGGGGGTTGCGATGGACTCCCTAGCACTGGGCAGACCTACGTGCGCCGCGGGATTCTGGATGCCACGGTCGTCATTCCCGCTAACGCCGGACAGGCGATAAAAGAGCTGCTTACGTCGCTGAAAACAGGGCAACAACCCCGAGAATGCATTTTGACGAGCGCAAGTTCATTTCCAGAGATCGCGTCACTCAAGCCAAGGCACTAGCACGGTATCCATTCGGCTGACCCATCGCATCTTTTCCAAACAAGTAGTAACAGAACAGGACCCGATTCTCGCAACTGGTTTGATAAACCTGAAATTCGAAGTTGAAGAGGGATTCCTTACTCCGCAGACTTCGTTCCCTTCGACTCCGCTCAGGGCAGGCAGAATGACGGCGCTGGGGATTGGGATGCGCCACACTCGGCAGGAGCGGAGTGAGTGGGCCGAGAAAAGTGAGCCAGGTGAAGCGTCAGGCGAAGGAGCAGACCTTGGGCTTCGCCAGGTGCAGGAAATCGTCGTAGGCCATGCGCACGGCATCGTGGTGCGTGCCGGCGTTAAACACCACTTCCCTATCTTTGGCGAGCGACTCATCAACATAGACGGGCAGATTGTAGAGTGCCCCGAACGGCGGCATGGCCCCCAGTTCGCAATCGGAGAACAGGCTGCTGAATTCCAGTTCCGTGGCAAGACGCACGGGTTTACCGACAGCAGCTGCCAGCTTGTCGAATCTGACGTGTTTGGAACCGGGCAGAACAGCGAGAATTGTTTCTTCGCCTTGAGCACCCGCGCGCAGCACCACGGTTTTGGCTATCTCTTTGCCGGAAATTTGCATGAGGGTAGCGGTGCCTTGCGCGGTGTAGGTGGTAGCGTGCGCGAGCGACTCGTAGGGAATGTAGTTCGAATCCAGGAAGGACTTCAGACGTTGTGGAACGCTCATGGGCGTACTCCTTTCGCCCAGGTCTTTTCAAGCGGAGTATAGACCTCCGTGGGGCAAAGCGATAGTGCATGTGCTGTGGTCACAGGTCATTGACTCCGACGCCGGGGAGACCTAGTATCGCGCTTAGGTGCGCTCCAACCTGAAGTAGCCGTTTTCAGATAGGAGAATTAACCATGCCGCACCGTCCGTGGCCGTTCTTAGTAATGGCAATTCCCGTCCTGCTTTTGGCGTGTTCCAGTGCGCCTCCCACCTCCAACAATAACCTGCGCTACACTGACGCGACAATCAGTCTCAAACGTTCCGACTTCAGCGGAGCGCTGACCAATCTTGACAAAGCAATCAAAACGGCTCCGAACGAGTCGCTTCGGCAGCAAGCGATTGTGCTTCGCATCGCGCTGGCGACGGCGCTCGCCGAGGCCAACAAACAGATGGCGGAAGCTTATGCCACGGGGGCAAGACAGCCTGCCGCCCAGGCGCATACCGGCCCGTTTTACAATATGCGTTCGGACTACTACAACGCCGCGCATACGTACCTGATGGACGCGATGCAAACGACGATGAGTGAGCGCTCGAAGCTGAGCGCCAACGCCATGCCCTTGGAGGTCAGTTTTCCTGGCTTCACGGGAACAAATCCTGGATTGACGAAGATCAAGAGTGGTGTATTCGTTTCGGATACGGAGCGGTTGAACGCCGAACTTCAGGAAGACCGGAACGCGCTTGCGGCCGTCTTTTCAGCGATCGGGGGGGCCGGCCACGACCCCGACAAGGGGCAGCAGGTCTTCAGCAGCGGCAAGGTTGAAATTGATCCACGGGTGTTCATCATCGAACTCACCTGTAGCTTTATTCAGACTGGCGCCATGTTTGATTTCCGCGGGGTAAATAAGCCGGATCGCCTGCGCACCGTCAATGAGGTCGTGCGCGGGAACCTGGATGTTGCAGAGAAGTTGCTGGCCGCGAAGCCAGACAAGGATATGGAAGCGCACATTAAGAAAATGCAGACTGAGTGCGAGAAGACACTCAAGAAAACGACAACATAACGCTCGTTCCAGCAGTTGCATGGGGATTCCCTTGTCCATTGGACGTCCCTATTCCCGTCTCTCTTTTGACGGTGTTGATAGTGCGCTAGATCGAGGCTGGGTGCCCATAGCCCACAAAGACGCTGCGATTGTGTGTGGCAAAGCAGGCTGGACAAGAGTACTATTCTCCCCGAATCAGGCAGGTTTGACTCGTAGCTCCCTTAACATGCAAGAATCAAATTGACGGATTTTCATGTCAAAAGAGGCCGTTGCGTGGATTTTGAAGAATTGCCATAGGTCGACCATTTGTGCCTGGAGCCTTGAAGCCGAAGTCATTTTAACCTTCATAGGAGGTCAACGTGAGTGCTCAAGCTTTCCGCGGTTGTCTGGCAGCCTTGGCAATTCTGCTCGTTCCCGTCGTTTCTGCCGCTGACACGGTCACCGAATGGAACGAAAAAACCATTGCTGCCACGGTACAGGCGAAACAACTTCCCGCCGCGGCCTCCCGCACGGTCGCTATAGTGCACACGCCATGTTTGACGCCATCAATTCGGCGGAAGGTGGATATTCCTCATACAAGTTCAAGGTATCTGCTCCTTCCGGCAGTTCGCCGGAAGCAGCTGGCGTTGCCGCAGCCCATGCTGTTTTGCTAAAGCTCTTTCCAGAGCAGAAGGCAGACCTCGATGGCGCTTTCGCCGCGTCTCTTGCAAAAATCCCCGACGGTCCGGGAAAGACCAGTGGCATCTCCGTCGGCGAAGAAGTCGCTGCGAAGATTCTTGCTCTTCGCGCTTCGGATGGCGCCGATGCGCCGAACATTTATAGACCCGTCACCAGTCCGGGCGTTTATATCTCCGCGACACTTCCCATCTCGTCGCAGTGGGGCAATTTGACCCCCTGGGTGATGCAGCGCAGCTCACAGTTCCGCCCGGCTCCCCCGCCTCCATTGACCAGCGCCGCATGGGCTAGTGACTACAACGAAATCAAAGAACTCGGCAGCAAGAGGAGCACGACTCGAACACCCGAACAAACCGACATCGCGCGTTTCTGGATTCTGGCGGGCCCAGCAAGCTGGGAGCCTATCGTGCGCCATCTGGCTTCTGCTCCAGGGCGAACCTTGCTTCAAAACGCCCGTTTGTTTGCGCTCGTGGAACTTGCCACCGCTGACGCCTATATCGCGGTCTTCGAAGCTAAGTTCACATTCAACTTCTGGCGTCCCATTACGGCGATCCGTAATGGCGACATCGACGGCAATGACGCCACCACCCGCGTGGCGGATTGGGAGCCCACCATTGATACGCCACTGCACCCGGAATATCCCTGCGCGCACTGCATTACCTCTGCAGCCGCAAGGGCCGTCCTCGAGTCTGAATTCGGCACAGGGCCAATTCCCCCCTTCACCATGACCAGCCCCACTGCGCCGGGTGTCACGCGCAAATGGACCAGCGTGAAAGATTGGGCCGATGAAATCTCCGCGGCGCGGATCTACGGCGGAATCCACTACCGTAACTCAACTGTCGTCGGTCAGGCCATGGGCAAACAGATTGGCGAGCTCACTGTTCAGAATTTCCTGAAGCCCATCAAATGACGCGGCAAGATGCCGCAAAGATGCAGACAAGGATACAGCATGCTGCCCTTGTGAAGAGAGGGTCAGAAGCCCACTCTCGTCCACGGCAAAAGTGACGCGCTCAGAAATCTATTCCCTACTGCGGCTTGGGATACGCGGTGAGCGCCTCACGATAAAGCTTGAGACTGTTCTTGTCCACGACTATCGTGCCGGTATCGACGAACGTAGGCATTGGCGCTGCCGGGGCGGTGCGCCAGTCCTTGAACTGGTGTACGGCGTTGTGGTGCAGGTCGTCGAGGAATTTCAGCCCATAGTAACTCATGACGTAAGGTTTTTGCGTGATCGTGGCCGCGATCGCGCCGCGGTCGATCCAATCGAGTGTTTCCGGATCGTCGTCGAAGGCCACAATCGGCAACTTGCCTTCCATGTTGAAGCGGTGCAGAGCTCCGGCGGCGCCAGAGCCTCCTGTCGCCTCCAAGCAAATAATGCCATCCACTTTTTCCTTCTTCTGTATCAGGTCGGAGACCTGGTCAAACGCACTTTGCGAATCGCCTTTGTCATCGAGTATCTTTGTCAGCTTGATAGCGGGAAAATTGATCAGCGCGTCCGCCACGCCCGCCACTCGATCATCGAGGTTGCGCTGTCCAGGAATGGTGATGACCGCAACGCTCCCGTGATTCTGAAGGAGCGCGGCCATCTGCTTCAGGCTCTCTTTGCCGGCCTTGAAGTTATCCGTTCCGATGTAGAGGACGCGCTTCGAATTCGGCACATCCGCGTCCACGCAGATGACCGGGATACCCTCGGCCACGGCTTTGTCAATTTCCGCCTGGAAAATCTCTGGCTTTGCCGCGGAGAGACAGATTCCAGCGGGTTGCCGCTCCACAACCTCGCGGAACGCGACTAACTCCGCGTTCGGAGCGTATCCCGCAGGGCCAACGAGTTCACCTTTTACACCGAGTGATTTGGCCGCGTCCAAGAAACCGGCCTGCGCCTCCTGCCAGTAGGGCAGGTTGATATTTGTGGCCACGAAAACATAGCGTTCGTTTTTCTGGTGGTAGGGCTTCGCGCACGATGCGATGAGTGCTGCTCCAAGGAAAACATAAAGAAAGACCAACCCGGCCCCCTGTCTGCTCATTGAGATGCTCCTTTCGTAGTCGGTCTGGCTTGCGGGGCGTTTACTCGCGCCCTCGAAAAATTTAGGGTCCAGTAAGTGCTTGGCGGGGAAATTCGGTACAAACAGGAGGGTCACCTCCCTATCTACAACTTCTTTGCTTTGGCTTACCTCAGGTTCCCAACATCCAACATCGATTTCAAGGTTATCGCTAGCGAAACCATAGGACCGCTACCCCTCCCCAGTCAAGCCGAGATTGCCGTGGGTAGGTGACTCATTTTGACTCCAAAAGGTTCGCGATGGCGGAAATATCCTCAAACGCGGTCCGTCACACCAGCGGCCACCGCCGGGGTTTACAAGGCGAAGACTGAACTGGAGCTTATGCAGATTTTGCGGCGCGAGAGTGTAAAAGATGAGAATCCGCGCTTTTCCGCCGTTGTGAAGCTTTTCCGTGACTTACGGAGCGGAAAGAAGTGACCGAGAGAGCCTTAATCTCCCTCCTAGCAGCTTTTCTCTTTTCAGGTGACATTTCTGCTAGCAGGTCAAGAATCAGGTCGGCAACTTTTGAAAGACCTTTTTCCACTTTCTTGTTGTTCTTCGCCATACCTAATAGCGTAGTTGGCAGTCAGGCATTGACACAACCTTTGAATGCTGGTGATGTTGGGTAAAAGCTAACCGCTTAAGCGTAAGATTTAATGTGCATTAGACTAACGTACATCAGCAGCCTTTTTGCCTATCGCCTGCCTTTGCTTGGCAGTAAGTTTCTTAGCTCGCGCTGGACCGCCCTTTAATCCACCTTCTTTCCAATGTGCGATAGATATTCTGGGTCCGAAGAGCCGGACTGTGCGGCGAAGGCCGTGGTCACATTCGGACGCTGGAGCGGGCCTCTGAGGATGGAGCACGATCCGGCAGGGGGCAGAACTGGCCTTCGGAGAAGCCTTCGGCGGCGATGGCGAAGGTGCGGTTGAAGCGGGCGCGTGAGTTCTCCCAAGCAATCACGGCGGACAATTCGGCGAGTTCAGGCTCAGAAAATACTTTTTGCAGAGCAGTGTAGAGCTCATCGGAAACGTTTGCTGGAGTGTGCGTCAAGGCGACAGCTAGGTGGAGAACCAGTTTCTCCTTTTCGGAGAAATGAGGGCTGGATTCGAATTGCGGAAGATCCTGGAGCTGCGCTTCGGTGACGCCTTCTTTTCTGCCAACGGCAGAGTGGATGTCAATTCAAAAGGGGCAGCCGATCATGGCAGCGACCTTGAGCTGGGCAAGCTCTTTCAGGTGCATGGAGACGAGGCGGTGGGAGGCCGCGTAGAGATCCATGCGCACAGCGTTTCTGAAATACTTTGGATCGTGGGCGCGGATGCGCATGCCGAGAGGGACATGGCCGAGGCGGCGCTTTGCGAACCAGAAGATGATGCGGGTTAAGAGGCCAGCTTGGTTGTCTTGAACGCCTCGGGAGCGTGGCATCGAAGCACCTCACATATGGGTAAGGATGTTTTGACGGGGCGGTGGGTTATTTGGTGGGAGCGGCGAAGAGAGGGAGTGAAGACGAGGACCCACACTTTGCAAAATGCGCAAAGGATGGGGTACCCCTCAAGACCAATGATTGTGCCGAGATGGGGTCCAGCAGTGCTGGCCCCCTACATAACCAAAGAGAAGATTAGAAGCCATACTTGGCGACAATTTGTTTGGTTTTTTTGTCGATTACGGCAAGGGCAGCGCGCTGGGACGGGAGAACCAATTTGAGTTCGAATCCTGTTATCGGATCTCGAAAATCGACACTGGCGTCACGCGCGACCTCGGATTCAACTATGCAGAGAACAGAGCCCTCGAGTTCTACGGAATAAAGAAGAATCCCTTCCGACTCGAGCCGTACGGGAAGATCAAAATGGGTCTGAACTCCCAACGATCGTAACACTGCGGAGTAGAGATAAGCAGATGCAGTGGACGGTTTCGCGAGTTCTGTGGGGTAAGCAGCCCAAGAAATTTTGCCGCGTCCAACCGGAACCTCTTTCATTGCCGAATGATCATCGAATTCGAGGAATTCCAGAAGTTGCTGTGCCTGCTGATCGAAGGAGAGCAAGACTGGAGGTGGAAGGCTTCCATTCAACAAAGAAGCTGTCTGCTTTTCGAAGAGCAGAGTAGCGCCCGAACTAAACAGTGCACTGTGGAAGCTCAGCGGTGCCGTGGTGGCTTTGAGGCCGAGAGGGGAGACGCGGTCGACGAGGTGCCAATGCTCGTCGCGGGAGACGGGGCCGGTTACGAGGAGGTTGCCGCCGTTTTTGACGTAGGCGAGTAGCGCTTGCCACGTGGATTCGCGGAGGGCTTGAGCGGAGGGAAGGATGACGAGTTTGGGGGAACCGAGATTGTCGATTTGGTTTTCGGCAATGATGTAACAAGGCTGGTGCAGGTCGTAAGCGAGGGCGCGGACGGCGTTTTGTTGTGCCTCGAGTTGGAGATAGACCTGGACGGAAAATTGGGCGGCTTGCGAAGTGACAATGGCGATGGCGGGCGGCTTGGGGTTTTTGAGATACGGAGAAGCAGCGGCGGCGAACTTGGCCATGTCGCGCATGACGGTGGCTTCAGGCTTTTCGGTGCCGTCGGAGCGGAGAGCGCCGATGGGAGTTTCGTTGCTTTCGGTCATGTAGGAATTGGAATTCCAGAGCCACTCGATTGCGCCGGAGCCATAAACGAAGGAGAGAGCGAGTTTGCGTTCGAAGAGAGCCGCTTCCTGTTCGGGAGTGCGTCGAGCAAGTTCATCGAGAGTAAGCTCGCGCTGCAGGCCGGTTTCTTGAATCAGCATGGCTTTGCCGGGCTGCTTGGCGACGAGGGAATCCCAGAGGAGATAGTCGTTCTGCCACCAGGAGTGGTTGGTGGTGAAATCGACGTGGGGAGCGAAGAAGGAGGGATTGAGGCGATCGACGAAGCCGCCCTCGTCCTGGCCGACGGTGATGGGCTGCGGAGAACCGGCGGTGCGAATGGCTTCGCGCATGTTGCGGACCCAGCCGGCGAATTTCTCCTGAGCAAAGAGAGCGTAGTCATACACGCGGAGGGAATTTATACCCCCGTACACGCCACGTGAAGAGAATTCCTCCTCGGTGGGTAGAGAAATTGTGCCCGCGACGGTGTCTGGTAGAACATTCCAGGCGGCGGCCAGGGCAGCGCGGTCGGGATATTTCTGAGTGAGCCAGGCGTTCCATGAGGCCAGTTCGATGGGGTCGTAGTTGGGGCGCATCTTCCAAAGCTGCTTGGAAAAGCTGGGCTCATTGATGAGATCCCAGGCGAGGAACGGCACATCTTGGAAGCGCGCGGTGACGGAGCTGACGAGGGTTTGCTGTTTGCGGATGGCTTCGGGGTCGAGATAGGGGTTCACGCCGCCGAGAACTTCGGGAAGGAAGGCGAAGAAAGTGAACTGCACGGGAAGGCCGAATTTGCGCGCGGCCATTAAGTAGGCTTCGAGGGTCCGGAGAGTGCGCTCGTAGGGGCGGCCGGTCTCGTCGCACAATTTGTCCCAGCCGGTCCACCAGCCGGTGCGGAGCATGTTGAGGCCGGCACCATGGATTTGGGCGAGGTCGCTGTTCCACACGTAGACGTTGGGATGATCGAAATAGAGCCGCTGAACTTCGCTGGACATGTATGTAGTGCCGACAACAGCGAGCGGTTTTCCATCGAGGGTAAAGTAGTCCGAATTGACATCCAGGTTTGGGCCAGAGCGCAGGTAGGCTTCGTCGCGAATCCAGAAAGCGGCATGGTAGCTGGCGCGGAGGGTGGCGCCTTCGAGGAGACGAGCTTCGATGATGTGGAGGCCTTTGCCGGAGGGTGCCGGAAGAATTGTTGTAGTTGAGGCGGGAAGAGGAATGGTTGCGGATTGCTTTTGCGCGGGCAGGTCTTCGGAATAGGAAGTGACTTGAACCGTGAAAGGGCTGGCAGGCTTTGTGGCAGAGTGGAGGAGGGTTTCCAGTTCGATAGGTTCACCCGGCAGATAGAGAGGAAGAGTGGGGCGCACGGAGAATTGCAGGGCGCCCTGGAGCGCGCGGTCGGCTAGAGTGCGGAGAAGTTTGGTGGAATCGGGGGAAGAATAAAAATCGGGGGCGAGATCGGCGGAAAGGAAAATCCAGCGGCCTCCATCGAAGCCGGAAGAGAAGTGGTCGATCTGAAGGAGTGGAGCGGAAAGGCGGCGGCCGTCGGTGACGCCCCAAACGAGTGCATCGAGGCGGATATCGAGCGAGCCCGCGGTGCCACCACGATTGTAAAGGTCCGTGGTGCTGAGTCGAATGATGGGGCTGAAGGCTTGGCGCCAGGAGAAATGGGGGAGTTCAACGGGGATTTCGGAATTCGGGGTGAACACGGAGCCTGCGGAGCCGGGCGTGGGTTGGTACTGATCGATTTGGAGAGGGCGAGACAAGCGCGTGCTGTAGTCGCGCAGGTGCCAGCCGGAGGCGTCGTGATAGGCGGCACGTGTGAAAGGCCGGCCACCGAGGACGAGCAGATTGCCGCCGCGATGGAGGAAATCAGAGATGGCACTCAAGGCCGCTTCTGGAATCACGGAGCCTTGCGGAAGGATGAGGAGGCGGGTTTGCGGGTCGGTGAGGCGGGAGGCAAGCTGATCGGTGGAAGTGATTTGCGATTCGGGGAAGAGCTGTTCGAGTTGCGTGGGAGAAGGGGAAGAGCTGTCGGCAGAGGGCAGCCCCATTTCAGACCACACCACGGTGGCGGGAAACTTCTGCGCTTGGAGTGCGGGCGGAGCGAGAAGAAACGGAAGAAGGAGCGCAAGGGCAAGAAAGATCCAGCGTAAGTGATTCATGGTCGCATGTCACCGTCCGGGGAAGAAAATCGTTGCGGCACGTCCTATACTATCTTTTCCAGCAGCACTTTGTGACGAGAAACCTTTTAGGTTAAGGAAAAGGTGTGGCAGTATCAAAGGCGAGTCGGGGGCCGCGAGGGCGCGGAGAAAAGGAACGCTGAGACAATGGCGAACATAACCACGTCGAGTCAGGGGGTCGAAGTACCGGAGGCAACAGGGCAACCTGCCAAGAGCTACGCGGGTCCACTGGCAATTGTGACCACGCTGTTCTTCATGTGGGGTTTTCTGACGTGTCTGAACGACATCCTGATTCCGCACCTGAAATCGATTTTCGACCTGAACTACGTGAAGACAATGCTGATCCAGTTCGCATTTTTTGGATCGTATTTCCTTTTCTCGGTAGCCTCCGCCAAACTTATCGACTGGATTGGCTATCAGCGTTCGATGGTGGTCGGCTTGCTAACGATGGGCCTGGGCGCATTTCTATTTCTTCCGGCGGCGAGTGTGCCGTCGTACCCGCTGTTCCTGGGAGCGCTGATCGTTCTGGCGGCCGGAATCACCTGCCTGCAAGTGGCGGCGAATCCGTACGTAACCGTGTTGGGCAGGCCGGAGACAGCTTCCAGCCGACTGAACCTGACGCAGGCGTTCAACTCACTGGGCACATTTCTGGCCCCCTTTTTTGGGGGGCTGCTCATTCTGAGCGCTGCGCCAAAAGCAATGGAAGAGATACGTGCTCTGGGGCCGGATGCGCTGCAGGCTTACCGGCTGCACGAGGCAGCGACGGTCAAGACACCGTACGTCGGGCTGGGGATCGCGTTGGTGCTTCTGGCGATAGCGATCGGCAGTTTCAAATTGCCAAAAATCGAGCATGCGCAGCGTAAAGTCGGCGTAAAGGTGGACGACTCCATCTGGAGGCACCCGAACCTCGTCTTTGGCGCGATTGCGATATTTGTGTATGTGGGCGCAGAAGTATCGATCGGGAGCTTTTTGGTGAACTATTTTCATGAGCCGAATATTGGCGGGTTGGCGGAAAAGGTGGCGGCGAGCTTTGTGGCGCTTTACTGGTGCGGAGCGATGCTCGGCCGTTTCATCGGGTCGAATTTCCTTGGCGGCGCAAGAACCAAATACATGAGTTTAGTAACAGCCATATGTGTGGTGGCTATTCTGATTTCCTACCCGATAGCAAGTCAGATCCCGGCCGGATACCAACCGACGGCGCCGAATCTTATGTGGCTTGGGTGGCTGCTGGTTGCCGGACGTCCGCTGATCGCGCTGCTGGCGATAGCAGCCGCAACGATAGCCATCATTGCCGCGCTGCATGGAGGTAGTGTGACCGCAAAGACCGGATTGCTCCTGGGGATTTGCGCCATCAGCACAAGCAGCCTTGTGGCGATCTCCATGCTGAGCACAGGACATGTGGCGATGTACAGCATCATCCTAGTGGGGTTCTTCAATTCGATCATGTTCCCGAGTATCTTCACACTGGGGGTGGCGGAACTGGGGCCGCTGACCGGCGACGGCTCGGGAATCATGATTATGGCCATCGTTGGCGGCGCCATTATTCCACTGGCGCAAGGATGGATTGCCGATCACATTGGAATTCATCACGCGTTCTTTTTGCCGGTGATCTGCTATCTGTACATTCTGTTTTATGCGCTGAGCGGATCCAAACCGAACAGCGAGCGCCACGCCAGGGCATAGTGCTCGGTTCTCACGTGAGAGGAGAGAAGTCTAACTTCGACGAAGTGATTTACGCTCGACAAGCAAATGAGGGTTGCCTTTTTCGCATTTTCGCCAGCGATAGGCCTGATTGCGCTGGCGGTCTTGTGGTTTTAGCGGTATGGTGAAAGGGCTGCGTGGGGCAGCATCATCGGCTTTTGTTGTGTGCTCTGGCAGATACCCGGGAACCGGACCCCAAACCGGTAACGTGTCTGTGATTCACTGGCATCCTCGCCCGTGCCAGTCACTTCAGAACGAGTAATGAGAGCGTATGAGCGCGGGCCTGTTGGCTTTCCTAATTGCTCTGTCAGCCTCAATGGTTCTTACAGTCCCCGTGCGGGCGCTGGCGATTCGCATGGGTATGGTAGATTCGCCGGGTCCACGCAAACTCCATTTGAAACCCATTCCGCTGCTTGGCGGCTTAGCAATCTATGCGGGGGTGATGCTTGCGATCCTGGTTGTGTTTGACGGCCCCGCACGGGCGCAGAGCATAGGGATCGTGACCGGCGCCACGCTGGTGGCCATTGTCGGTTTCATGGATGACCGCGGCTGGCTGCACCACCAGGTGAAACTGATTCTTGCCATGCCCCTGGCCGCTGTGATCCTCCTGGCGAGCGGGGTTCGTGCAAACGTATTCGGCGCACTCCTGGGCGGAAACAAGGGGTATTGGCTGGATGCGGTGCTGACCGTGGTATGGGTCGTTGGCATTACAGCGTCGTTCAGCATCCTGGACCACATGGATGGCCTGTGCGCGGGCGTCACAGCAATGGCTTCGGTGTTCTTTGCGACGCTGGCGTATTTGAATGGACAGACCGTGGTTACCACGCTGGCGGCTGCCATACTCGGCGCTGCCGCGGGATTCTTGCGTTGGAATTTCAAGCCGGCAAAGATTTTCATGGGTGATGGCGGAGCGATGTTCCTTGGATTCCTGATGGCCACCCTGGCCTTGAAATTGCGCTTCGAACACACCACGAATCTAGCGAGTTGGCTGGCGCCGGTGTTGATCCTGGGCGCAACAATTTTCGACACAACGCTGGTGACGGTATCGCGTTCGCGACGCGGGTTGTTGCCGTTTGCGGCGCCTGGCAAGGATCATTCCGCGCACCGACTGGCAAATCTGGGGCTCGGACAGCGCGGTGCTGTTCTGGCGATTTACCTGGTGGGGGCAATCTGTGGTAGCGCAGGCGTCGCGGTCACCTATCTGTCTACGAAGCAGGCAGCCATTGCCGGAGGTTTGGTTCTGGTGGCCATGTTGGTGGCCCTTGCATGGTTGGAACGAGCGCCTTACGAACGGCAGAAGACCCGGAACAATCCAGGTGGCGCCTGACTTCAGACGTTGGCCAGCCTCCCCGTCGAAAAAAGTGATGAGGTTGTCAGGTTTGGTCCGCTCAAGGGGATTCGCTATACTCGTTAACACTCCGTTTCGGCTTTTTTGGCGGGGCGGCGTCTGAATTGAGTGTTGGTGGCTAAGGTCAGCAGGATAGGAACCAGGCGTTCCGAATACGGGAACCTCAAAAACTGTGAACAATGCAGGAATTGGACCCCGAAGCAAGCGGGGCAAAAGAGAGGTTGTTGTGGTGGGGGGATCGGCCGCAGGCCTCTACACCGCAGCGTGCGTTGCCGAAGGCGGCCGCGCCGTCCGTGTGCTTGAGTCCAGACCGACGTTAGATCCCGCCCCTCGCACATTGATTGTCACCGATCATTTTCGACGGCAGGTGAATGGAGCAGCGGGGGCGAGCGTTCTAAACGAGATTCGCCGCTTCGAACTGTTTACGAATGGCCGGTCCGCGGTTGTGCCCTTGAAGCGGCCCGACCTTATCATCGAGCGCTCGCGATTGATTCGCGCACTGGGGGAAGAAGCGCAGGACGCCGGTGCGCAGTTCGAGTACGACACGAGGTTTCTGGGACTTTCACCGAATGGCAGCGGCCTTCATGTCCAGGTGGACCGGGCGGGACGGCGCGAGGAACTTTATGCCGAGAGCGTGGTGGGCGCGGATGGAGCGGTGAGTCGAGTAGCGCGCGCTTCCGGGTGGCCACCGGTGGAGACCGTGCCACTGGTTCAAGCGCTGGTAAAGCTACCGAAGGACTGCCCTGCAGACACAACTCGGGTGTGGTTCGTGCCCGAGGATACGCCGTATTTTTACTGGCTGATTCCCGAATCCCCGGAACGCGGAGCCTTAGGCGTCATTGGAGAACACGGGCAGGATACCAAGCGCAGCTTTGATCGGTTTCTAGAGAAAAAAAGGATTGAGCCGCTGGAATGGCAGGGCGCGCGAATCCCGGTCTACCGCCGATGGGTGCCGGTACAGCGCACGGTGGGGAGTGGGGAAGTCTACCTGGTCGGAGATGCCGCCGCGCAAGTAAAAGTGTCCACGGTAGGCGGGATTGTGACGGGCTTCCGAGGGGCGCGGGGAGTGGCGAATGCTATACTGCGAAAAGGGCACGGCGAATTGCGAGCTCTGCGCCGGGAACTTGGGACGCACTGGCTGGTGCGGCGCGCGTTGCATCATTTTCAGCAAGACGATTACTGCCGGCTGGTGGACCTGCTGAATGATTCGACGCGGGAATCACTCGGGGAGATCAATCGCGATGAGTCCACACGCTTGCTCTGGAATGTGGTGCGCCGTCAGCCACGGCTGGCCCTGCTGGGACTTCGCGGGTTGCTGTTAGGACGCAGGTAGCAACGCGGCTGCGTTTTCTGAAAAAATAAATCCTGACCGATGGAAACGCTCCTGCCGCCCGATCGACAAATCCTGCTGAGCGTAAAGGAGAAACGATTGTGCGCCTGACAGTAATCGGGTGTGGGTATGTGGGATTGGTGACGGGTGCGTGCCTGGCGGCTGCCGGCCATGAAGTGCATTGCACGGACATCGACGAAAAGCGTATCGACCAGCTGAAGTCCGGAAAAGTTCCCATCTATGAAGAACACCTGGACGAGGTGCTGAAACGCGCGGTAGCTGAGAAAAAGATTTTCTATACCGCCAATGCGGGTGAGGCAATCCGTGCCGGCGAGGTGATCTTCATTTGCGTAGGCACTCCTCCGAAAGAATCCGGTGAAGCCGATCTGTCAGCAATTGATCACGTAGCCCGCCAGATCGCCGCCGAGGCGGGCACTTCCAAACTGGTCGTTGAAAAGAGCACCGTGCCCGCCCTGACGGGGGTACAACTCCAGAAGGCCTTGGCGGCCTACTCGCGCGATGAAACCCTTAAATTTGAGGTAGCCTCCAACCCGGAATTCCTGCGGGAGGGTACCGCGGTGGAAGATTTCTTTCACCCGGACCGCATCGTCGTGGGCGTTGAGAACGAAAAGAGCGCAGCCATCCTGCGTGAGATCTACCAGCCGATCCTGGAGCGGACTTTTCACTGCCCCGTGCATGCCGGGAAGTGCCCCAGCGGAAGCACAGGCGAACTGCTGATCACCACGATCAGCAGCGCCGAACTCATCAAGCATGCCTCCAACTCTTTTCTGGCCCTGAAGATCAGCTACGCCAACGTGATTTCAGATTTGTGCGAGCGTATCGGCGCCGATGTTGAACAGGTGACACATGCGATGGGCGTCGATCCGCGGATTGGCACACAATTCCTGAAAGCCGGGCTGGGGTTTGGGGGGTTCTGTTTTCCGAAAGACATCCAGGCATTCATCCATCTGGCCGATTCCGTGGGCGTCGAGTTTGACATGCTGAAGGCTGCGGAAGATGTCAACAAGCAACGAATCGACCGTTTCTTTGAAAAGATTCACAAAGCTCTGTGGGTAATCAACGGCAAAAAAGTGGCCGTGCTAGGACTCGCCTTCAAGGCCAACACCGACGATATTCGTTTCGCTCCCGCCCTGGAGGTGATTCGAAGGCTCCTCAACGAAGGAGCGGAGGTGCATGCAAGCGATCCGCAGGCAATTTCAAAGGCGAAGCTACTTCTCCCTTCGGCGACTTACCATGATGATCCATACGATGCTTTGAAGGGGGCGGATGCGGCGCTGGTTTGCACGGAATGGGAAATGTTCCGGAAGCTCGATTGGGAGCGGGCCGGCCGGAGCATGGGGCGGCGCCTGGTGATTGATGGGCGGAACCTATATTCACCAAACAAAATGCAGGAAATGGGATTTGAATATTATTCGTTCGGACGGCTCTGAGCAGTTTGCGGCGAGAAAATCTCGGGCAGAAGTAGACGAGCGACAAATTGGAGTGTGATTGCGGTGGCGGACCGCCTCAGAAGGCGTTCCCTACAAAGACTAGCGGGCCGCGGGAAGCTTAGCAAATTGTTCCTTGAAAAAAGCGACGGTCGTTTTCAGGCCTTCCTCCAGACTTATTTTCGGCTCCCACCCGAGCAGGCGTTTTGCTTTCGAGATGTCCGGGCAGCGCTGCTGGGGATCGTCCACGGGGAGCGGCAGGTAAATGATTTTGTGCGCGTTTGGAAAGTGGCTGCAGACGCGCTCCGCAAACTCTTGAATGGTCAATTCCGTGGAATTACCAATGTTCGTGGGCAGATGCTCGTTGGATTGGCACAGCCTGTAGATTCCATCGATCAAATCGGAAACAAAACAGAAACTGCGCGTTTGTTTTCCGTCCCCATAGATGGTGATGGGCTGACCTGTGAGTGCCTGGTAAACGAAATTGGGAAGGGCGCGGCCGTCGTTGAGCCGCATGCGCGGGCCGTAGGTGTTAAAGATCCGTACAATATGGGTGTCGACGTGATGGTAGCGATGATAGGCCATGGTGACGGCTTCCGCGAAACGCTTTGCTTCATCGTAGACGCTGCGCGGACCCACGGGGTTGACGTGGCCCCAGTAGGATTCGCTCTGTGGAGAAACATCGGGATCTCCATAACATTCGCTCGTGGAAGCGAGCAGGAACTTGGCATCCTTTGCCTTTGCGAGATCAAGCGTGTGCATCGTTGCGATTGAGCCGACCTTGAGTGTTTCGATCGGATATTTCAAATAATCCGGCGGGCTGGCTGGAGAGGCAAAGTGGAAAACATAATCGACCTTGCCATCCGCGCGAAAAGGTTCGTTCACATCGGTGCGCTCAAATCGGAACTCCGGATTGCCTTTTAAATGGGCCAGATTCGATTCATTGCCGGTAATCAGATTGTCGAGTGCGAGGACTTCCCAACCTTCCGCCAGCAGCCGGTCGCACAGGTGCGAACCAAGGAATCCCGCCCCGCCTGTGACCACCGCTCTCATGCGCCCTCCGAGTGCCCCAAACTCTGCATTTTACTGTCTTCGAAGCTGGTTTCCTAACGCTATCACGTTCGCGGTGAGGAGCCGGCCGCGTTGACGCGGGCCTAAGCGCGGGTTACGATGCGCCACGATGCAAGGGAATCTTGAGGGAAGCATCCTCCCGGTGCAGCCGGAACGCCGGCCGCGTCTCTGGGTTTTCTTTTTTGGGGCGCTTTTCCTTGTCGGTGCGTTCGTATTCCTGAACGTGGGGAGTTGGCTGGTTGTTGAGGATCCGCTCGAGAAGGCTTCGGCTATTGCAGTTCTAAGCGGGCGGATGCCAAGCCGCGCGCTGGAAGCGGCACGCGTCTATAAGCAGGGATATGCGGCGCGAGTTTGGCTTACACGCACCACGGAACCCCGCAGCACGATGGAAAAACTTTCGATTCCTTTTGCCGACGAGGAATCCTATAGCAGACAGGTTCTTATGCATGAAGGCGTTCCGGAAAGCGCGATTCAGGTGCTTGAACCGCCGATCGTCAATACCGCGGATGAAATGAAAACCATCGTCGAGGCGTTGCGGAAGGAAAATCAGCGCTCGGTAATCATTGTGACTTCGAAGGTGCACACGCGCCGCGTGAAAGCACTGTGGAGCCAGATCTCCTCGGAGGATGGCGTGGCGATCGTTCACGGCGTCTCTGATGACTCATTCGATCCCACGCACTGGTGGAGGAATACAAGCGACGCGCTTGATGTAGTTCGCGAGCTTTTAGGGCTGGTGAACGCGTGGGCCGGCCTTCCCCTTCGTCCTGCGCCGTGACGGCACGCTGGGCATGCTAGAAAAAGAAGAAGCGCTTGCGTTTTCGCACTACCGGATTCGGGGCAATTTCGGGGACATGCGGCAAGGGACGCCCTTCAAACGCAGCCAGAGGGTTATCAATCAAAAGAGCGCTTGCCTTCTCGTCGCCCATTTGCGCGGCGACGGCTTCATAGGCAAATTTCAGCCGCAGCGGCCGCCGCCCGGTATTGTGCGCGTCGCTCGAAATGAAGTGCACCAAGCCAGTGGCGATCCACGTCCAGGCATCCTGTTGCGGGCCCGCGCCAAAGACTCCGGCAAGGGAGCCCGCGGTAATCTGCACATAGCATCCCAGTCTGGCCCATTCCTTGAGGCGCTCGGGATGCGTGCGGAGAATTCCATTTCGTTCCGGATGCGTAATGATGGGACGGAGCCCGGCCAAAAGCAATTCGTGCAGCGTTTGATCCAGGGATGGAGGAATGGAGAAATCATTGAACTCGACCAGTACGCAGTCTTTTTGATTGATGCAGAACGGGCGGGGATTTTTCCTGATGGCAATCAGATTTTCATGGTTCATGTGCAAATCACAGCCCGTAGCCAGGGTCAGGCGCCCTCCGAGTTTTGCGCCCAGTTCCGCGACCTCAGCCCGTACCCGTTCGTAATCGAAGGAGTAATCAGAATTGGCGTGCGGCGTGGCAACAACGTGAGTGATGCCGTCGGCAATGGCTTCTTCAGCCATGGCCAAGGAATCTTCCATCGTTTTAGCCCCGTCATCCAGACCGGGCAAGATGTGACAGTGAAGATCGATCATGCCGCACCAGTATGCGTTATTGATGCCAGGCAGAAAAGACCTGCCAGACGCCAAGAAAAAACACCAGTGCGGCAAAGACTTGCCCCATCCGGCGGGGATTCAGCCGCCGCGCCGCTTGTCCTCCCAAGATACCGCCCAAAAACACGCTTGGCATCAGCAGCAGTCCTGTCTGCCACGAGACATTACCCGCCCTCGCATAGGCCAAAAAAGCCAGGAGTCCCGTAGGGGGAATCAGAGCCACTAGGCTTGTGCCCTGCGCGCGATGCTGGCTGAAACCGAAGAACAGCCCGAGCAACGGCACCAGCAACGCTCCTCCGCCGACTCCCACTATTCCTGCTATCACTCCGCAAAATGTTGCGACGCCCAGGATTCCCAAAGTGCGCAGATGACTATCGGTGTTTATTCGCTCGGCGGGCGGGGCTCCTGCGGATGACGATTGCGCTTTCCTCCACAGGAGGATGGCCGAAAGAATCAAGAAGCAAGCAAAGATTCCTCGCAGGTCGCGCGAGGGTATGGGAACCGCAATGCGTCCACCCACGTACCCGCCCAGCAAGACCCCCACGGCACAAAAGATGCCGGCGCGCAGATCCACTTGACCGTTCTTCCAGTACTCGCGAAAAGCTCCGAGGCCAATCGGGGGGAGGAGAATGAACAAAGAGGTACCCTGGGCCACGTGCTGGTCATAGCCCAGCAGATAGACCAAGGCGGGAACAAGCACCACTCCACCACCAATGCCGAGCAAACCAACAAGGACGCCAACGAACAGCCCCAAGGCCAAAATAGTGAGAATCGTCATGAAGTGGCATCTGCCCGCTGACGAACACGCATCCACGGGAAAGCAATCCACATCTTGCCTTGAGAACGTAGCTCTGGCAAAGAACTATTCGAGCATTACCGACTGTTCAATGAAATTTTGGAAGAAAGGCTTGCCTTCCTTCAATGTGCTGCGCAGAAGCTGCTATAGTGGGTGCGTCATTTGCCTGCTTCGATTTCGGGGCAATATCACCACCCCAACAGAGAATAAGGAGCTGGTTGCATCCCATGCCAACGGACAGAAGACCGGAGTTTTTCAAAGGCTCGCAACTAAAAGTCGCCATCATCGGCTGCGGTTATGTCGGGCTTCCGCTGGCGCTGCGATTCGCGGAAGCGGGCCACAAAGTTACCGGGTTTGACACCGACTCCAAAAAAGTGCAGATGCTGAATGCCGGGAAATCGTACATCGAGCACATCCAGCAAACCAAGATTCAGCAGTATGTATACAGCCGCCACTTTAGTGCCACGGATGACTTTACGAGGCTCAGCGAAGCGGATGCCGTAATCATCTGCGTTCCCACGCCACTGAACGAATACCGTGAGCCGGATTTGAGTTACGTCGAAGACACGGCAAAATCCGTTCAGCCCAATCTCCAGAGGGGGCAGTTGGTGGTGCTGGAATCGACCACCTATCCGGGCACAACGGAAGAGCTGATTCTGCCTATCCTCGAGAAGAGCGGTTTCCACTGCCCGATCGCTTCCGGGCCAGAAAATGAAAACGTGCCGGTGGACTTCTTCCTGGCGTTCTCGCCGGAACGGGAAGACCCCGGCAACAAACAATTTGGACTGGCGCAAATTCCGAAGGTGGTGGGCGGCGTCAATCCGCCCAGCGGGCGGGCGGCGCAAGCGTTGTATGCGCAGGTTGTGGCGCGGGTGATCCCCGTCAGCACAACGCGCGCCGCGGAAATGACCAAGCTGCTGGAGAACATCTTCCGCTGCGTGAACATTGCGTTGGTTAATGAACTGAAGCTGTTGTGCATGCGGATGGGAGTGGACGTGTGGGAGGTCATCGACGCGGCATCTTCAAAGCCGTTTGGCTTCATGCCCTTCTACCCCGGCCCGGGCCTCGGCGGACACTGCATACCCGTGGATCCCTTCTATCTGTCCTGGAAGGCGCGGGAGTACGATTTTGCCACGCGCTTTATCGAACTGGCGGGTGAAGTGAATACAGCCATGCCCTACCACGTGGTCGATTCGATTGCCGAAGCGCTGAATCAACACAAGAAAAGCCTCAAGGGCTCAAAGCTGCTGGTACTGGGCGTGGCTTACAAGAAGGATGTGGATGACCTGCGGGAATCGCCGACGCTGAAAATCATGGAAATCCTGCAGAAGCGCGGCGCTGAGTTCGATTACAATGATCCCTATTTCCCTCAACTCCACAAAATGCGGCATTACGATTATTCGCACATGAAGTCAGTGCCGTTGAACCCCGGGACTCTCGCCAAGTACGACGCCGTGGTCATCGCTACCGACCATTCGAGTTACGATTACGGAGCGATCGCGGACGCCGCGAAACTGGTGGTCGATACGCGAAACGCGACGCGCCGGGTGATCCGCCATCGCGAGAAGATTTTCCTTTGCTAGCCGTTATTACGGTCCCTACTTTGTTTTGGTGAGTTCGACGCGGGCGGTGGCCACAGGCAGCACGGCTTCCATTAAAACGGGCAGGCGCGCCGCGTCATTCGTCAGATATAGCAGAAAGTGGGCATCTTTCATTTCTGTCCCGTTGTCCAACACATGAATCTCGATCTTCATGGCGTTGAAATTGCCGGCCGGCACGGTTACCGCCGCTGATTTTCCCACCAGGACGGCGCGCGCGTCATAAAGCTTATGGCCGTCATACACCGGGCTGCGCACTTGCGGAGTGCGGCTCCAGTCCACACCCCGCAAATATTCCAACATGCCCAATGGATCACGGGTCCCGGGCAGCACACGAGCGGCGCTCGCACCGTCCGGGGCTGGATCCTTCAACGAGGGCAGCATCCGCTGAACGCTATCCACCTTCTGCTCGCGTTCGCTCAAGTGCATTTCATATTGCAGGCTGATCATGGAGGCGGCGTCGCTGTAGGAATCGAACTGGTCGTCGAGTTCAAACACCATGCGGTAGGGATTTTCCGTATGGGCAAAGGCCTGCAAATGCCAGGAGTCTTTTTTCCCGGCAGTCCTTTTTTCAACCGCAACAATCTTCAAGTTCGCAACCGTACTGTTGAGTTTGGTCACGTTGGCGTTGTATTCCAATGTCTCTCCCGGACGCAGGACGAAACCTGGTTCTAGCACCGCGACACCCTTCTTGTTCGCCGGCGCGCCCGGCGGCGGAGCCACTGTATGGTTGCCAGGGACACGGAGAGGATTTGGCTGTTCCTCAGGCACAGCCGCGGGCCAATTCGTGGCTACATTTGCATCGCGGGGAATCGGGCGAGCGAGTTTTCGATAAAGGAGCCATCCTGCGGCAAGCAAGAGGATACAAATCAGGAGCAGAGACACCAGTTTTTTGCTCATGCTCTTTCGGTGACGTCCGCGAGAAACAAAGCTTTCGCGCCCCGGTCCCATCGTACAATAAGACGGTGCACTCACAGGAGGTTCGAGGGATGCGGTACCTGGTCACGGGTGGCGCCGGGTTCATCGGCTCAAATACAGTAGACGAACTGGTGCGACGGGGACACAGCGTCGTCGTAATGGACGACCTGTCCGCCGGCAAGGAAGAGAACCTTGCCGATGTGCGCAGCAAGATCACTTTTTTGAAGAGCTCTGTTACCGAACTGGAGGCCGTTCAAAAGGCCATGCACCAGGCGGAGTACGTTATTCACCTCGCCGCTCGCACGTCCGTGCCTCGCTCGGTAAAGGATCCACTGGAGACCAATCGCATCAACGTCGAGGGAACACTCAACGTACTGGTCGCCGCTCGCGACAATAAGGTAAAACGCGTGGTCTTCGCCGCTTCCTCTTCTGCCTACGGGGAAACTCCGACCCTGCCCAAGATTGAAACGATGCAGCCTGAACCGATTTCGCCGTATGGAGTATCGAAGTACGTGGGCGAACTTTATGCGCAGGCGTTTGGGCGCTGCTACGGGCTGGAAAATGTCTGTGTTCGCTATTTCAATATTTTCGGGCCGCGCCAGGACCCGGATTCGCCTTACTCCGGGGTATTGTCCCGATTTGCTACGGCGTTTCTCACGGAAGAGCAGCCGGTCATTTATGGCGACGGGGAACAGACACGCGACTTCACTTATGTCGACAACGCGGTCGAGGCTAATCTTCTCGCCTGCGAAGCTCCCCGCGCATCCGGCGGAGTCTTCAACATCGGGACCGGGGATCGCATCTCACTAAACCAGGTTCTGGAATATCTCCGGCGGATTTCGGGGAAAAGGCTGGGAGCCAAGTACGAACCTCCTCGAGATGGTGACATCCGGGATTCCCAAGCGGATATATCCAAAGCGCGCGAATATCTAGGTTATGAGCCCACCGTGCGGTTCGAAAAGGGTCTGGAAAAGACCTTCGAGTGGTACCGCCTTCATCAGACCAAAACCGCCGAAAAGTAAGCCTGAAACACCGAGTTAAAGAGGAATTCCTCTCTCCGCGGACTGCGTTATTGACGGATTCAGGATGATGGCCGGTGCGGGAAGATCCAACGTCGGCTAAGTCGGGTCTATGCAAGACAATGCGACGAGATGAAGACAATATTTAATTGTTTGCCGCCTGATTCAACATTAAAAACAACGTTAAGTAGCGCTTCAAATTATTTGTGATCAGGAAATTTTCCTTTACGTGCTGATGCCCTTGCTCGCCCAGCCGTGCAGCAATTTCCGGATGAGACAGCAGGAACCGTATCTGGTATGCCGTCCCTTCGACGGAGTGCGCCAGCAGCCCCGTGTGTCTGTGAATCACCTGCGTTGGAATTCCGCCGACCGCCGAGGCCACAACCGGTTTCTTCTTCCACAGCCCCTCGGACACCGTCAAGCCAAAACCTTCGCGCAGACTCTTCTGGATGATGATGGTCGAGGCACGCTGCAGCGCATTCACCTCCAGTGGGGCCCATTCCGGCAACTCCAGGACCTTAATATCGGGATCTCCCTCCGCCTCGCCTTTCACTTCTCGGAGCACTTCCGCTCCTTCCGGATCATCGGATGCCGATCCACCGGCCAGCACAAGTTGGCAATCGAAATATCGCCGCACGATGCGGTACGCGCGAATCACGCCCACGGGATCTTTCAGCCGGTCGAATCGCGAAATCTGCGTCAGAACGGGCCGCAGCGGATCGACGGAATACCGCGCCAGAACCTCCATGATGAAATCCGGCTCCAATTCACGATTTTTCTCGGAAAGCGGGTCGATCGCCGGATGAATCAGATACTGGGGAATCTTCAGTTGCCGGGCGAATTGCGGCGAGGAGAAAATAGCGCCATCGTAATTTGCAACATACCCTTCCAGAAAGTCCCACACGCTGCGGTTGGGATGTGATAGGTCGATATGGCACCGCCAGATCCAATGATTCGTGCCGTTCTTTCTCGCCTGGATTAAGCCCGCGGGTTGAGGGTCGTGAATCACAACGAACTCGGCATCCAACGGAATTCGCTTCAGGTTTTGCTCGCTGTACGAGCGATACACGTCGAAATGCCTAGCATCGGTGTGATACGGCTCTCCGTGCAGGGCGTTGTGAAAGGCCTTCGTCACCTCGAAAAAATCTTCCCCTCCGGTCATCACTTCCCACCGGATTCTCAGTCCGAGTTCCTCGCCCAGGGGCACCAGGCGGTTCAGCATTTCCGCCACCCCGCCGCCCACCGCCGTGGAATTGACCATCTCCACGGTGCGGCCGGCAAGTGGCTTCGCCAAGGTTCGCAGTTCATCGATCTCACCCTCTCCAATTACACCCGCGTACTCAGACAGCGGAACGCGGCTCGCGAACTGTACTGGGCTCATGCTTTCTCCTTTCGCGCTCCACCAGCCGCAGCATCTTGGCTCTCGCGCTGTCCAGCGTGTTGGTATAGATATCGATGCGATTGATGTTTTCCGCCAGCGTCTTCAGGCCCAGCGAATTGGCCAACCAGAAGGAAAAGTCATTCGTGCCCAGGTGCAGGCGTAGCCGCGACGATATGAAATGGAAGTAGAACGCAGCGTGGCTCAGCCGAGTCACGCCGTCGTGAAATTCCTCCAGGGTGCGGGCGGTGAGCCCGAAGGGAAGCGTAACCTCCAGGCCTTCGCAGAAATAAAACCGCTCCAGCGCCTGCTGGTGCGCAAATTCCGGGTGTTGCTCGGTATACTCCCGCACCGCACGGCACAAATCGGCGCGCAGTGCGGCGATGGATGTGTAGTCCCGGATATCCAGCGCCGCCAGTTGTTCGGCCAGGGCATCCCGGTTGGCGTCCGCCAGCACCCATTGCGCAAAGTCGTTCGAAAATCCCTCGGTCAAAAAGTGGTGGCTGCTCAACGTCTGAAAAGTGTGATGGAAAATCGAAGCATCGCTGCAATGCTCGAGACCGCTCAACAGTTCGTCCAGCGTCCCCGCCGAAAGATTGCCGATGCGCGTCAGGTGCGCGACAGTAAAAAACTCAAATGGAGTTTCCGCCGGTTCCAATCCCGCACCTCCCACTTACTGTGACCTGCCTCTCCTGCCCTGCTCCGCCGCAGTTGGTGGCGCTCATCCGGCCCTCGCTGCCGCGCTCTTTTCCCCATTCTCCACGCGGATTTCCGTCAGATCAGAAAGTAGGTTGGCGGCCCACCGGTAGATGTTGTGCTCGTAAACCGTCTTACGCATCCTGCTCATTCGCGCGGACTGCTGGGCCTCGTCGAATTCCAGCGCCTCGTGGATCGCGTTCGCCACCTGGTCCACGTCGTAAGGATTCACCAGCAGCGCGTCGCTCAGTTCATGGGCCGCGCCGGCAAAAGTGCTCAGAATCAGGGCGCCGCGATTGTCGTCACGCGAGGCTACGAACTCCTTCGCCACCAAGTTCATCCCGTCGTGCAGTGAGGTCACCAGGCATACGGACGCTGCCCGGAAATATCGATCGATCTCCTCGTGCGAATGGTGCCTTTTCAGCAGCACAATCGGCTTCCACCGACCGGCCTGCAATCGCGCATTGATCCGGTCGGCTTCCGCCGTAACTTCGTCCAGAAACTGCTTGTAGCGCGGAATGTCCGTGCGGCTCGGCGCCCCAATTTCCACGAAACTGAATCGTCTTTGGTATATGGGATAGAGTTCCAGGAATCGTTCGACGCCCCGGAATCGTTCAATGATTCCCTTGGTGTAGTCCAGCCGGTCCACGCCCACGCCCAGGAGTGACGCCTCGATCCCCAGCTCGGCAAACAGCGCTCCGCGTCCTTCTCCGGTTATGCGGATTACCTGGGCCCCTTGCCGTTCAGGCGGGAATGCCACGCTGATCGGATAAGGCCGTACGCGCGTGATATGTCCCTTGCGGCTCACCTCAAAGCGGTCCCAATCCGTCAGCGCCTCGACGGCCCGATCCACCGTCTGCAGGAAATTGTTGCAATGCGTCTGAATGTGGAAACCGACTAAATCAGCACCGAGCAACCCGTCCACCAGTTCACGCTGCCATGGGCAGATCCCGAACGCCTCCGCATTCGGCCACGGGATATGCCAGAAAACCGCCACGCGCACATCCGGGCGCGCCTCCTTCACCATCCGCGCCAGCAGCGCGAAGTGGTAATCCTGCGCCAGAAGGACGGGCGATTTTGTTCCTTCCATCTCGGACAACACCACATCCGCAAACCGCCGGTTGATTCGCTGGTAGTACATCCAATCACCCGGGCGGAACAGCGGCCGCGTATGGGCGATGTGGCACAAGGGCCACAGCCCCTCATTCGAGAATCCTTCGTAGTATCCGCGGTCCTCTTCCTCGGACAGCCAGACGCGGCGCAACGTGTACGTCGGATGATGAGGCGGCACGCGCAGTTGATCGTTCTCGTTCACCACTTCCCGATCTGCGCTCCCGGAGCCATTCGCCACCCACGTGCCTTCACAGGCCTGCAGCACCGGCTCGAGCGCCGTGACCAGTCCGCTCGCCGGCACCAGCATCCGGATGGCGTTCTCTCTTCCTTCGTACACATGCATATACGGTTCGCGATTCGACACCACGAACAATGCATCCCCCTGCAATTTCGTTTGCAGGCTCACGCGCAGCCGGTCGGCCGTCCACAGCGACGATTGTGTCTCCCGCAACTGCGCTTCCTCTTGGGCCGCCGCTCTTGCCGTAGTCAGGTCACGCGCCAAGTGCCGGGCCTCAGCATGAATCTCCTCGAAGATTTCTCCCTCGGGAAGTGCGGGAGGGGAATCCGAAGGGTCGCTTCGCAGCTTTCGCAGCCACTTCGCGGTTTTCGCCAGCGGGGAAGTAAATGTCCAGCGCACCAGGAACAACGCCAGCGCCGTAATCAGCAGCGTCTGCAAGAATGCGTGCAGCAGCGAATCCCGCACCGCTCGCAGCACTTGCGCCTGAATGTAGCTGGAATCATGAATCACCAACAAACTGCCGGTTGTTTCATCGTTCCGGTGCAGCGGCACGGCGTGCAAGTGCAGCGGCGCCCCATTCACTTCCCGGAATTCCCCCGCGCCTTTGTTTGTCTCTGCCGCTTGCCCGGCAACCAGAGGGCGTAATGCAAACGTTGGCGAGAGGCCGTGAGTGATGGCGATCGGAACTCCCGAGATGTCGTAGACCGCTACGCCCAAAAGGTGGTCCCGCTGTCCGGACTTTTCGACCATGTGGCTCAGGCTGCGGTCTGTGATCCGGCCGGGCGTTGCTTCCAGGCTTTCCTGCATGCTTTCGGCTAGATCTTCCGACTGGTGGGAAAGATCCTCGCGCAGATGACGCCGTTCTGCCCGAACCTGGTACACCCCATAGAGCAGAGACACACATAGTACGCTAACAGCCAACGGAACGACGATTTTGAGCGTCGTGCGTATAGGGATTCCTCCGAGAAGAAAAGAATCTCACCTGCTGTAAGTTCTAGCCCTTCAAATACAGTTTCTAGCAATTACTCGTGCGTGGACGTGAGCGACAGTAGGTGGTTCGCTTGGGAACACCGCAGCGGGGCTGGGCGCTTGCGGTACTGTCGCATTCCTCAAACAAAAGGCTCCAGTTGCGGCGACAGGACTGTTCCTGGCTAGTGAGATTGTATCCCGGATGCCGGCATCACCGATACGCGAGTTGCAATGTTCCTGCCGTCCTCCGACCGGTATTCAACGGTGGCTTGCGCTCCAATGGAAAGCTTCCCCTCTACCTTGGTGTTGCCGTCGACCAGGAATTTCAGCGCGTTCTGTTTCTGGCCCTCCTTTACTTCCAAGGCAAACTCCGCGTCACCTACGGAAGCGATCTTGCCCGAAACGGTCTGCATTTCGGCGCCCGGATTGGTTCGCACTGAGGCTTGAACATCGAGTGGTGTGGACCAGACCGCGACCGCAAAGCAGAACAGGAATAAAGTTGCTAGAGAAAGCGCAGTTCGGAATCGCATGATGGTTAATCCTCCGTTTTCATCGATTTCGACTGGGTAGGTATCTACTGGCACGATCACGGCCAAACCGGCTCGAGATTCTGATGGGCGCGGGTAATCAATTGCAATGAAATGGGATAATGGTCGCAAGAACCCACGAGGCCGCTCTTTAGGAAGTACCAGAACTTAGAAATATTACCTCTCATCGACCCAGTCGTGGGACCAACGCAAGACCAGACCTACTTTACAATCGTCGCAGTCCTGCCAGAAACCAAGAGTTCGATGCGAATAGGAGATCCAATCAGATTGGGGAATTGCCGCGTCCGTGTCCCATGCTGCTGACGGAGAACATCGGACGCGGGCCATCCCGTTGGTTCAGAGTGAAGGCGTGCTTCAAAAGAAGCGTGCCTCCGCTTTGGGGTCGCCTTGGGTTGGAATTTGGGGTACCACCCAAGACGAGAAAGTAACTAACGTAAGCATCGGACAACCAGATTTCCGCGTCAAACGAACTCCCTCTAGTTCCGTTATCAACACTTAAGCCATTTTCTTCGTTCAACTTATGGTCTTTTATCAACCGTCGTTTTGGTGTAATATTCTTGCCCGCGCTTGCTGCGTGACACTGTGGACTCTCGTTCGACGCCAATTCGGCGACTTTACCGATTCGGTCTGTTCGAGGCCGATCTCGACCTCGGCACGCTTACCCGCCAAGGCATAACCGTCAGGCTCCAGGAACAGCCCTTCCGAATCCTCTCCCTACTGCTTGAATCTTCTGGTGAAATCCTTGCCCGGGAAGAGCTGCGCAAGAAGATTTGGCCGGATGGCACGTACGTCGAGTTTGACGGCAGCATGAATACGGCGCTGATGAAGCTCCGTGCAGCGCTCAACGACAACGCGGACAATCCCCTTTTCATCGAAACGGTTCCTCGCAAGGGGTACCGCTTTATCGCTCCCGTTGAACTTTGCAAAATCGAGTCACCCGCTATCACAACCGCCATCCGGATTGAGGCAACGGAAGAGCAATCCCTTCATGCCCTCGAAGTTCCGCCGCGAATCGACACCACCACTGTTCAGCAGTCGGCCCATAGAGAAACCCCTGAAAGGCGTCCCAGGCCTAATTGGTGGAAAGCGGCGGCGATTCTGGCAGGTGGCACTGCTCTGCTCATCTACGGTTTATGGCCCCAGCCCGAGCCTCGGGTTGAGCGCGCCGTGCAGCTTACCCACTCCGGGCAGGTCGATCCTTGGGGCAAACTCGTCACTGATGGCAGCCGCATCTATTTTGTCGTTCGTGACGTTACCGGCTGGAACTTGATGCAGACCTCCGTGGAAGGCGGGAGTATTCAACGGACCCCAACTCCTTTCGATAACACGCGCATCTTCGATCTTTCCCCGGACCATTCGCAATTTCTTATCGGCCAATCGACCCATCGAGGAGAAGAGACTGCGCTCTGGCTCTGGCCCGTTCAAGGAGGCGCGCCGCGTCGTCTCGGCGATGTGACCGCGCAAGAAGCTGTCTGGTCCCCCAAGGGCGACCTCATTTCTTATGTTCAGGGGGAAAGCATCCAACTAACTGACGCACAAGGCAATCACGTGCGTGAACTAGCCAGATTCCACCCCGCTCCTCACTCTCTGGTTTGGTCTCCCGACGGCAAGCGTCTGCGCTTCACACAAACCAATCTTCTGGAGAGCACCGACTCCATGTGGGAAATGGATCTCGACCGCGGCTCTCCACGTCGCGTGCTTCCGGAAGGCCAACACGGACCTCATGAAGGCGGCGGCACCTGGCTCGCCGGCGGCAATTACTTTGCCTTTTCTTCCGGCGTCGACCTCCGCGCGAGCCTTGCGGTTGATACGCAGGCGAGTTTGTGGCTTATGGAGGAGAATCGCGGCCTCTTCCGCAAGCACTCTGGTAATCCCATTCAATTGACCACCGGCCCGATTGCCTTTGACCACCCCATTGCGAGCCCCAATGGCAGTCGAATTTTCGCCATCGGTTCGCACAATGAATACCAGTTGCTTCGCATCGACCCAAGAACTTCCGCTAAGACTGCCATGCTCGCGGAATCCGGCGCCACCGACATGGATTTTTCGCTCGATGGACAATGGGCTGTCTACGCCGCCCGCGAAAATGGCACCTTGTGGAAGAGCCGGATCGACGGAACTGGCAAGGTGCAGTTGACCGCGGGCGCCACCGGGGCTTTCGCACCTCACTGGTCGCCCGACCAGAAGCAGATCTTGTTTACGGGATTTTTGCTGGACAGCCAGCCGCGCCTCTACGTCGTTTCCGCGCAAGGAGGTTCGCCTCGCAGCGTGCTGCCCTCGAATAACAAATGGGCATCTGTCTCTGGCGACTGGCGAACGGACGGGCGTCAGATCGTCCTGGACGTTCAGGAGATGGAATCCGGACGGGAACCGGACATCCGCATCCTGGATCTTGAAAACGGCAAGCTCACCATGTTGCCCGGTTCCGAAGGTTTAGTCGAACCGCGCTGGTCGGCTGACGGACGATACATCGCTGCTCTTAATCCGAAGAAGAAGCAAGTTCTGCTTTACGACTGCAAGTTGGAAAAGTGGTCGGTGCTTTCCGAAGCGAATTTTCCCGCCGCCTTACGCTGGTCACCCGGCGGTGATGCGCTCTATTATCAGGACGTCGACGAAGTCGAGGAATCCATCTTCCGTGTGCCCATGGCCACGCGGGAAACCGAACGCGTCATGCGACTCGGCGATCTCCTGAGCTCTGGCGCCGCTCGCTGCATGTTCACCGGCCTCAGCCCCGACGGCTCCGTCTACGTCACCGTCGACCACGGTGATGTGGATGTCTATGCTGTGGATCTGAAGCTCCCCTAAGCTGTTGCTTCGCATGAGTCCCGCCCCTGTACCCGGAGACAGGTTGGTTGTCAGACACATTATTGTCTGTCCGGTTTCTCAGTTTCTTACCCGGTCTAAACTGAAATCATGGCCAAGGGAGCAGCCTGCGAATGAATTACAAACTTATCTTGTCGCTTTTGCTGACATTCATGCTGCTCTTCGCCGCGGAGCTCCAGGCACAAAAGGCCAGCAAAACCGCCGTCACCATTCAGGGAGTTGTCCTCGGGGCTGACGGGAAACCCGTCCCTGCCGCAGCCGTAGCCTGCCAGTCCTCGGCCGGCATTCGTCCGCGCGTCGTGCACACCGATAAAAAAGGGCACTACCTCATCACTGGCCTGAAACAGGACTCCTACGACCTTCGCGCGTCGGCGAACGGTGCCTACTCCGACTGGGAGAAGAACATCCCTCTGCGTCTGGGGCAGACCAAGGAAATTACATTATATCTGCTGAATGGCAATACGGCATTGAGCGGAACGTTGCCCGCAAAACAAAAGAAATAAACGCACTCTACCGTTCGATTGTCTCCCCTCGGCTTCGTTTTGAAGGTTCGCCTGCGTCCTAATCGATGCTGAATCCCTAGGGCCGCGAGGGGCAGTCTTCCAAAACAATGGAATTCCGGATTTCAGTGAGGTTTCGCGGTTAGCGCCGTGGGCAAGTGCAAAATTTCCCGCAGGATCAGGTTCGCGGCGCCTGGCACGGCAGCCGCCACTTCCGGAGACAATGCGGTGCCAGCAGAAAAATCCAGCCCTTCAATTCCATATACAATCAGCTTGGCCGGCAAGTCTCCCATCATGCGCGCCAACTCAATCGCCTCCGCCACACCAAACGAATGCGTTGACGCACGCGAAAACCATGCCGGAAGTTTCTCCATGCGCGCGTCCAAGCGGTGAATTGTCCCCGGCGGCGCGCCAGACTGAACGGCATCCACCAGAATCACGCAGTCCGCGCCCTTCCACGCCTCCAGTAGTTCGGCCCCGTCTCCGGTTTCTTCCACAACCTTGACGCCGGGTGGAATTTCCCGGCGCAGGTGCTGTACCACAGCGCGCCCTGCTCCGTCGTCGCCGCGAAAGGGGTTGCCCACTCCGATGAAGATCGCTTTTTGTGCTGGCGTTGTCATTCGCGTTCAATCCGGACTCTCAGGAAATGTGTCGCGCAAGAAATGCACGGGTCGTAGTTCCGGACCGCCTGCTCGCATTGCCACTGCAGCCGGTCGTTCGGCAGATGCAGCCTTGTGGACACAAATTCCCCCAGATCATCCTCCATGGTTTTCAAGTTCTGTGACGTGGGCGGAACGATCTTTGCGTTTAGAATCAGTCCGTGCTCGTCGAAGTGATACCGGTGGTACAAAATTCCCCGCGGCGCTTCCGTACAGCCGTATCCGGTGCCCGCCCGCGGTGTCACTTCGATGGAAGGCTGTTCGGGCATTTCGTAACTGGCAATAATTCGCAGCGCTTCATCACAGGCGTACACCGTTTCCACCGCGCGGACCAGGATCCCCTGAAATGGATTCCGGCACTCACGCCCCAATCCGGCTTCCCTCGCCATTTCCTGCGCCAACAAAGATAACCTCTCAAAATTCAGGTTGTACCGTGCCAGCGGCCCCACGAAGTAGGCCCCGCGCTCCAGAATCGCCGAATGCAGTGCATTCGAGTGCGGGACATGCTCCTCCGCGAAGTGCTGCTCGTATTCGCAAATGTCGATATCCAGCCCCTTGCTGGATACCAGCCTGCCCTCGTTCAGGGCATATTCGCCCGGGTGCCGCAGAGCAACAAATTCATAGTTCCGCTGAAAATCTGGAAACGTGAATGCCGACACCCAACGCGTTGTCTCCACCGCCGCGTCCCGCGCCCACTTTAAGTCTTCCTCAAGTCCCTGGAGTTGCCGCCTGGTCGGGGTCTTATAAAATCCGCCCACGCGTACGTTGATCGGGTGGATCTCCCTTCCTCCCACCAGCGTCATGATCTTGTTGCCGATTTTCTTCAATCGCAAACCACGCTGCACGGCGTCTGAATGATCCTTGGCCATTTGGATCGCGTCTTCATAACCCAGAAAGTCCGGAGCATGCAGTAGGTAAATGTGCAGCGCGTGGCTCTCGATCCACTCGCCACAGTAGAGAAGCCGCCGCAATTCGCGGATCGCCCCCTGTGGCTGTGCGCCAAAGGCGTTCTCTGCGGCATGGCACGCACTCATCTGGTACGCCACTGGGCAGATTCCGCAAATCCGGGCGGTAATGTCAGGAGCTTCGCTGAACTTCCGCCCGCGCAAAAACGCCTCAAAAAAGCGCGGCGGCTCAAAAATGTTCAGTTTCACCTCTTTGACGAGGTGGTCCTTGATTTTGACGCCAAAACCGCCTTCGCCTTCCACGCGAGCCAGAAGTTCGACTTTGAAGCTCTTAGCGTTCACGCGCTTCGCTTTCTTTCCGGAACGGTTCGGCGCACGCATTGTAGGAACGGAACGCGCGCACGATGTCTGGATCGCTGACCCCGAGTTGGTTCCACCATTCGCTCAGCGCACCTGTATTCGGTGTTTCCTTCGGTCCGAAGCAGCCGTAGCACCCGCGCCCATAGGCGGGACAAAGCGCGCCGCAACCTGCTTGCGTCACCGGTCCCATGCAGGGAATTCCCTCGGCGACCATCACGCATACAATGCCCAGCCGCTTGCATTCAAGGCAGACCCCGTGAGCCGGGGTCACCGGCTTTCTCCCGTTCAAATACGCGCTGAGCACTTCCACGAGCAGGTACTTGTTGATGGGGCAGCCGCGCAACTGGAAGTCCACAAACACGTGGTCCGTGATGGGCGTCGATTTGTTCAACGTCTCAATGTATTCCGGCCGCGCGTATACCAACGAAATAAACTCCTCCACGTTCTTGAAATTGCGCAGCGCCTGAATTCCGCCGGACATCGCGCAAGCCCCAATCGTAATCAACGTCTTCGATGCTCGACGAATGGTGTGAATCCGCTCTTCGTCGTGCGGCGTGGTTATTGAGCCTTCCACCAGCGAAATGTCATACGGTCCGCCGACCACCGCGCGGGAGGCTTCCGGGAAATTCGCAATGTCCACCGCTCCGGCGATGGCCAGGAGTTCGTCTTCGCAATCCAGCAGGCTCAACTGGCATCCATCGCAGGAAGCGAATTTCCAAACGGCTATTTTCGGCTTGCGCTTGGGAGGCATTTCAAATCTCCCCTTTTCCAAAGATCGGCGCGATGTGGTCGAGACGGAACACCGCGCCATCCTTGCACACAAATGTTGGTCCATACTGACAATGGCCGCAGTAGCCGAGCGCGCATTTCATATTCCGCTCCATGGATAGATACGTCCGCTCCGCCGCCACACCGCGTTTTTGCAGTTCCATCACCGCGAAGCGCATCATGATCTCCGGTCCGCACACCAATGCCACGGTATTGGAAGGATTAAAGGGTGCCCGCGCCACCAGGGGCGTAACCACGCCCACATTGCCGCGCCACCCGCTTGCACCGCGATCCACGGTCACCTGAACTTCGAGGTCAAACTTGCCGCGCCACCGTTCCAGTTCGCGCTTGTACAGGATCTCCTCCGGTGACCGGGCACCATAGAGCAGGACGATGTTCCTGTACTTTTCCCGCTGGGCCATCAAGTGGTACAGCACCGGACGCAGCGGCGCCAACCCGATGCCTCCTGCAATGACCACAAAGTCCCGGCCATCCTCCTCTGCCACTGGCCAGTGGCTTCCGAACGGCCCGCGGACGCCGATGGTGTCGCCTGGTTTCAGCATGCCCATGGCCTTAGTCACCACCCCCACCCTGCGCGTCGTGTGCGACAACCGCGACGTTTCGGCGGGGTCGCTGCTGATGGAAATCGGAACTTCTCCCACGCCGAAGACATAAAGCATGTTGAACTGTCCTGGGAGAAAGGAAATCTTGGTGGTTTCGTCCACCGGCATGAGTTCCAGCGTGAAGGTGTCCTCGGTCTCACGCTTCAGCCGCTCGATCCGGAACAACTCCGGGACCATCGGCTCGGTTACCGCTCGTTCCGTAATTTCCGCTTCAATTATGGCGTCCATAAATATCCAGCAATTGCAGCCGGGTCGCATCCAGTCGCGCAGAAATGACGTTCACAAACCGACTGAGCAGTTCGTATCCCAGATCGTGGTCTTCTTCACATTTAGTGCGCAGGCATTTGGCATCGAATACCAGGGCGCGCGTGCGCTGCAGCGTACGCGCGCAGAAATGCCAGCGATACGGCGGGGAAACCCACGACCACCCCAGAATTTCGCCCTCCGCTACCGTCTGAACCGTGGTCGCGCCGCGGTTTGGAACCAACAGCTCCACGGACACCAAACCCTCGCGGATGAAATAGAATTCGTTGGCAGGATCCCCCTCATGAAAAATGGTGTAGCGCTCCGGAAATGCCACGTTCTTGGCGCAACCGGTGATGAACTCCAGGTGCTTCTCCGGCATCTCCGCGAAGAAAGGATGCTCTTTGATGACCGACTCCAGAGACTGAATCATGTTCATCCTCCTTCACTCCACATTGCTAAGGCAGGTTTCGGACTCGCGAATAGCCCGCGCTTCCTCGGTAATATCGATTCCCACGGGACACCAGGTGATGCAACGTCCGCAACCGACGCATCCGGAAGTTCCAAACTGGTCCACCGAGTAGGCCAATTTGTGCATCATCCACTGACGGAACTTTGTTCGAGGCGTCGATCGCACACTTCCGCCGTGAATATAGGAAAAATCTGTGGTGAAGCAGGAGTCCCACTTACGGACACGCTCCGCCTGCTGGCCGGTCAAGTCGGTCAGGTCCTCGATCGTTGAGCAGAAGCAAGTGGGGCATACTGTGGTGCAGTTGGCGCAACTCAGACACCGGCCTGCTATGGCGTCCCAGCGTGGGTTTTCCGTATTCCGGTAGAGCAGTTCCTTAAGGCCGGTCGAGTTCAGGCTTCGTCCCATGTGCCGGGCGGTTTCCTCGACCAGCGCATTGGCGGCGGCAATTTCCGCTTCGCCCGCTGCCTGCGTGGGAATCTCCGCCAGGATCTTCGCTCCGGCTTTTGTCCCGGCTTGTGCAATCAGGAAGTGTCGCTCTTCCCGGAGCACTTCGGTCAGCGACAGGTCGTAGCCGCACGCCGCTTTCGGGCCTGTCCCCATCGAATCGCAAAAGCAGGTTCCTCCTGCCTGTGCGCAATTCACCGCCGCGACAAAAATATTTGCACGCCGCGATTTGTAAATAGGATCGACATATGGTCCTTCGAGAAAAATTTTGTCCTGTACACGGATGGCATGCAGTTCACAGGCCCGCACACCGAGGAAGGCAAGCTTGGGAGTGTTCTGTATTTCCGGGATTATCCGAAAATGGCCGTCCGCGCGTTGCGCTTTCCACAGGCGCGCCGATGCCAGAAACAGAAACTTCTTCCATGAATGCGGACCAACAGTGTAGCCAAACAAAGCTTCGTCCGCACGGCGCTTCAGTCTGTATTTTCCGCCTTGTTGCTCGTCCGTCCAGCCTTGGGGAAGGTCTTCGACCGACGACACGCGATCATAGAGGATGGCCCCGTTTCGAATGGTTGGACCGATTACTTCGTAACCTTGGTGGATCAGGGCTTGAATCAACAGCCCGATCTGGTCTGCGGCGAGGAGAACTTGGCCGTTACATGGAGGAGCCTTGGGAGACATTACCGCTCCCTGCTGCTCCGGGTTGGAGCGCGCCCGGCGCTCTGGGCACTACTTTGCTTCCTAGACTGGCTATACTCTTGTTTGGCGGGCAATGCAATGCCAGCAGACACGTGCACTCGTGATGCTCAGATTTGTGCTGCGGGCTGTTCAGAACCCCTTATTTTTGATAGTGATAGATTAGACACTAGTGTCCGGCTCCTTTAGAGCCACAGTACCAAGCCCCCCGTACCGGTTTGTTTGGGGCCATCGGTCCATTGAGGCATTTGGGTTGCACCTCTAAGCTTGTATTCGGGTTGGGGGCCGCGCGGGGACAGCGGTCCTGCAAGGGGCCGTGTGCGAGCCACCCAACCCTTTAGAATTTCTCTCCGTTCACTAATTCCCCTTTCTCGCTGAGCGACTCCCCGTTCGCAGTCCGCACCATTCGGAACAATTCTTGCATCCACCCTTTAGAGGGAGTTCCAAGACGTTGTATTGCCAACAGTTCCGGAGAGTTGCATGCGCCTCGTATGACGGGATTAGGTGACGGATGATGGGTACTTCCTGCAAATCTGCGGCTGTCCCCGCGACGTGCTCCATTTTGCTCATCGCCCTGGCTGCCGCCGCCAAGACTCCGCCCGCGACGTTATATTCCCTTCGTGAAGCAACAATCCAGGCGTTCTCAAGCTACGTGGCCAAAACGGAGGTGCAAAATGGCGAAGACCTGCGTCGCGGCCCCTTTCTGTGGGTGGATCACTTGCAGAACAAGGATCGATCCGCCACACTCGCCAAACTGAAAAACGGAGATGTCGCGCTTCGACGCCTCAGCGTCAACGGAGACGGCGGGAACCTCGATATTCCCGGAGGCATGATTCACGATTGGGAAGGAATCATCTTCATTCCCGGTGTGAAGATCGACGACGTGCTGAAAGTCATGCAAGACTACGATCATCACGCAACTTATTTTGCCCCGGATGTGGCCAAAGCCCGGACCGAATCACGCGATGGAGACCACTTCCATGTTTTTCTGCGCTTTCGCCGCCAGAAGATTGTGACCGTGGTTCTGAACACCGAACATTTGGTCACCTATTATCGCGATTCCCCTCTTCGCGCCCACAGCCGCAGTTCCGCCGTTCGAATCGCCCAGGTAGAAAATCCCGACGGACCAAGCGAAAAAGAGAAGCCACCGGGCGAAGACGACGGTTTTTTGTGGCGCATGGAAACGTGGTGGCGAATGGAAGAACGGGACGGCGGGGTCTACGTGCAAAATCAGGTGGTCTCGCTCACACGCGGTATCCCCACAGGGCTCGCGTGGCTGATCGGGCCATTCATCACCAAAATTCCCAAAGAGACGCTGGAATTCACGCTGCAGGCAACACGCAAGGCCGTGTTGAATGGCAGAAAGAACTAATCCTTTTTCCCTTCCTTCCGCGGGTCCCGGAGCCCAATCAGAATCGCTCCTTCGGTGGTCAGGAGCGGATGAAACCAACTCCGCGTGTGACTGGGGCCACAAGGCAGGACAAGGATGCGATCGGCCCACTCTGCAACCAGGTCATAGGAATCATAAACGCTGTACGAGTAGAACAAACCATCGCCTTCGGAAATCTGGTAACCCTTGCCGCGGGTGCGCACGAAGTCAAACGCATGCCACAAACCGATTTTGTACAAAAACAGTTTGAAGAGTTTCTTGGGCAGCGATCCCTGCCCGAAACGATTCGCATCGGCGATGATGACCGCTTTTCGCGCCACACGGAGCATTTCCCGCACCACTGCCGAGGCATTGCGGGTGTGATGCAACACGCTAAACTCGCTCACGGCATCGAAACTGGCGTCGCCGAACGGGAGAGCTTCTCCGGAAGCCTGAAGCAGCGACACCGTTCGCGTGTTGCCTACGGCCACACCCTGTTGCACCAGCGCGGCAACTGGCTCCACACCGCAGGCCAACGCTCCCGGAAGCGCCGCCGCAAAATCCCGCAGCCCTCGTCCTTTGGCTGAACCCACATCCGGAAGTTTCCGCGCGCCAATCAGCGGGTGTTGAGCCATGTGACGCAATAAGGGAGACATATACTGAACCGGATGACCGCCGAGGGCAAGGACACGGTAACGTGGCTCAGGCAAGGGCCACCTCAGCCCAAAAATGCCTCGGTTGGCGATGGATTCGCTGGTGCAAACCATAATGATGCCACTTCGCCAAAAGTCAGCGGTTCCGCATCCGTGATTTTTCTGTGAGGTAAGTTCCTGTTCCGCTTAGAATTATCCTTCTTGGATTTTCGATAGCAGATTCGCATTCTCGTTTTGGCTCTTGACAACGATCTATTCTTATATACTATAGTGTATAAGAGATGGAGGCTCCGTGCAGCGCACGCAACTCTCCGATCGCGAGCGGCGACG
>JBAVHY010000163.1:0-8050 GCA_049686315.1 Candidatus Acidiferrum sp. | reverse complement strand
TCGGATGCTCGACTACGAATTCTTCGTCGACTCCGACACGTCCGAGCTCGATGTCCTGACCACGCACCAGCACGGCTTCCGTCGAACCGCCGTTCGCAATCTCGTCCGCGCCGGCATTCCCGAGCGCGTCGCGATGCAGATGACGGGGCACAAGACGCGGAGCGTGTTTGAGCGATACAATATCGTGAGCGCTGGCGACCTTCGCGAGGCCGGCAAGCGTCTCGACGCCGCGACAGGGACAATTTCAGGGACAATCGAGCAAAATCGACGAACTGGGTCGAAAGTCTGAAATCCGCAAGTCCTTGTGCGACAACAGTTAGCTCTTTACGGTGAGGTGGCCGAGAGGCTGAAGGCGGCGGTTTGCTAAACCGTTGTACGGGCCAAAACCTGTACCGGGGGTTCGAATCCCCCCCTCTCCGCCATAGCAAAAATCATCAATAAACATGCGGCTATTTGAGCCTTGCTACTACTTTTTTGGTGATTACTACGATTACTACAAATAAATCTATCCCTGTTTAAACCATAACCGGTTGGAAATTGTAGCTGGAGGATATGGCTTCCGCGTGTTTTTGACAGCCCTAGCTGTTGTAGGAGCCATCACCGCTACCGAGAAGGGGTCTGGGGAAGGGGACGGCATTTGAGTCCCTTTCCCCAGTAGTCCTTTCGAAATCTTCCCGCAGGAGTCTGTGTTATTCTCAGCGTATGCAAATTACTCTCAATATTCCGGACGAACTTGCTCGCCAACTGGCTCCTGAAGGTAGAGACCCAGCGCGAGTGGCTCTTGAGGCGTTGGCCCTCGAGGGTTACCGTACTGAACTACTGTCGGAATCTGCGGTGCGGCAGATGTTGGGCTTCCAAACCAGGATGGAAGTGCACGCCTTTTTGAAGCAACACGGCGTTTACCTTCATTACGATGTTTCTGATCTGGAGCAAGATCGAGCTACGGCCCGGCAGGTCCGTTCAAAGCTCCAAGGCGCACAGCCGTCTCATGGTGAGCGCCACTTGGGATGATAGTCGTCGCCGACACATCTCCGATCAACTATCTCCTTCTCATCAAAGAAATCGACATCCTCCCAAAGATGTACGGCACGGTTGTGATCCCGCGAGCGGTCCAAGAGGAACTTCTGCGACCGGTTGCGCCTGAGATAGTTCGGGCTTGGATCGATGGGGCGCCTGCTTGGCTCGAGATTCGCTCTCCCATCGATGCGCCAGACTCTTCTCTGGCGAATCTGGATCCAGGCGAACGCGATGCGATTATGCTTGCGACGGAGCTCCGCGCTGACCAATTGATCGTTGACGACCGGGAAGGGCGAAAACGGGCACAGGAACGGCGAATCCCTGTCATCGGGACACTCGGCGTTTTGAAGGAAGCTGCCTCGCTCGGGCTGCTAGACCTGCGGGTGTCTGTGGAACGTCTCCAGACCACCAGCTTCTATGTCGCGCCAGAAGTCCTAAAGAGTCTTCTAAACGACTAACCTAGCCCAACTTCCACACTCTTCAGGCACTGATGCTGTGTTTTCTATAACTTACGATTTTTTTCGTCACTACAATCCTTCTCGTGCCAAGTCTTGACGGGTGGCATAAGCGCGGCGGGAATGCGTAGGGTTGCGTAGATTTGGCGGTGCTCTGGTTCAGGGATGGTGGCCTTGCGGATTTTCAGTACGCGGCCGAGTCGGTCTTCCGGCAGAACGATCGAGACGACTTGATGCGTGCGGAGTTGATCACGAATGGTCGCCCACGAGGTGTGCAGGCCGGCCTGCAGGAAGCGGTGCTCGATGGCCACCAGCAGATGGTAGGCCAGGACACAGAGAAAAATATGGGTCTGCGTCCGATCCTGAAGATGATGAAAAATCGGCCGCTCCATCAGCGGGCTCTTGAGGTCGCGGAAGGCATCTTCCACACGCGTTAGCAGGATATAAGTGCGCCAGATTTCCTCCGCCGTCAGATCCTGCCGATCCGTTTTCAGAACGTAGCTGCCGTCCAGTTTCTGGGCCCGGGCCTTCTTCTCGGCCAGCTCATTCCAGGAAAGCTTTTTCTGGGTGGCCTCATAGGAAATCTTGTAATACCGGGCTACCCGCGGATAGCGCTCCAGCAATCGACCGATCGATTGTTGGATTTTGTTTTCCTCTTTCAGTCGACCCTGGACCACACGTTGCTGAAGCTTCTTTAGATCGACGATCAGTCTGGCTTCCTGCTTTTCGCGAATCGCGCGGTCCTTTTCCTCACGACCTTCGCTGCGGCAGAGAATGTAAGCGACGGGATTGCACGAGGCCAGGGCCCATGGGGACGCTACTTCATCGCATATGACCCCGCGCCCGCACTGCGAAAAGTAACTTGCCCTGTGCTCGCACTCATCGGCGAGAAGGACACGCAGGTTTCGGCCGCTCAGAACCTGCCTGCAATCCGCGCCGCGCTACAGGCCGGCGGGAACAGGGACTTTCAAACCATCGAGATTCCCGGCGTGAACCACCTATTCCAATCCGCCAAGACCGGAGCGCCCGCCGAATATGGGCAGATCGAAGAGACCATTTCCCCGAAGGTGCTCGACAAGATCGCTTCATGGATCGCGGCGCGCGAACTCTCTGCTCCGGCAGGACGTTAGAGGGTCAAAGCCGCAGTCGACGTAAACAGGCGACAGCTGTTCAAAACCGAACTCCGGCCTGGATTCTTGCCGGTTGACGGGCTTAACCGCAAGTCATTCTGAGTCAGAAGGTCAGGGCAGGTGCAGTGAGAAATCATCGGGTCACTGATCTGGCGCCGCGCCTCGCGAAAATCAACAGCGTGGTCAACGTTCCCATCGCGAATGAAGCCACGCCGATCTGATCGATCCGGCTATCGGCTGTTACCGCAACAACTCCGAATGAGGAACTAACAAGGACTGGGCCAAAGACAAGTGCCCAGCGATGAGCATCGGTCCAGCCGGGGTTGTCCGTCGAGAGGATCTTCATCCTCCATACGAGCACAGCGGTAATGCCCACTTGTGCAAGCATGAAGATCACGACTGTGTTAGTTGGCTTGATCGACGCAGGGATGACGAATAAACCGAACAAGCTCATCCCCCAAATCGCGGCCAAGGTGCCGACTGACCACCAAGGCGGAGTCCAGCGGGGTGCGGGAGTGCGGGCGCTATTCGTGGGTGCCTTAGCTCTCGGCCACGTCAGCGCTGAAAGCGCGAAGGCACAAGCCAGGCCTGCGGTGATCAGGAGATGCAAGGATGGCGCATGAAAGCCCGGCATCACGATCTTTCGAAACGTCGCGCCCAAGGCGAGTGCTGCCAGTGCAAAGACGATCGCGCACACACTCACGCCGAGTGGCCCCAGCCACGGCTGCGTCCGACGAGCGGGAAACAGCAGCTCAGTGGTCAAAATCGGGATGCAAATGCTCCAGACGATGTGGTAGCCCAACTCCCACTGGGTCAAGACGAAATTGACGCCGAGCCATCGTCCACCGAGCTTGGCAGCGTTGACGAAATCCGGGTTGAAGAGTGTTTGAAGCGTCAGTCCTTCTTCTACGAGCATGTAAGCGGCGCCAAACAAAACAACGGGCCACCAACTGGTGGTGCGCCGTCGCACGAGTTCACGAATGAGCAATACCCCGCACCCGTAGAACGGCGCGACGAGGATGAGCCCACCGATCTTCGTTAGCCTCGTTGCGCCCAGCAGCACTTCCGCAATCACCGGCGACATGAGGAACAGCACGAACGCCGGCAAGGTCGCGGATCTTGGTGTTGGCTCCTGTAGCGATAGATTCGCGTATCCGCTCGCCGTTGGTAGCTCCAATGCGTCGCCGCCTTCCCAGTCGGAAGCACAATACTAGTCCCTTCGTTCAGATGTAAACCCCAGAATTGGCTCGCAACGCCGCGGCTGGTCCGCAATGGGGAAGTTATCCTCGCCCCGCTTGGCGGCGGTCACTTGGACGTGTAGTGGGGAAATCGGAAAAGTGGCGGTCACGGGCCAGAAATGGCATTCGAGGAGATGAGAACGCAGTCGACCTTCCGCCAAACGGCATTCCCCCCATGGGGACTTCTGGGGTCACGGAGTTACACCGCAAATAGGCCGTTTCCTGCGCGGGATTCGGGGTGAGCTAATCCTAATTATACCCTTGATAGTATATACCCTCTAGAGTATAGTAACCGGGTGAGATGGGAAGTCCTGATCGGAGATGAGTTCGAGCCGGAGTTTCAGGCCCTGCACGTTGATGTGCAGAACGAGATTCTCGCCTTGGCCATACTGTTACGGCAGTTCGGGCCACAATTGGGACGGCCGCGAGTGGACACGTTGAAGGATTCCCGCCACGCGAATATGAAGGAATTGCGCTTCGAGGCTCAGGGCGGTGTCTGGCGGGTTGCGTTCGCTTTCGACACGAAGCGCCGCGCGATCCTGCTGATCGCCGGCGACAAATCCGGCGGCAGCGAAAAACGATTTTACCGCGAATTGATTCGCAGGGCCGACGGTCGGTTTGATGCGCACCTTGGGCGGGTGAAGAAAGAACAAGAGAAAGAGAAGCACAAGAAGGAAAGGAAGTAGCACAATGGCGAAGAACGTAAAAGAGGTCATGAAACGCCTGCCGGCGTCGCGCCGCAAGAAGATCGAGGCGCGTGCCGCTTTGCTGATCGCCGAGGAAATGACGCTGCAGGAAATGCGCAAAGCGCGTGAACTGACGCAGGAGAAATTGGCGAAATCTCTTGGCGTCAATCAAAAGCAAGTGTCCGCCATCGAGAAGCGCACCGATATGCACCTCTCGACATTGCGACGGACGGTCGAAAAGATGGGCGGGCGCCTCACGATTGTTGTCGAGTTTCCGGACCGGGAGCCGGTCACACTTGCCGGCATCGCAACGACGGAGCCTAAACCCACTCCCCCGACATCCGGTCAGCGTCGCGCGCACGCGGCCAGAGTCTAGCTACTTTCTGTCGCAAATATAGAGCATACGAGCGGGTGTTTATAGATATTCGGTTGGATCGTACGATGCAGGAGTGCCGCCCTTCGCGTTCCCCCTGCAGCTGAAGTAAGCGCAGAGCACCGCGATCAAACTCCTCAGGGGACGCTGGAGCTTGATCCCCACAATGCCCTGGCCCACTCCCAACTCGGCCGCGCCTACCTGGCGAAGAGCATGTACCTGAAGCAGTCGCTGCATATCAAACGCAGTCTCACTGCACACCCCGGAAAGACGCTCAATACAGCGGCTGAACCGCCCGGGACTATGTTGGTAGATGGCAATCAGAGTAGGCACGAAAAGGAAAATCCAGGTTTGTTACTCATGTTACTTTTTTTGAGCGCTTTCGATGTCCATAGGAGAGACGGGAGGGCACTGCTGAGACGGATAAGACTGCTGAGACACGGCCTTAAGCGACAGAAAATGCAGGTATTACGAGTGAAGTGATAGAAACAAACGGAGTTGCGAAAACTGGGTCAATATAATCCCCCCCTCTCCGCCAGAAAATATAAGTGGTTGATAATGCAGACTTTTATTCGGGCGATTTCCCGTGTTACTTTTTCCGGCTGAATCTCACCTTTCTGTTCGCTGAAGCGAAACTCTAAACATAGGAAAAAGCAGGACTTCCGATTCTCATATTTGGGGGTTCGAAGTTTTCCTTCTCCGCACAACTCAAACGATAAACAACAACCCAATCCACAAAAATGCGGGTTTGAGTTCGGACTGCCTCCCAACGGAATGGTCGCAGGCGTAGAGAATCGAGGATTCCCCTTGACAGTACAACTCACAAAATCTCAGGACCGACATGACATCAGCTGCAGTTTGGAAAACCGCCCCATCAAACTGAGAGGGCAGAGCGCGTTACGACGGTCTGCGCCCCGTGTCCGTCATATCGTCGATTAAAGTTCGCGCTCTGCCCCGACCGCTTTGCGGCGCATCTCTTCGAAATAATCACGCGCATCGCCTTTTGTCCGAATTCGTGCCACGCGCTCCCGGACGCCTGCGTGATAGAAGTCGCTGCAATCGGGAAGGTTGCACGGCCACGGGAGACACCGCGCGCCGGAGCGATATCCCGGGAATACGCGATGACGATCGAGTGCTGTGCGGCAAAGCGAACTAGTTCCTGGTGAAATGTCTCCGGGTTGCCGCGCACGACGCCGAGCTGCGGCAGCTCTTGCCCTTCGGTTGGACTGACGTCGAAAACGTATGCCGCTCCAAAGAGGATTTTAGGGCGCGGGGTTTTACGGTATCGCCGATGCGCGGAGCTGGACGGTTTGAGGATTTTCTCGGCTTAGAAGCGAAAGGACATTCGATAGGCTGAAAGGTGTTGTCCGGGAAAATTTGGCAAAACGCTGCAGTCTCGAACCGATTGCACTTTGATTCTGGAGAAAAGGGCGGTTCAGGATCGCTTTTTCGATTTGGACAAATGTTCGGCGACGTTGTTGGCCTTCCAGAGAAGGGCGGGGTGCTGGCGGATGCGTTCGACGATCTCCGATTGCTTGGGAAATAGGAATTCCGGCTGGTAGCGCCCGGAAGCCATCGCGTCGAGGTAGGCGGCTTCGCGCGTGTGGTCGAGTACGGTTGCGAGAAGGGGCGAAACGGTCTGCAGCATTTCCTCAGCGGTTGGCCGGTCATCGGCTCGGAGCAGGGGGTAGAGAAGTTTTTCGAGTTCTTTTTTGTCTAGCGCCTGGGATCGATCCATGTGGTAGGTGCGGAGATCGTGATCCATGGTGCTGGCGAAGAGAATCGCGAACTTGCGGAGAAGCTCGGCGTTGTGTTCGAGGCGCGCCACGGAAAAGCGATAGAGATCATAGAGGTCGCGCGGATGGTGGCGGTCGATCATGGCCTTGAGCTTTCCACCAAACAGTTCTTCAAGTGCCAGAACCAAATACCGGCACGGTGAAGCATCGCCGACGGGCCCGGCGTCCATTTCCTGCGGCGGAAGAGCGCAGGCGCGCATCAGGAAATTGATTTCTACCTGAATGCGGTCGGGCCGGTTCGCATGATTCGTGAAATTGAGGTACCACTCCCGCAACGCGTAGTCGTCGATCCCATTCTGAAGCGAGTACCCGAGACCGGTAAAGATCTGCTCGACCGCTTTGGATATTTCGGGGCGGTCGCGGAGCGTTGCTTCGCGGTCAATGTGCCCGATGTAGTTGAGATCGATATCGACGGAAAGGCGCGTGAGATTGAGATAGAAGAAATTGAGGGCCGTTCCGCCCTTGAGGGCAAGCTTTCCTCGGAGGTAAGTATGTTTGTGGAATTCAGTAAGGACCTCGCGAAGGCGGAGCACTTTTTCGAGATTTTCGGCGGGAAAGCGCGTATTCGTGGCGAGTTCACGCATCTGTGCCAGAGTGAATTTCATGTTTGCACGGAACTCGTGCGTGAAGGGGAGATCGCCTCAGGCACCATGAGCTTCCACGTGGGGACCCAGCGTTGGCCGGGACGTTTATCCGTGAGGTAGACCACACCACGCGAAAGCTTCTGGAGGAATTGGTCGCGCGCCTTTCCACGAAAGAAGAGTTTGTCTGCATGGCGGTCCAAAAAGAAGCCCAGACGCGAGTAGAGCCATGGACTGCGCAGCAATTTGAGGTATGCGAGAGCTGCTTCGAAATCAAAAGAAGGAAACATGGCGAGAGACTTGTCGAGTTCTTCGACGCCTCCACTGTAGTCGAGAAAGAGCAGGCAGTCGACGAAGGATCGTTCGCGTCCGGTAAGCAAGACATTGTCGGCACCCCGTTCCGTTTGAAAAAGGCGATGGGCTGGGGCGAGTGATGGACGGGGAGGCACGACACTATGGTAGGTGACGCCGTCAAAGACCACCTCCTTGCGGAGGCGAGCGGAGAAATAGTAGACGGTTTGAAAAGTCTGGTTGGCGAGGCCGTGGAATTCGAGAGCGGAATGGAGGGCAACGACGGAATCTTCTCGGAGGGCAGCTGGCACGCGGTAGCGGTTCAACGGAGTTGTGGCGAATGTTCCCGCGTAGACTCCATTAGCTATCTGTCGGACACGACCTTGGCGTTTGAGTCGGTCGAGGAGGTTCAGGAGTGAGCGATTTCTTTCATCCTTATTATAGAGCTTACGCGCCTCGTCGAGCGTGAAGAGGGGTGCGGAT
>JBAVHY010000162.1:0-3446 GCA_049686315.1 Candidatus Acidiferrum sp. | reverse complement strand
TTGCGCGTGCGCCAGCAGTTCGATTGTCGTTTTCCCTTGAAAGTCCACCCCGGTGTGATTGGTGATGAGCCCGATGCGTTTGCCGCGCAGAGGCGCGAACTTCTGAGCTTCCAGCACGTCCAGCCCGGTCTGCACGCGCCCGACCCCGCTCTTGCGGGGCGGCCTATGTTTCTGCGCGCCGGCTGCCCGCGCAACCAAGCCCGCTCCCAGCGCGCAAGCAAGCGCCAGCGTCATCCACATCTTCCTTCGAGCTTTCCTTAACCTCTCCACTGGTTTCATAGCTCCCAATGATATTCTGGAACTGGCCGTTCGCACCTTATATTGTGAGCGTCGGGTGCGCGTGCTATATACAGTCAAGGCGCAGGGCGTGCGGCCAGAGGAATTTCCAAAAATGAACAGGCGTTACGCCGGACTTTTGCTTCTGCCCATCTTGTTTCTATCGTATATGACAGCCAAATCCCTCGCACACATTCACTCCAAGAAAGCCGCCTCCCATGGAGGCGCCCTGGCTACGCTCACGCCCGAGCAAAACAATTGGGTCGAGTCCTCTCTTCGCCAGATGACCCTGGAAGAAAAAGTCGGTCAACTGCTCTTCACCACCTACCACGGCAGTTTCACGGCCACCGATTCAGAAGCTTATGCGCAGATGATGCACGACATCAACGACCTGCACGTCGGCGGCTTCATCACCATCACGCATGGCTCGCCTCTCGGCATCATCAAGGATCAGGCATACCCGACCGCCGTGCTCGCGAATCAATTGCAATCCAGATCCAAGTACCCCCTTTTAATCGGGGCTGATTACGAACGCGGCACCGCCATGCGCCAGGATGAAGGCACCTCCTTCCCCACGGCGATGGCGTTGGCCGCCGCTGGAAATCCCAAAGACGCTTACACCATGGGGAAGATCACGGCGCTCGAAGCGCGGGCTGTCGGCGTGCAATGGGTGTATGCCCCGGTCTGCGATGTGAACAACAACCCCGGCAATCCGATTATCAATACCCGCTCCTTTGGTGAAGATCCGGCGCGTGTTTCCGAATTCGTCAGCGAATTCATCCGCGGCGTGCAAGAAAACGGCGCGCTCGCCACCGCAAAGCATTTCCCCGGTCACGGAGACACCGCCACGGATTCTCACATCGACCTTCCGGTGATCAAAGCGGACCGTGAACGCATGGAGCGCCTCGAACTGGCCCCCTTTCGCACAGCCATCTCTGCCGGAGTCGGCAGCATCATGACCGGCCATCTTAATGTCCCGGCGTTCGAGCCTGACCCTGCCACTCCCGCCACACTTTCGCCGAATATCCTGACCCACCTGCTGCGGGAGCAACTCGGCTTCCAGGGCCTAGTCGTCACCGACGCTCTCGATATGGGCGGAATTACCGTGCGTTTTGCGCCGGGCGAAGCCGCCGTTCGTGCGTTTCTCGCTGGAGCCGATGCATTGCTCATGCCGCCTGTGCCGGACGCCGCGTATCAAGCCATTCTGGCGGCTGTGAAATCCGGACGGATCTCGCGCGAGGGACTGGATGCCTCCATTCGCCGTATCCTGCAGGCCAAAGCTCGCCTTGGACTCGACAACAACCGCTTGGTCGATATTCCGGCGCTGAATGAGAAATTCGGCAAAACCGCGTGGCGAGAGACCGCGCAGGAGATTTCCGATCGCGGCATCACTCTGCTTCGCAATCGCCAGCACCTTCTCCCGCTCGACGCCACCAAGCCCGCACGCGCGTTGCTCGTCTCTCTCTATTCCGATCCGGAGCCCTATCCCGGTGAAGACCTCGAGCCCCAGCTTCGCGCGCGATTCGACTCGCTGATTGCCTTGCGCGCGGACACCAAATTTGTCCGTGCTGACACCCTCAAGCTGCCTCCGCCGGACTCCTACGATATCGCCATCCTGGCTCTGTTTGTCCGCGTCAGCGATCGCAAGGGCGACATTGACGTTCCTGCTGACCAACTTCCCCTCATTGACCAAATTTACAAATCAGGCAAGCCCGTGATCACCCTCGGCCTCGGCAGTCCTTATCTCATCGAGCGCTTCCCGCAAGCGGATACGTGGGTTTCCGCGTTCGGCATCAGCGACGTGGCGCAGATTTCTTTGGCCCGCGCGCTCTTTGGCGAAATTCCCGTCCGCGGCCACCTGCCTGTCACCATTCCGGGCGCCGACATAAAAGCAGGCTTCGGCATCGAATCGCCTGCCGATCCCATGAGGCTCCAGCCCATGGACGTGCGGGCGGAAGCGCAGTTGCAACCCGCCTTCATGGTGATTGAAAACGCCATCGCCGATAAGGCATTCCCCGGCGCCACGCTGGCCGTTGGTTATCGCGGCAAAGTTTCCTATCACGCCTTCGGCAAACTGAGCTACGACAAGGATTCTCCCTCCACCAAAATCGACACCATGTATGACCTGGCATCTCTCACCAAGGTCGTGGTCACCACCACGCTGGTCGAGAAGCTTGTCGAAGACGACTTTCCTTACCCCCTCGGCCTCGAAGCTCCTATCGAGCGCTACTTGCCGGAGTGGGCCAACGGGCCACAACCCGAATGGCGGCATAGAGTCACCGTGCGCAATCTGATGACGCACACTTCGGGCCTTCCGCCTTTCAAGGAATACTGGCGCACATCCAAGGGCAAGGAAGACACGCTAAGCAGAATATTTGTCGAGCCCTTGGAATACGAGCCCGGCACGAAAGTGAGCTACTCCGACCTCGGCATCATCCTCATGGCCGAAATCATTCAGCGGCTTACCGGCAAGCCGCTCGATCAGCTCGCCAATGAAGATATTTTCGGCCCACTCGCTATGAAGGACTCCATGTACAATCCCTCAAAGAAGCTCTGGCCGGAAATTGCGCCCACGGAAGTCGACAACCAATTGCGCCATCGCCTGGTGCAGGGTGAAGTTCACGACGAAAACGCCTACTCCATCGGCGGAGTCTCCGGCCATGCGGGCGTCTTCAGCACTTCGCCGGACCTGGCGGCGTTCTGCCAGATGCTCCTAAACGGCGGAGTCTATGCTCACAATCGCATTCTGAAGCGCGCCACCATCGCCGAATTTACCGTGCCCCAGGCGTTGGCGCAAAATACCCGCACGCTCGGCTGGGTCGTGCCCACGGAAGGTAGCTCCAGCGGGCATTATTTCTCCACGCACAGCTACGGCCATACCGGCTTCACCGGCACCACCATCTGGATCGATCCGGATCGCCAACTCTTCGTGGTCCTGCTCACTAATCGCGTGAATCCCACTCGCGAAAATATGAAAATCGCCACCGTCCGCCCCGCCGTCCATGACGCCATCATGAAGGCCCTGGGCTTGGCAACGGGCGCTGCGCACTGAGCCGCATTTCGCAAAATGGGTTTGCCCCGTAGGGACCGCCTTCTGAGGCGGTCCGCAAACTCAACCGCACCTCAGCTTAATCCTCTATGATTCATGCTCCTTCTTAGTAGGGGGTGGC
>JBAVHY010000161.1:0-3090 GCA_049686315.1 Candidatus Acidiferrum sp. | reverse complement strand
CTCTTGGGTTCCTCTTCGTAGGGGCGCAGCATTGCTGCGCCCCATGTCCGCAAGATCAGTACTTCTTTCTCGCCTCCGGGTTCTCTTGCTTCTCTCTTTACGGGGTCGCAGCTTCAGAGTCTGTGTGCGTACTCGCGTTTTTCGTCAGGGCATGGCCTCAGCCATGCCGCCAGGTCAGAAATGTGCATGCGGCTTCAGCCGCTGAGGGCGTCTTGTTGCTGTTCTCACACAGTCTCTTCAGCCCAGGGCGCGAAGCGCCGCTGAGGCCCGCCTTCTCTTGTTCTCACCCAAACTCCGCAGGTCACCGCCGTCCCCGTGGCCATCAAGAATTGTTTCCGTAATTGAATCGATTTAATGTACACTTGCGCCAGTTGTTCCGTAAAATCCTTTTCTTACCAACGCCATTTGCGAGGAACCCTATGTTTCCAGTCCGTGTTTTCCGTTCGCCCGTTTCTCTGATTTTCGCTGGCCTTCTTTCCTCCTCCTTCCTGGCCGCGCAGACGCCCGCGAACCGCCACGATCTCCACGGCACATGGCGCATGCAGTCTTCCTGTCAGGACGGCGCCAAGGGCGAGCAAATTTCCCTGCCGGGCTTTGACACCTCCAAATGGCATCCCGCCGAGGTCCCCGGCACCGTCGTCGGCGCGTTGGTGACAGACAAGACGTTGCCCGATCCCAATTACGGAACAAATCTGAAAACGTTTCCAGGTTTCGTCGGCGATACCAAAGGACTCTTTGCCACCCGCGACATGCCCAGCGACAGCCCCTACCGCTGCTCCTTCTGGTTTCGCACCGAATTTGCCACTCCCGTTTCTCCCTCCACTTCCGCTGCCTGGCTGCATTTCCTCGGCATCAATTACCGCGCCAGTGTCTGGCTGAACGGCAAGAGAATTGGCGACCGCGCGAATGTTGCCGGTGCCTACCGCACTTTTGAATTCCGCGTGAACGGCCTTCTTAAAAAAGATGGCCAGAACGCGCTAGCGGTCGAAGTTTTTGCCCCGGAGAAATTCGATCTCGGCTTAACCTGGGTGGATTGGAATCCCACGCCTCCGGACAAGGACATGGGCATTTGGCGGGAAGTGTTTTTGTCGGAGTCGGGTGATGTCATCCTGCGCCGTCCATTTGTGGCTTCGAAACTCGCTTCGGACTACAAGTCTGCCGCACTCACCGTTAGCGCCGTTCTTACCAATACCTCCGACCGCCCCATCAAGGCGACACTGCGCGTGGACCTCGCCGATGTGCAACTCAGCCAACCTGTGGAACTTGCCCCCAAGGAATCCAAGACCGTTCGCCTGACTCCCGATCAATTCCCGCAACTAAAGCTCGTTCAACCTCGCCTCTGGTGGCCTTTTCAAATGGGCGAGCCTTATCTCTACACCGCGAAATTCCGCGTCGCCTCGGACGGCGCTGATTCAGACTCCGCCATCGTCAATTTTGGGATCCGTGAAGTCACTTCCGAACTCACCAGCACCGGCGGACGCCTCTTCAAGGTCAATGGCAAAAACGTGCTCATCCGCGGCGCTGCCTGGGCCCCTGACATGCTCCTGCGCTGGTCCTCCAAGCGCCTCGACGCCGATTTGAATTACGTCAAGCACATGGGACTCAACTCGATTCGCCTCGAGGGCAAAACCGATCGCGACGAATTCTTTGACAATACCGACCGTCTCGGCCTTCTCGTCATGCCCGGCTGGTGCTGCTGCGACGCTTGGGAGCGCTGGAAGAACTGGACCCCCGAGACCAAGTCCATTGCCGCCGCATCGCTCACCGACCAGATCTCCCGCCTGCGCAATCACCCCAGCGTCTTTGTTTGGCTATACGGCAGTGACAATCCGCCTCCTCCGGACATTGAGAATATTTATCTCGGCATCCTCAAGGATCTGGAATGGCCGAATCCCACCGTTTCTTCTGCCAGTGAACAGTCCACCTCCGTCTCTGGCAAGTCCGGCGTCAAAATGACCGGACCCTATGAATATGTTCCGCCCGTGTATTGGCTGGCCGACACGCAGGCCGGCGGCGCCTATAGTTACAACACGGAAACCAGTCCCGGCCCGGCAATTCCTCCCAAGGAAAGCCTCGAAAAATTCATTCCCAAGGAACATCTCTGGCCTATCGACGAATATTGGAATTTCCACTCCGGCCGCGATCGTTTCGCAACCGTCAATGTCTTCACCGACGCCTTGACCAAGCGCTACGGCACCCCCACTTCGCTTGACGATTACGAACGCAAAGCCCAGGCCATGGCTTATGACAATGAGCGCTCCATGTTCGAAGCCTACGCCCGCAACAAGTACACTTCCACCGGCGTCATCCAGTGGATGCTCAACAATGCTTGGCCCTCCCTCATCTGGCATCTCTACGACTATTATCTCGTTCCCGCCGGCGGTTACTTCGGCACCAAGAAAGCCCAGGAAATCGTCCACGTCCAGTATGACTACACCAATGATTCCATCGCTGTCGTCAACGGCACGTATCAGCCCATCAAAGGCCTCGAGGTCACCGCAAGGCTCTTCAACATCGATGGCCAGGAGATCGCCGCGCACAACGCTGCCCTGGACATCGCCGCGGACTCTTCCGCAAAGGCCTTCGATCTTCCCAAGCCCGTAAGTCTCTCCAAAACTTATTTCCTGAAGCTCTATCTCCACGATGCTTCCGGCAAACTCATCAGCGACAACTTCTACTGGCTCTCCACTAAGCTCGACACTTTGGATTGGACCAAACGCAAGGACACGGTCTACACCCCGCAGAAAGACTTCGCCGATCTCACCGCTCTCAACTCGCTCCCGCAGGTTCGTCTGGACCTTAGCTTCAGCACCAGCCAGGAAGGCAGCATGGGCGTCGCCACTGTTACGGCGAAAAACCCCACTCGCAGTGTCGCGTTCCAGGTGCATTTCAGGGTCACAAAAGGTAAGGGCGGTGAGGACCTTGTCCCCATCTTCTGGGATGACAACTATTTTTCTCTTCTCCCTGGAGAAGAAAAAACCATCTCCGTCTCCGCCGAGATCGACGACCTGGGCGACTCGGATCCTATCCTGGAGATCGACGGGTACAACATAGCTCCCGCGACACTGAATCTATTGCAGTAGCTCCGCT
>JBAVHY010000160.1:0-2821 GCA_049686315.1 Candidatus Acidiferrum sp. | reverse complement strand
CAGCTGGTTAGAACGCTGCCCTGTCACGGCAGAGGTCGCGAGTTCGAGTCTCGTCGTCCCCGCCATTCTTTCTAAAGAACTTACCGAAAGTGCTCCGTTTTCGCGTGGGCACAAAAAGGCACAAAATAGGTACAGGAAACGAGGTCTCGCCAGGCAGAGCTCACGTTTATTGCATTTTTTGCGGGCACAGGAGCGCGACCACGGCATCCTGTGCATTGCGTTTGAACGGGGCGCACATCAGATTCAGGGAAGTCATGCAGCCACCTGCTTTCGCTCTGAGCGGCCTTCCCAGAAATCCTGGAAGCGTCCGCTGAGCTTGCTGCAGCGCAGGGCGATGATGGCGTTGGCGCCCTTGACGGTCCAGTGCATGCCTGCCCGCTTGAGCCGCGTCCCAACTACGATTTTGCAACCAGACTCCACGACGCCGGTCGAAGTACAGAAGCCTTGTTTTTCGAACTGGGGATACCGCATGCGCCGTCGATTTCTCCAGATGTATTGAATACATTCTCGCGCCTCTTTGTGTTGACCGGTGTGGCTGCGCAGCGCGTGCACCAAGGATTTCAAGTGACCTTCGTCAAGCTCCTCAGAACGTGCATCGATCCATACCTTGCCCTCGGGGCTGTCTCCATAAATGACCTTTCCCACTTCGCCGAGATGTTCTTTGACATGAAAGCGATCGAGAATCTGAGTGGCTTGCGGGAACAGTTCGCTAGCCGTGTTCCAAATCCAGGTCGAGCCATCGCCCAACACCACCTGACGCAGGCCTTCGGTGAAACCGCGGCGGCTGGCCTCGCGTTGTACGCGCGCGGCAAAATCCGACAGGTGGGGGCTGGTATCCGGAGTGGCGGCGCTTTCAATCGCACTCGAATAGCTGATCGATCCTGGATCGCGCACGGGTTTGCCTTCCCTATCTGGCGATTCCGCCGTCCAGACAGTGACCAGCTTGGCTTCGCGGGTTTTGGCCGAGCCGTCGGCTTGCTTGCCCGCGCGGTCTGCGACTTCTTGCGGGCGCATGGGCACCCCGGTGCCATCCAGGCCCAGATACATGGTGGGGGCCACTTCGCGCATCCTTTCGACGTCCTGGCGTTCATCCACGGCGATCTCGGCCCCCAGCGCTTCGGCGGCCCGTTCCACCTGCTTGACACTGACTTCCACGCCCGCCAATTCGTGCAACAGCGCACCGCTCTCCTCGAAGCTCACCAGCGCTGCCGCGCTGGCCGTCATGCGCAGAACTCCGGGCGTCAGGGAAAACGATTCCAGTTTCAGCGCTCGGTCCCGCGGGCAGAATCCATGGTGGCATCGGTCACAGTCGTAGTAAGCCCGTTTCAAATGCAGAGGTCCCAACACGCTTTCGAAGGTCTTCCCGTGACGGCCGTGATAGCGGGCCACACCGCCGCAAGGACAAGGTAATTCCGGTCCCACATAATCGCTGGTGTCCGCGTTGAGCCGTTGTTCCAGGGCCCGAGCGGCCAGACGCAACGCCTGCCGCCGTGCGAACGTCTCCACAGCTTCAAAATCCAGTTCGGCCAGCGCCTGAGGACCTAAGAGCGTTTCGATTTCCTGGGCGATTTCGCTTTCCAGGTCCGCGGAGAGCCCCCTTTTTCGGCCTCCTCTGCGGAGACCGGGATCGCTTCGAGTTGCTCATCGGCCCATCGCTCGCAGGCCTCCCAATAGGCTTCGACGCGTTCTCGAAATTGCCGTCCCGATTCGATCTGCCGCCGGACCACCGGCGCCTGTTCGGGAGAGACATAGCGGGAACGGGTCTTGCCCTCGACCTTCTGCGTGAGGAGAAAGTAAGGACCATGGGCTGCCTTAGGATCGTGTTGACAGGCACAGGCTCCTTGTCCGCACTTCATCCGGCGTTCACAGAGCGAACCTCGTCGCATCGGTCCCGGATGCGAGAAGGCTGCTGCTAATTGTGTAATGCGCGAAGGGACTGCAGGTGTGAGATCATCCATGCTTGGTCCTCCTGCAGTATATACTACTGCAGGACAAAGAGAAAATCACGCCTTTTCTCGAAAGCGCCACCCTGCTGACGTGCGCCCCGCATCGGATGAGAGTTAGGCGTACAGCGTACTTCCGGTATAAAGTATTGGTGGCCGACAGGGTAGAGACTTCGAGCTAGCACACACGGGATAGAATTGGATGAGTGGTCCTCCACTCGGGGCCACCAATGGGGGCCGAGGATGTCCCTGATGAATGAACGCCGGACGACGCGACGGTATGACTTGACTCTGCCGGTCAGCATTCGCTTTTCCGTTGAGAGCCTGATCAATCGCAGGGAGGGTAAAACCAGGGACATTTCCACGAAAGGCCTGTATTTCGTGGTCACCCAGAATCTGGAGGCCGGCTCCCAAGTGGATATTACCCTCACACTGCCCGCGGAGATTACGCATGGAGGCGACGTCATCGTGCGCGCGCAAGGAAAAGTGGTGCGCGTCGAGCCCAGGTCAGAAGATGGCGAATCACGTTTGGGGGTTGCAGCGATCATCGAGCGTTATGACATTGTTCGCGGAGAAACTCCACGACCTTGAGCCGCTGGCAGAGTGGGCCCATGCCCGCCTCATTTTCTCGCAAACTCCCGTGTCACGGCGATTATCAGCTTCTGCGATTTTCTTATTGCGCTAGAGACCGGCTGGGGCGTAGCATCGGCGGAGTTTCCTCCGGAGGGTCCCATGAAGGTTTCGGATCTGATCGGATCACGCCGCGAAGTTTATTCCATACCAGAAGAAAAGAGTGTCCTGGAAGCAGCGCAGTATTTGCGAGAAAAAGGTGTGCGCTCGGCGGGCGTGGTCAATGAGAAAGGCCAGCTTGCCGGAGT
>JBAVHY010000159.1:0-4337 GCA_049686315.1 Candidatus Acidiferrum sp. | reverse complement strand
GAGCCATCGGATACGGATCGCAGCGGAATTGCGTGCCTGATGCGCGGGTAGGAACAAGTCAATCAGAACCCTCTACACCGAGAACGTTTGGGGACCAATCGGAAGCTATTCAGAAACGGGCTTGTGGGAGATCGACGGATTATTTCCTCGAAGCGGACTTGAACGAAGCCGCGTTGCGGCGGACGCATTCGCGTGTGGCTGGCTAACGGTGGAGGTGATCTGAGCTAGTTTGTGTCGCAGAGGAGGAACTCTCTGTGACCCATCTACGTCAGCTCATGCTGGAAGAACTAAGACGCCGCAACTTCGCCGATTCAACCATCCGCTCGTACCTTCACGGGGTCGAGCACTTCAGTCGCTACTTCCACCGCCGACCCGATCAGCTTGGGCCCGAACACATTCGCGAGTATCAGGCAGCGCTCTTCACTAAGTTGAAGTTTAGCCCGAACACTGTGACCCTGCGGCTGGCTGCTTTACGCTTCTTCTATATTCGGGTCCTGAAGAGAGGCTGGAGCATTGCAGAGACGCCTTATCCGAAGAAAGTTCTGCACTTGCCCGAGATACTCAGCCAGGAGGAGGTCGCGTGCCTGATTGACGCGGCCGAGTTTCCCTTGCATCGCATCCTGTTGATGACGCTGTATGCCACGGGCGCACGTCGCGCAGAAGTGGCACACCTGAAGATCAGCGATATCGACAGCCAGTGGATGATCATCCATATCCGGGGCGGCAAAGGTCGCAAGGACCGCGATGTTATGCTCAGCCCAAAGTTGCTCGATGCGCTGCGCGTCTATTGGCGCGGTCTCAGGCACAAGCCAACGAACTGGCTGTTTCCTGGCAACCGATGGCATACCGCAAGTTATCCGGTCACCACCAAGGTCCTGTGGACTGCCTGTCAGAACGCCGCACAACGCGCTGGACTTGAACACAAGCACATTCATCCCCACACCCTGCGCCACTATGCCGAGTTCCGGACTATGCCGAGTTGCGTTTGTGCCATCGTGGCGCGAGTCAGGCGAATCAGCAGGGACTCCATTTTGTTATTCGGCACGATTCGGCATAGTCCGGCATGCTTCACAAGTTCTTGAGGAAGCCTAGCAACCGATCATCAGGGCGGTAAGATCCTCTCTTCCCTTTGATGGGGGTAGTCTTCGCGAGCACCTTTTCTTTCAAAGCAAGATCGGCATCGAGGTAGATCTGGGTTGTCTCGACGGACTCGTGACCCAACCAGAGTGCGATGAGGGCACGATCTACTCCCGCCTGGAGCAGTTCCATAGCGGCAGTGTGTCGAAGCACATGTGGTGTAACCCGCTTTTGCGATAATGAGGGGCAGTTCTTCTGTGCCATGGCCGCGTATTTGGTGACGAGATATTGGACGGAGTCGGAACTTAGCGGGCCGCCACGCACGCTGGGGAACAAGATGTTGGAAGCATCCTTTCCTTGTTCATTAATCCAGGCGGCGAGCACAACCACGGTCGGCCTTGCCAAGGGCGTGCATCGTTCCTTCCGTCCTTTTCCTTGACATCGGACGTGAGCCCCAGAACGGAGCGAGATATCACTCTGCCGAAGGTTGGTGAACTCGGAGAGTCGCAAGCCGGTCTGCACCGCGGTCAACAGCAGAGCGTGGTCGCGACGTCCCAGCCAAGTGTTCCGGTCAGGCGCGGCCAAGACAGCTTTGAGCTCGGGTTGGGTTAAAAAGTCTACCAATGGCCGAGGTTGCTTCTTGTTTGGGATGGCCAGGACCCTTTGGATCAAAGCGGCGTGGTGAGGGATTTCCAGTGCCGCATAGCGAAAGAACGACCGAATCGCCGTCAGGCGCAAGTTCCGGCTCCGTGCACCATTGGCGCGGTTATTCTCCAAGTCATTCAGGAATGTCCCGAGGAATGGGGCATTCAGGTCTTCCATCGCCAGTTGCGATGGTGGTTTGTGCAATCGTTTTTGAGCGAACTGCAGCAGCAGGCGGAAGGTATCCCGATAGGAAACGATGGTGTGTGGGCTCGCCCTTCGTTGAGCAACGAGACGTTGTGTAAAGAATGATTCCAACAAAACGGAAAAGTCGGTGGAGTTTTTCATAGAACACCTCCCCATCTCTTTTCCATTCGCTTTCCTGCAGCTCCGAGTAGTTCCGGCGTGCTGGTGAGATACCAGTAGGTATCAGTGACATGTGCGTGACCGAGATAGGTTGACAGGATGGGCAAGCGTCGCTCGACGTCCTCGTCCTTGCGATACCAGCGCACCAATGTTTCGACAGCAAAGCGGTGCCGAAAGTCGTGCAAGCGGGGGCCATGACTGGCCGACGCATCCCGCAGTCCGATCTGCCGAGACAGCTTATAAAAGGTTCGACGGACATCGCCGCCGTCCAAACGTGTGCCACGGCTTGACACGAAGAAGTGTGAGACGGGCTGACCTGCAAGAAAGTGGTCCTTGCACTTCGCGTAGGCTAAGAGAACTTTTCTGGTCGAGGCATGTAAAGGAACCAACCGGGACTTGCCGAACTTCGTTCCGTGAATCGTGAGCACTGCTTCGGAACAATCGACATCTTTGACTTGCAGGTTGAGTGCCTCGCTGACGCGCATGCCGGTCACCGCCAACAGGCCGAACAGGCAGCGGTAGGTCCAAGGCTTCAGACTGTACGTCGCGGGCAGATTCTGGGCAGCGTTCAGTAGTTGCCGGATCTCTTCTTCAGAGTACAGATAAGGTCGCGCGCGCTTGGCACGGTAAGGCAAGAGTCCGGGCAGAGGTATCTCAGTGACGAGATCATCGCCGCTCCGGTAGCGAGCGAATCCGCGCACCACACTGAGGCGAGCGGCCCATTCCGCCGGTTGTTGGTGCCGATGTTGCGTCGCAAACTGTAAGGCAAGGGTGGTGGAGATTCGAGCTGCCCTTTTCTTCTTAAGGAAAGAGACGAACTCCTGCAAGCAAGGTTCGTGCTTCTTCAGTTTGAAGCCCAAGCTGCGGCGCAGCGAAAGATAGTCTCCAACCGCTTGTCGCAACGTCTTCATTGGACACCTCCCGGCCAGGGAAGTGCCAAGGGGCGCAGAGCTGGAAGGTCAACCTTGGCATAGATCGCCGTTGTGTTGGGACTCTGATGACGGAGCAATTCGCCGATCTCATCCAGAGAGGCACCTTGCCGAATCATGTCCGTTGCCAGACTGTGACGGAACAGATGGGCCCCCTTGCGTGCAGAGTCCACTCCCGCCCTCTCGAGTGCACGCATAACCAGACTGGAAACTGCGATGGAGTTAGCAAACCCTATCCGCGGAGCCCGGCCTCGAATGAACACTCTTCGGCAGGAACAAGTCGGACGCCCGTGGCGCAGGTAGAGGGCGAGAGCTTTACCGACATCGGTTGGGAGCGGCAACTGAGCCCAGCGCCCACCTTTCGAGCGGATGGTTATCCGTGCGTTCTCCCAGTCGATGTCCTCCAGATTCAAGGCCACGATCTCGCAAGCACGCAGGCCCAGTCTGGCCAACAAAAGCAAAATCGCGTAATCGCGCCTTCCGATGGAAGTCGTTCGGTTATTGCGATCCAGGACTCTTTGCACAGTGCCGGCGGGGAGGAACTTCGGCAAGGTCGCAAATGACCAGCGAGCAACGGTGGGCACACACTCATTCAGATCGGTCGTGATCTTTCCCTGATATCGCAGATAGCGCAGAAAAGATCGAAGGGCGGTAACGAGCAACTGCGCACGCCCAGGACTGAACTTGTGAGCCTGACACCGAACGAAGTCCGTGACATCCCGAGCCCGCAGTTGGGAAAGTTTGCAGGGACTCTGTTGGAATCGTGCAGAGAGGAACTGATCGATGAATGGCACATAGTTGACTACGGTTGCCCGTGTCAGGCCGCGTTCTTCTAATAGGTACCGTCCGTAGTTCGTGGTGAGTCTTTGCTTGGGAGACAGAGACGGTTTCTTCGGACGCCGGGTAGCTCCCTGGTCGCGAAGCACATGGAGGAACCGGTACAGCGTGGCAGCGTCGCCTCGGCGTGCAGAACTTGCACTCTGGAGACGCTGTAGAAATCGCTTCACGACGATCTCGTCCAGTGCACGGATCTCGGTATGCCCTCTCCGGAGCCACTTGTTAAACCTCGTGATCAGTTGAACCTGAGTTTGGAAGGATCCGGGCGAGTAGCCCCGCTCCTTGATAAGTTTGGTATAGGCGTTGAGATACCCGGCCCAAGGGCCGAGCTGCGCATCGAGCGAAACCAGTGATTGTTTTTCCATCCTGCAAGGATGGCCTCTCGGATGTTCTCCCGACTATGCCGAATCACGAATCTGCGGGCGGACTCAGGCTGCTGCCATTGCGGACATATTCGGCATAGTCCGGAACTCGGCATAGTGGCGC
>JBAVHY010000158.1:0-68722 GCA_049686315.1 Candidatus Acidiferrum sp. | reverse complement strand
CCCCAAGGGTAGCTGGGAAAAGCTCTACTGGTGGTAAGCAGAACTAAGTGATATAAAAGCGCGCTACCGGAGGTGAGCATGAATAGTCTTTCTAGACGCAACCTCTTATTACTGGGAGGAGCGATTTCTTTAGCTGTCATTGCACTCATCATTGGGGCGATTCGACCCAGGGGCACATCGGGCGCAGGCTCCGCGGCGCCCGCGGATGTGATGGTGTTGCAGGTTGAGCAAAAGGACGTTCCGATTTTTGGCGAGTGGATCGGCACGCTCGACGGATTCACAAATGCCGACGTCAGGGCACAAGTCACGGGCTACTTAATGCGTCAAGCCTACCTGGAGGGCGCATTCGTCAAGAAAGGGCAGCTGCTCTTTGAGATTGACCCGCGCCCCTTTCAAGCGGCCCTCGACCAAGCCGAAGGACAGTTGGCGCAGGCCAAGGCCATGCTTGCCAACGCCCAGGCAGTGCAAGGCAGGACCGAACTGGACGTCAACCGCTACACCCCGCTGGCCAAAGAGCAAGCCGCCAGCCAACAGGATCTGGACAACGCCATTCAGAACAACTTGGCCGCGAAGGCCACGGTGGCCACGGCCGAAGCTCAAATCAAAACGGCCCAGGCCGCCGTTGAAACAGCCAGGATTAACCTCGATTTTACCCGCCTCACTGCACCCATCGATGGCATCGCTGGCCAGGCTCAACTTCAAGTAGGCGCGCTGGTCAATCTCAGCAGCGGGCCGGTGACCTCCGTTTCCACCGTCGATCCCATCAAGGTTTATTTCACCGTCGGCGAACCACAATACCTCGCATGGAGAAAACGCTTCCCAACGGAGACCAGTCGCCTGGCGGCTGACAAAAGTCTGCGCCTCGAGCTGATTCTGGCCGACGGTTCCACCTATGCGCACGAAGGCACATTCTATTTTGCGGACCGCCAGGTAAATGTGAGCACGGGGGCGATTCGGCTCGCCGGGCTATTTCCCAACCCCGGAAATATCCTAAAGCCGGGCGGGTACGGCAAAGTTCGCGCTGCCGTCCGTGTTCAACAGGACGCGTTGCTTGTGCCTCAGCGTGCAGTCACGGAGCTGCAAGGTGGCTATCAAGTCGCAGTGGTGGACGCGGACAACAAAGTGAGCATACGCCCGGTCAAAGTCGGCGACCGTGTCGGCAACCTGTGGGTTATTGCGGAAGGACTGAAGCCAGGCGAACACGTGGTTGCCGAGGGCGTGCAGAAAGTGCGTCCGGGCATGCCCGTGAACCCCAAACCCTTTGCCGTGGAAACGCAAGGGAGGTAATCCCATGTCAAAGTTCTTTATCAATCGTCCCATCGTTGCCATGGTGATCTCCATTGTCCTCGTGATTGTTGGCTCCCTCACCATATTGAGTTTGCCTGTCGCCCAGTTTCCCAGCATCGCTCCGCCCGAAATTCAAATTCTCGCGACCTACACCGGAGCGGACGCGCAAACCCTGGAGCAAGCCGTTGCCACCCCCATCGAGCAGCAGATGAGCGGCGTGGACAACATGAACTACATGTACTCGCTCAATGCCACCGGGAACTCGACTACCAGCCTGATTGTGAACTTCGACCCAAAAACCGATCCCAACACCGATTACATTCTGGCGCAAAGCCGTGAAACTCTGGCTGCTTCTCAGCTTCCCGTGGACGTCACCAATTACGGAGTCACTGTTCGAAAGTCCGTTACCGCCCCTCTCACGCTGATTGCGATTTACTCTCCGCATGGAACCTACGATTCAAAGTTTTTGGCGAACTATGCGTACATCAATCTCACGGATCCCCTCCTGCGATCGCCCGGCATCGGCAATGTTCAGGTATTCGGCGCCGGTCAATACGCAATGCGGCTCTGGGTGAAGCCCGACCAATTGGCAAAGCTCGGTGTCACCGTGCCGGAAATTGTCAGCGCCATTCAAGCGCAGAACACCGTGAACCCGGCCGGGAAGGCGGGCGGTGAACCGGCACCCAAGGGTCAGGAATTCACCTACTCAGTTCTTGCGCAAGGGCGCCTTGTGTCCCCTGAAGAATTCGGGCAAATCGTTGTGCGCGAAACCCCCGACGGCGGAACCGTCCGCGTCCGCGACGTCGCTCGAATCGAGCTGGGTTCCCAGGACTATAGCGTCGCCGGACGCTTTAATGGCAAGCCGAGCGCGGTCATTGCCACCTACCAACTGCCGGGGTCGAACGCGGTCGAAGCAGCCGCCGGGGTTAACAAGCTCATGACGAAGATGAAGGAGCGGTTCCCGGAGGACCTGGATTACGTTGTCGCGTTGGATACCACGCGCTCGGTCACGGAAGGGATAAAGGAAATCGTCGTCACGCTTTTGATCGCTCTCGCGCTCGTAATCCTGGTGGTCTACCTCTTCCTGCAGGGCTGGCGCGCCACGCTGATTCCGCTCCTCGCCGTGCCCGTCTCGCTTGTGGGCACGTTCGTACTCTTTCCCGTGTTCGGTTTTACCATCAACACCCTTTCTCTCTTCGGTCTGGTACTGGCGATCGGTCTTGTGGTCGACGACGCCATCGTGGTGGTCGAAGGGGTGGAACGCCACATCGAGGAAGGGTTGACTCCTAAGGCCGCGGCGTTGAAAGCAATGGAAGAACTTTCTGGCCCCGTTGTTGGCATCGCTCTGGTTCTCTCCGCTGTATTTGTGCCAACAGCCTTCATTCCTGGAATCACCGGCAAGCTCTACCAGCAATTCGCCGTCACCATCGCGATTTCCGTTCTGCTTTCTGCCTTCAACGCTCTTACCCTCAGTCCCGCGCTTGCGGCACTGCTGCTCAAGCCGAAAACACCGAGTCGAGGATTGCTGCGGCGATTTTTCGATTGGTTCAACCGCGTCTTTGAGAGTGCCACGGAAGGGTACGTGCTTTGGAGCGCAGTGTTGGTCCGAAAGACCCTCGTCGTGGTCGTGATGCTTGCGGTATTTTGCGTGGCGGGTGGCTTTTTTGCCAACCGGATCCCCTCAAGTTTCCTTCCAGACGAAGATCAAGGGTATGCCTACGTGAATGTGCAATTGCCAAATGGGGCTTCCCTGGAACGCACGACGGCCGTCACCGCGGATGTGGAAAAAATCCTGTTGAATACCCCGGGGGTCCAACACGTTACCTGTTTTGTCGGATTCAGCTTGCTCAGTTTTGTTCGCACCAGTTACAACTCAACCTTTTTTGTAACCCTCAAGCCCTGGGCAGTGCGCAAGACACGAGCCGAGCAATTTCAATTCCTCAAGGCACATCTAAACCAGCAGTTGAGCAGGTTGCCCACCGCAGTTGCCTTCGGTTTTTCCCCGCCCGCCATTCCAGGTGTAGGCACTGCGGGCGGGTTTACCTTCATCCTCGAGGACCGTTCGGGTGGCGATATTCAATTCCTCGCCACAAACTTGAGCACTTTTCTTGAAGCTGCCAGAAAGCGGCCGGAAATCGCCAGCCTCAGCACCACTTTTTTGGCCAGCGTCCCGCAAGAGTTTGTCCAAGTCGATCGTGACAAAGTGCTGAAACAAGGCGTGGCCCTCAACGATGTCTACCGCACGATTCAGGCCTTCATGGGCGGCTATTTCATCAACTATTTCAATCGCTTTGGCCGCCAGTGGCAGGTCTATATCGAAGCGGAAGGCGAAGACCGCGCCAAGGCGGAAAACGTCGGCCAGTTCTATGTCCGCAACAATAAGGGAGAGAATGTCCCCCTTTCCACGCTTACCACGGTAAAGCCGCGCCTCGGCCCGGAATTTACATTACGCTTCAACGAATATCGCTCCGCCCAGATCAACGGAAGCGCCGCGCCGGGCTACAGCGCGGACCAGGCCACCGCCGCCCTTGAGGATGTTTTTAAGCAGACCATGCCGCGAGAGATGGGTTTTGACTATTCGGGTATATCGTTTCAAGAACAGAAAGCGCGGGAAGGCGTGCCTGCCCCAGCCATCTTTGGCCTTTCTCTGCTCTTTGTTTTCCTGATTCTGGCAGCGCTTTACGAAAGCTGGACGCTGCCGTTCAGTGTTCTCTTAAGTACGCCTGTGGCGGTTTTCGGAGCCTTTGCTATCCTTTGGTTGCGCCGCGTGCTGCTCGGCGTTTTCTTGCCGCCTTACATGGTTCAGATTGAGACGGATATCTACTCGCAAATTGGACTCGTCATGCTCATCGGCCTGGCCGCCAAGAACGCGATTCTGATCGTCGAGTTCGCCAAGGCAAAGTACGAGGACGGAAAGCCTCTGGCGGACGCTGCGCTCGAAGGAGCCAGGCTTCGCCTTCGGCCGATCCTGATGACCTCATTCGCCTTCATTCTCGGTTGCGTGCCGTTGTGGACGGCGAGTGGTGCCGGGTCGGTTGCTCGCCAAATCATGGGCACCACGGTTATCGGCGGAATGCTGGCCGCCAGTTTCATCGGGATCTTCTTCGTGCCGGCGATCTTCTACCTGGTTGAGAAATGGTCAGGTGCCGGCAAGGAACAAGTTTCGGCAGCGTTTCCGGCAACGCCCTCTCCCGCGCCCGGGGACTGAGATGGACAACCGCGAGTACAGCGCGAAGCAAGAACGGCGGAGCAACTTAATGAAAAAACTAACGCCCCTCCTATTCTCCATGATGACTTTGGGTTTAGTCGCTGGATGCAGCGTCGGTCCGAACTACCATCGGCCTGTCGTGCAACCTCCAACCGCTTATCGTGATCTCAGCGAAAACCCACAACTCCAGGCTCAGGCTGCGTCCTATGCTGATCTTCCTTGGTGGCAGGTCTTTCAGGACCCGCAACTGCAGGAACTCATCCGCACAGCGCTGAAGCAAAACTACGACCTGCAACTGGCGACGGAGCGCATCAACGCAGCTCGCGCTCAGGTTGCCATTACACGTTCCAATCTATTCCCGCAGGTCAAGGGGAACGGCAATTTCGCTGGCGGAAAAGAGTCCAACTTTCAAACAAATTACAACTTCTTCTTGCTGACCGCCGACGCAGCCTTCCAGTTGGACTTCTTCGGTAAGCTACGCCGCGCCACTGAGGCGTCCCGCGCGCAACTTCTTGCAACAGAGGATGCCCGGCAGACGGTCCTCTTAACCCTCGTGAGCGACGTGGCGAGTGACTATTTCGCGCTCCTGCAACTTGACCTTCAACTGCAAATCACTCACGAAACCGTCAAGACCCAGGAAGACTCCGTGAAGCTCACCAATCTGCGCGTCGAGCACGGCGTGGCCAACAAGCTTGATGTTTTGCAGTCTCAACAAGTTCTCGATTCGGCGAATGCCACCATTCCTGACTTGGAGCGGCAGATCGCACAGGAGGAAAATGCCATCAGCATTCTTCTTGGCAACTATCCTCAGGCCATCCCGCGCGGGCGCCCGCTTGTCGAGCAACCGCTTCCCCCCGAAGTGCCGCCAGGCCTGCCTTCCTCGCTCATCGAGCGCCGGCCCGATATTCGCGAGGCCGAACAAATCTTGGTCGTCTCAAACGCCGAAATCGGAGTCGCCAAGGCTCAGTTCTTTCCGCAAATCTCTCTGACAGGCTCCGGTGGAGGCGCCTTCGGACGCAGCAGCGCCTTCTCCGGCTTAATGAGTTCGCAACTCGGAATCTGGTCTTACGGCGCCCAAGTGAACCAACCGATTTTCACAGGCGGAGCTCTTCGCGGGAATCTGAAGCTAGCCGAGTCGCAGAACCAACAGGCTCTAATCGCATACCGGCAAACGATTCAGCGCGCGTTCGGCGACGTATCCGATGCCCTGATCGCCTACGAGAAATTCCATCAGGTCCGCATTCGCCAGGAAGACAGCGTTGCGGACTTGCAGGAGTCCGTCCGCCTTTCCAATATGCGCTACAAGGGCGGCACCACCACTTATCTCGAAGTCTTGGATGGCCAACGGTCGCTCTTTGCCGCTGAACTCACACTCGCGGGAGCACGCGGCACGGAATACCAGAGTCTCGTGCAACTTTACAGGGCCCTCGGCGGAGGCTGGCAGCAGGAGGCAGCAAGTGGCAACAAGGCAAATTAACGGCCAGCGGATGAGCGTCGGACGAGGAATTCTCAGCCCCCGTGCATTGTATTCTTGCTGTTGACCTGCTGCGCCGTCACCCGAAGAGATACCAAAAAACAGTAGACGCTTTACGACGGACTGGCGCATCCTTCAGTCTTCGACAAACATCAAAGGAGCGAGTTCACCCCATCCTGGAGTTGCCCTATGGCAGGAACTTACAACCCTCCAAGTATCGATGAGTATCTGCGTAAGCGGCTGATGCCCGTGGAAGGGGCGATTCCTCATGTGCAGGGAATCGAGATGTATGGCAATTCCATTCCCGCCGGAACGGTCGGCGGCGACCTCTTTGAATACATAAACTTTCAGCAACGTTACGACATCGATGCACGCATTCAGCGGGCTTTGAAGCGATCGAAGGAGTACCTCGAGCCGCTTCCGGCAGGTGCGCCGCCACGCAATTCGGTGGACGACCATGTGGAATGGCTGAAATCCAGACCAGGCTATAAACCTGAAATGGAAGGCGAATATAGACGGGCGCGAAGTTCGGAGCAGGTGCGGGTGGCCGAAGATCTGCATGAGCTTTATAGCACAGCGGGTGTCCTGGTGGTGGACGCTGAAGGGCACGGAATCATTTCAGCGAAAATCGCATCCACGGTTCACGACACGTTTCATGCCCTGATGCTTTCCGAACTCGATCACCGCGGGAAAACGACTCCGGATTTGTTCGATAGGATCAACTTGCGATTGGCACAGTCGGTCACCGCTCGCAATGCCCTCGGCAGGAGCGGGAACGAGAGCGACCAGGAGATTGCAACCATGCTTTACGCTGAAGTACATCCTTATGGCTATTTTCGATTCGTGAATTTTGGACATCCACCCCCGCTGGTCTTCTCCGCTGAATACCGCAGGTTCATGGAGATTGATAAAAGCCGAATGGTGCAATTTCTACCGCTCGGCCTCCAGCTCGCCGAAGATCATCCGGATCGTAACAGGTACCTGTCCTTGGAATTCAGGCAGAGGAAAGCAAACTCCTCGAACGTGGCAGAGCTAACGCTGATGAGTCCGGGGGACATCCTCTTCCTTTATACCGACGGGGTTTATGACGGTAACGACAAGGAAGAACGGCGGCAACTTGAAAGCGTCATGCGCGAGCACTACCTGCAGCCGGCAAAAGAAATGTGCAATGCATTGCTCGAATACGCTCTCAAACGAGACGGCGGCCTGCGACAGATTGGTGAGCAAGATCGTATTGACGATAAGACAGTTTTTATTATCAAACGGTATTGACGAGTGCTGTGACGAACGCGGCAAGGAACACAGTCGCAGCGGTCCAAGCTCAGAAACCGTTCGCCGCACCCGAGACTTGTGCGTTTTCATAATCCTTCTACGGCCGAGCCTGGCTGTAACTTGGTTGTGTCGTGTGCATTCATCTGGCACAGACGGGTCCGCATCCTTGCGGTGAGGGCATTCGTGCCCATGCCTGAGAATTCCGATTGAGTCTTGAGCAAAGTTCAGTCGTATAGGCCGCTTGTATATTTATCGCTCTGAATTTACGGCAAAGGACGCAGTGTTGACTTGTCTCGTCCACGCACGGCTATGAGTGACACTTGCTCCAAAGTGGGGTAGTGCTCTTCGTCGTCGGGCTTTCGTTCAGCGGGCAGGAGCTGCTGAACCGCGGTTTGTGCAGGCAGCGTTGCTCTGAAATATCTTTTGTAGACATTGCGAAACACGTCAACATCCTTTAGATCGTCCATGTAAATCGTGGTCGAAACCACCTGATCGAAGTTCATGTCCGCTTCTTCTAGGTTATCGAGAAGGTTCCGCATCGTCTGCCGGGTTTGGTCCGCCACTGAAGCGGTGTAAATGCCTCCGTTAGGCCCAGGAATGAATCCGCTTTTCGCGGAACAATACAAAGTGTCTCCCGCAAAAACGCAGGGGCTAGCCGTGGGGCTTGGCGGCATATTTTTCGGGCGAACGGCTTTCCGTTTGGTGAGATCGCGGACGGCCACCCCAGTAAAGGCAATGTGCGCACCTTCGGGCAGACTGGATACTTCGATGGTGGCCCGCGCGGGAGTGTTTCCAAATTCGAAGCGCCGCGCATATTGCTCATTCATGATGCGCGTGGGGACTTCCGAGTCGAGATAGGGATTCACGAAAACCATGTTGGCCAATGTGAGCCCCGCCGCCTGTAGCACGGACTTCAAGCGGTCCAGGGCAAGATTGACTTGTGCCGCGGGGTCTTGCGGCACGGTTCCGGTTGCTGGCTCGCTGCCTGGCATGGTGGAAACAAAAAGGCGGTCGTGAGTGAGCATGGCCGGCGAGTAGGCCGTGTTTGGCGGAAGATTGGGCAAGAGGACGGCTTGCTTGCCGTGAAGATCGCGGAGAGCGACGGCGGTAATTTGCAGCGAGGATTCTGGGAGCCGAGCTACGCCCAAAACGCCGCGAGCGGGTGGATCCTTGGGAAAGTAATTACCGAAGACATCGTTGAGTTCGCGGTAATGATTTGTGTTCTCGAGGTAGACTTGGACGTAGACTAGGTGATCCATGGAGAGGCCGGCAGATTCAACCGCCCTCTTTACGTTATCGAGAGACTGGCGGACCTGATCGGGGAAGTCCGTTGGGGTGGTGCCATCCGGGCGGCGCGGGCCTTGAGCGGAAATATAAACGTAGTCGCCGGCGTCGATGCCGTTTGCTCCGAGGGCGTCAGGCGAGGGACTTATCGCCGGACGCTGCTGGGCAAGTGAAGAGGACGCCGCGCATAGGATGCAGACAACTGAACAGAGAAGTCGGTTCATCCCGCATTGCCTTTGCGAGCTGAACTGAGAATCGAACGCAGCCGCTGGCCCACAATCACTTCTTCGCCGGGCTGAATGGTCATGGAGACCAGTTCAATATGATTCTGTTTCTTGATTTCCTTTGCGGTTGGTTTTGGTTTCTCTATCCCTTCATGCACTGCGGGCACCAGACTAGGATTATCCACGCCGAGCACTTCGATGACGGGATCACCTTCGCGGAGTTTCTGGACGCAATCCGTGATGCCGAAGCCCCACGCCTGCTGGTCCCATGATACGCGCAAGGTGGGATAGCGATTGCCATCGTCCGGGATGTAGATTTCCGTCTGCACTCCCGGCACGGTCTCCACAAGTTTCTTGATCCGATCGATGCGCGCGTTCCATTCGTCGTAGAGTATCTTCGAATCCGTATTCAGCCAAGTTTCGATCGCGGTCAGGCAGCCAATTACCTCTTCTTTTCCAACCTTCATGGGCCGGCAGACGGCGCCCTCGTAAGGGCAAGAATTTCGCAGGGCGGCTTCGATCAGATCCTTTCGGCCCAAGAGCACACCGCTGCATTGAGGGCCTCGCAGACCCTTGCCGCCGGAAAAGGTGTATAAGTCGAGCTTCATCTTTGCGTATAACTTGATGTTGTCGATCGGCGGAATACCGGCGGCGTCGTCCAGTAACAGCGGCACGTTGAACTGCTTTGCAAGAGCGGCTTCGCGTTCGAGCTTTTCTTTTAGATCCGTGGTGTAAATCATGGCGGTGTTCGCGGTAATCGCATTGGCAATATCGTCTGGTTTATCGACGAGAACCAGCTTTGCGCCGGTCAGGCGGATGGCACTGTCGAAAGCGCTACGGCCGCCAACCATAATCACTTCGTGTTTCAGCCCGGTGGTATCAGGCAGTTGCCAAATTTTCTGCGGATCGCTTCCAGCGATGCAAGCTGCCGTTGCAGCGGCCATCGCTCCCGCGGCGCCGGAAGTGATGATTCCGGATTCCGCTCCCGTCAGTTCGGCTAATCGACGCCCGACAGCGCGGTGTAGCTCGACCATGTTCACAAAATAACGCCCGGCTTCAGCTTGAGCCTCGCGGGCCTCTGGAAATTGCAGGGAGCCGCTGAGGTACGTCCAAGTTCCGCGGCAATTGATCACGGTCTTGACCCCGAGCCGGCTATAAACATTGCTATTCGGGTTTAGACCGATCGCCGCAGCGGACTTTACATAAAGCCCTTGAGCGGCAATCTGAGCTAACAATGGCGAGGCCGCCAGCATTTTCATGAATCCGCGGCGGCTCGGTTCTTTTGCAAGTGGCATTTGTTTATCCTCGGAGAAATTCATTATTTAGCGAACACTAAAGTTCCAAAATGTTCAGGCACGTGATTGGGATCCTGGTTGACCACGCAAGTAGGCTGCCAGCACATAAAGCGGCGCACCGGGTCCTCGCCCAGCCCGTCGATTCGATACAGGTTGACTCTCCACCGGGTGCCGGCCGCGATTGGCTTTTCGCTCACCGAACGCAGCGGCACGCGGGCGGCGGCATACCATATGTGGGTTTTTTCATCGATTCGTCCCTGCCGCTGCCATCCGGAATCCCACTTGGCATCATAGCTGTCATGGTTCAGGTCGATAGCCAAATCCACCCAATCTCCCGTGGGAGCGATTTCAAATTCCCGATAGCGTTTGATGTCCCTCCAGTCGTCCCCCAGAAAAAACTCAACTACATCGCGGTCCCAAAGTTTCAACCGGTCCTTGCTATTGTCCGCAGGCAACCAGAGATTGAGTTCGATGTAGGGCGAGATGAACAGGAGATACAAATCGGAATCAGTCCAAAAGCCGCGCACCTCCGTCTTGAGCCTGGCATAGTCAGTTTCGTGGCTACAATCTTTCTGAATCCACGTGGAAGCCGCCGTTGTCCAGGTGACGGAATTGGGATCGGTGTTCAGCTCCGGAGCATGCGAAACATAGGGAATGGAAAAGGCGGCACCGGGCGGTGAGAACTCGCAGACCTTTGCGGAAGGATTCGATTGCGACGAACCACCTCCGGCCGCCCCGGGCTCGATTGCCGGCAAGCCATAAAAAATCGCAACTGCCACGATTACAATCTCGAATGCAAACTTTCGCCGTGAGGTCATTGATTAAGGGCGAGCCGCGTTCCTTAATTCGGGCGCAATTTCGAAGGCTTTCTCGAACTCCGCGCGCGACTCCGCCTCCTTTCCCTGTTTCTGCAATGCCAATCCAAGGTTGTAGTGCGCCTCTGCGTAAGAAGGCTTGAGGCGAACAGCCTCCAGAAACTCAGATTTTGCAGCGCCATTTTCTCCTGCTTGCAACAGCGCCAATCCGAGATTGTTATGAGCCTCCGCGAAACGTGGATCGCGATGCACAAGCTCCCGGAAGACGCTGATCGCGCCTTGCGTGTCATTTTTCTGACTCAGAACCAACCCTAATTGGATACGCGCGTCCGTGTACTTGGGATCAAGGCTCAGGGCTTCGTTCAACTCCCGAACCGCTTCGTCAAGCTGTCCCGATTGCGCCAGGGCAAGACCGTAATTGTAGTGCGCCTCCGGAAGATCGCCATCCGACATGACCGCCTGATGAAACTCCTGAAGCGCGCGCTCACGGTCATTTTCGCGCCAGTAAAGAAGGCCCAGGCTGGAGTGGACCTGCGCATAGTCGGGTTTCAATTGTAGCGCCTTGTTGTAGGCTTCCTTGGCGTGTGCGTCGTCCTGTTTGCGGTCCCACGTCACGCCAAGATAGTAGTAGCCGGTGGGTAGCTCGGGGCTTTCCTCGACTGCCTTCTGGAAGAAATTCAGAGCCTCGTCGAGTTGTTGCCTCTTAAGCGCGTCCACACCTTGCAGGATAAGCAGTTTTGCTTGCGCCAGGCGGGTGCGAAACTGATGCAGCTGGTTCAATTCATCCAGTTCCTTGTGCGCTGCAGCGGTGTCTCCTTGGGAGCGGAGAGCGATTCCCAAACTATAGTGAGCCTTCTCGAAATCAGGTTTCAGTTTAATCGCGCTCCGGAATGCGGCGATCGCGCCCGGAATGTCGGCTTCGGCTTTTAATTCCATGCCCAGATTGTATTGGGCATTGGGGTCCGTGGCATCGATCTCGACGGCCTTCCTGAAATTCGCGAGCGCTCCCTTGTGATCGCCCTGACGTCGCAGCGTTATGCCCAGCATGACGTACGCTCTCGCCAGCTCCGGATCGAGGCGAAGGGCGGTGCGAAACTGAGTTGAGGCGGCATCCAGTTTTCCCAGCTGGCCTTCCACTTCCCCCAGTTCGAAATGAACTTCCGCAGAAGGCTTCAGCGCCGCGGCGCGGCTGAGCTCGCGTTCGGCAGCGGAAAAATCATTTTGTTCCGAATAAATATGCGCGAGGAACCGATGCGCGGCGGCGTTGGAGGACTCGCCCGCTACCGCCTTGCGCAGTTCCTTCAGCGCGCCGGCCTGATCATGAAGGTCATATAGAGCTGCGCCCAAGCCGTAGTGGGCCTCACCCCAGCCGGGCTTCAGCCGGATGGCGGACTCAAACTCCTCGACGGCTTGTTTTGTTTCACCGTTGTATTTCAAGGCCAGCGCAAGATCGTAATGCGTTTCTGCGTCCTTAGGATCGAGTTCCAGAGCTTTGCGATAGTTGGAGATGGCCTCCTCCCATGACTTGGAGCGGACCAGTGCATTGGCCTTTTCACGGTACACTTGAGCCGTCTGAGCGAGCGCCGGTCCTGCATAGCTAAGGCTGAGAACCACGACAGACATTCGCAAGAACCTACCAAGGTGACTGAACGAATCGTTCCCGCGGCATTTCATCGGAGACAGCCTAACATGCGTGCCGAACCCAGGCGAGAAGGGAAGTACGGATTGCGTTGGGTCTCGCCTGGTTTGCCGGATTACCAGTAGAACTTCGCGCTGACCTGCCCAATCCGCGGATCGCGCGCGTTGGTAACGATTCCGAAGCTCGAGTTGGTGATGTCTCCGGAAGGATTTGTAAATTGCGTATGGTTGAAGATGTTGAAAAATTCCAAACGCAAATCGAACGCGAGATTCTCCTTGATGACCGTTCGTTTGGATATGCCGAAATCGGTGTTGTTGAAACCGGGGCCATGGAAGAAGCGGCGGTTGGCAGTCCCGAATGTTCCTGGAATGCAATTCTGCGCGAATGCACCCACACTCGGCAAGCAGGCTGCCGCTGTCACGTCCCCTGGGAATTGTGGTGTGGCAAGATTTAGTGGAGGCGGGATAAAGTAGCATCCGGTGCCGTCGCTGGTTGGGCAATTCGGATTCGATTTGCGCGGATTCAGGATCTGCAATGGACCAACCCGATTCGGCATATCCGTGGACGAGCTACCCCACAGAGCTAGGTCACCGTTGGCTTGGTTCAACTGTATCGGAAAACCGGTCGAGAAGCGGGTGATTCCCTGAATCTGCCAACCCTGGGTCAAACGCTTCGGGGCGTTCCCAAAGAGGCGGTCGAAGGGCACGGCCCAAATGTAACTGGCCACAAAATTGTGAGTGACGTCCGCGGAGGACAAGCCACGGCTGATTTTAGGATTTACGAAGTTCACCAAGTCACCGAACCCGGAGGAATCGTCCAAGGCCCTGGCAAAAGTGTAGGCAGCCAGGAAGGTGACGTCGTTGGCCTTGCGTTCGACGGTGATTTGCCCAGCGTTGTAGATGGAATTGGCGCTCGTGAATGTGTACGTGTTGCCATAGCCAAAACACACCTGGAGAGCCGAATTCGGGCAGTAGTTTGGATTTAGAAGTTTGTCCCTGGTGCTGTACACGAAGTTGCCGCTCGGAAGCTGGAAAACGTCGTTCTCGGCGCCAAATCCGCAGCCAGCCGCGCCTGCGGTCGTGTCCATGGCCCCCTGGGCAGTGAGTTGTTGGCACAGAGTTGGGTCGCCTGGGTTGGATTCCTGCTGGGTGATGAGGTGGTGCCCCTCGGTACCGACGTAAGCCAAGGTGAGCACGGTTGATTTGGTGAGTTCGCGTTGGATCGAGAGATTGAAGTGCTCCGCGTAAGGCAGCCTGTTGTGAACGTAGTAGCCCGGAAAATAGTTGATGGGCTCGAATACCGAGAAGTCCAGTGTCTTGTTGGACGCGGCACCTGGAATCGGCAAGGTGTAAGGAAAACGTTGTCCCAGCGATTGCCCACTCTGTCGAATCAGGAAAGGTTGGTCAAACAGTACCGACGTCGGAGATTGCCAATATAGGCCGAAAGGCGCATCCGCCACCTCGTAAAATAGATTCAGGTCTTCGACCGAGGTGTAATACAGACCGTAGGATGCCCGAATGCTTGATTTGCCCGGGCCGCCAAAGATTTTGCCCAACACGCCGTCCGAAAACCCTGGCGAATACGCCAAACCGAGTCGTGGGCCGAAGTTGTTATAGCGCGTCGGCGCCAGCGTTTTGGGAATGCCAGGGTCGCCGGGGAACACTAACCCCCCGGGAGCGAGTGGGAACACAGTGGACTGTTGCCCGGGAACGAAGGTCTGGATTTTTCCTTGCCAGTCGTACCAAGGCATGCTGACTTCCCAGCGGAGGCCGAGATTGAGGGTGAGGTTGGATTTCACTTTCCAAGAGTCCTGAACGAAGGCCCCGCCATAACGGGTTCGGGAATCCAGCACCTGTTTGGCGGCCTGGACGTAAGCACCACCACAAGAGTTGCAGGTTGCGCCGAGGAGGAAGTCGGCCATGTCAGAGCCAGTCACGGAACCATCAAATGTGAATTGCCCGTTGGGGCTGGCGTAATTCCTTTCGTTCACCATGAGGTAGCGGAATTCCCCTCCGAATTTCCAGGTATGTTTGCCGACCACCTTCGAAAACACGTCACTGGCCATGTACGTGGTGTTGGGCTGGAAGGTATTGAGTGTGGGTACGCCGATGTTCAGTCCAATCAGGCTCAAGCTCACTTGTGGCATATATTGCTTGTACCCAGGCAGTGGGACAATGCCCAGGGTGCTTTCACCGGTCACAAAACCGAGCGAGGACACGTCGGCGAAACTGCCCGCGGGATTGTCCTTGTGCAGCACGGTACGGAAGAAGCTGATGCGCGCCTCGTTTACGGAGGTGGCGCCGAAGGTCTTGGTGTTGCTCATGACGAACTCTTGGGCTCGCGAAGGTGTGTTCGTGGGGAATCCAGGCACGGTGGCGAAACCCGCCAGGGCGTTGTCCACCGTCGTGTTGTCCAAGTGGTAGTACCACGACCAGTTTCCCGTCTTTTGGTTGTTGAAATCCACACGCTCCCCGAACTTGTTGTCGGTCACGCTGCTCTTCTGGCTGTTGTTGGAGTAGTTGTTCACACTTCCGGCGAGAGTCTGGCTGGGCATGTACGGGAGTATGTGGCTAGTCGGGGGCGCCCAAGCCGACTGGGGAATCATAGCTAGACCCGAGACCGGGTCAACGGGAAACACGCACAGCGCCGTCGAGCTGCAGGCTGGGCTGGTGACGTTGCCCTGCGCATCTGTGACCGCAGGAAAGCTGTACGGCTCACCTTGCGCTACGGTGTAGCCCAAGCGCTGCGAGAGCACTTGGGCCCAGTACGGCCCGTCGATTGTCCCCGTCACTGTCGACGGATCAAAGTTACCGTTGCGCTGGTCAGTGGTTGGCACAGTAACCAACCCCGTTTCGGCGCCCTGCACCTGGCGGGTGCCCTGGTAGTCCGAGAAAAAGAACAGATGATCTTTCCAGATGGGGCCGCCCAAGGTGTAGCCAAATTGATTGCGGCGCAATTCGGACTTGGAAGGGGCGAAGTAATTCTTGGCATCGAGCTTGTCATTACGAAGAAATTCGAAGACGTCGCCATGAAACGAGTTGGTGCCGGATTTGGTGATCGCGTTCATCACCGCACCGCTGAATTTCCCATACTCCGCATCAAAGCTATTGGTGATGAGGCGAAATTCCTCCACCGAGTCTAAGTTGGGGACCAAACCGGCGCCGAGGTTACGCCCCTCGCTCACGTCTCCGCCATTCACCAGGAAGGCGTTCGCCGTTTCGCGCTGGCCATTCACGGAGATGTTGCCCGCGCTCAAAATTCCAGAGACCGGCCGAGTCCCGAGCCCGGCAGTCCCGCCGCCTTCGATTGTTCCGGCCGACGAGGGCGCGACGCCCGCCTGCAAGCCCAGAAGGTCGATATAGCTCCGCCCATTCAGTGGCAGGGCGAGCATTTTCTTGGAGTCGATCACGTCGCCAAGTTGCGTGCTTTCCGTCTGCACTTGCACGGCATTCGCTTGAACATTGATGACTTCCTGTGTCGCGGAGCCGACGTTCAGAGTGACGTCAATGTGAAGCTGGTCGTTCACTTTCACTTCGACGTCACTTTCGACGAATGTGCGGAATCCGGGCGCGGTCACGGTAAGCTTGTACACGCCCGCGGGAAGCGCCAGGACGTGATAGGAGCCATCCGCGCCGGTCTTCGTTTCATAAGTGAGATTCGTTTGTGCATTCGTAATCGTGATCTGCGCGCCCGTGATGGCGCCCTGAGAAGGATCGCGCACCACACCCTGTATCGAGCCAGTAACATCGGCGCGAATTACTGTGGCGTTACCAAGTAGTATTAAAACGATTGAAATGGCCGAGATTACATGCCAGGAGCGATTTAGCATGGAACACCCCCCTATTGGCCGCGGAGTGTAGGACGAACTGCTGTTCTAGTCAAGACATTCCCGGTGCCGGCAAATTGCCTCCTTGAATCCCCCTATGTGTAGCCTGATTTTCCGGTAGATGTTATGGCAAAGTGAACGTGAAAACGTCGCTACCGGCGGCAATGGCCACATACTGTTTTGAGTTGACCGCGTATGTCATGGGCGAGGCGCTGATGTTCTGCCCGGTATTGAAATGCCATAGCGGTTTTCCAGTCGCCGCGTCAACGGCTTCGAACGATCGTGCGTCGTCACCGAAGAAAACCAGCCCCCCGGCAGTGGTCATGACGCCAGCTGAGGAATGCCCCTCGCCGGACTGAACGTAGCGCCACGCCGGCTTATCGCCATCGATCGAGTAGGCCAGGAGGATTTTCTCGTTCTGGTCGCTCTCGCTCCGGCGAACTCCCGTAGCGTAGTAAGTCTGGCCAGGAACAAATTTCTGAGCTTTGGTCATATAAATGTCGCAACTCTCCAGCGCCATGAAATAAAGCATGGACGTTTCCGGACTAAACGCGGGCGAGTGCCAGTTCGTGGCTCCTACCATGCCTGGACAGATGCGGGTACCGGTTTCCGTTGGCTTAAGCTGTGTTCCAATGGGCCGGCCAGCGGCGTCAATCCCGGTAGACCAGTTTAGCTTTTCGGCAAAACGCGTTGCCGATAGAAATTTGCCGTTCGTGCGATCGAGCACATAGAGAAAACCGTTTCGGTTGGCTTCCACGACCAGTTTTCTAGGCTGACCTTTGAAAACCGCATCAACGAGCATGGGCGTTTCAACCGCGTCGTAATCGAACAGGTCATGCGGTGTGAATTGGAAATACCATTGCAGCTTTCCAGTGTCCGCATCGAGGGCCAGCAGGCAATCCGTATAAAGATCATCGCCAGGACGCGGCCCTCCATCGAAATCAGGCGCGGGATTGCTGGTGCCCCAAAAGATCATATTCAATTCAGGGTCAAAGGTGCCGGGCATCCAGGTCGTGCCGCCCCCCAGTTTCCAGCTATCGCCGGGCCAACTGGAGGAGCCGAATTCTCCTGGGGCTGGAATGGTCCAGAATCGCCACGCCTCTTTGCCGGTTTCGGCGTCGTATGCCGCAACAAATCCGCGCACGCCATCGTCGCCGCCGGAAGTTCCCACGAGCACTCTATCCTTGACCACGAGCGGTGCGCTGGTTGCGCCATAGTTGGGGTTTCCGTCAGTGTAAGCGACATCCCACAGAAGATGGCCGGAACTCGCATCCAGGCAGAGTAGATGCGCGTTGTCTGTTTCCATGTAAATGCGTGAATGCCAGATGCCGACGCCGCGGTTGTGATGCTGTGAGGCATCGTCAATCAGACCTTCGGTGATGGGCCGTGCATAGTGCCACAGCGTCCGCCCCGTCTGCGCATCGAGGGCGTAGGCGTCGTTCGCGGAAGTCAGCAACATGATTCCATCCACCACAACAGGCGTCACTTCCAAGCGGTTGGAATTCGACACATGAAAGGCCCATTGCGCGCGAAGCTGCGAGACGTTACTAACGTTTATTTCGTGCAGGGTGCTGTAACGTCGCCCGGTGTAGTCACCGTTGTACGAGAGCCAGTTCGCGGAAACAGGCGTGGACAGCAACTGCGAGGGCTGCACATCAATGCGGGTAGAGATGGAAGCCGTCTGAGCACGTTGCGCGAACAGCGCCGCCCCGTTCAGCGTGAATAACAAAAAACCAGAAAAGAACCGTCGCCATGGAGTCGTCGCCAAGGTTAAGTGTCCTTAAGAAATTCCCTAGCCTCTCAACTATGCCGAGCGCTGCATAGGCCGTGCCAAAAGGTGAATTGATATACTACAGGTTGGAAGCGAGAAACCACAGCCTTTCAAAGTTAGCCGAGTCCCTATACCTAGGTCGTGAAGTCGGGATACTGCCAGGTTGTCGCGCTGTGACTTCGGGCACAGACAAGAGCGATTCGTTGAAGTATCAACGAGACGTTGGCCTTTCGGAAGGAGCACCTTCCCGACGAATTCGGTGTCTACTTCCCCAGAGGCCACGATCGCCTCTCTGAAGAGCAATCTTTCGCCCGGAATGCCCCACCCCTGAGGCGCGGGGAAGAAGATGTTGGCCAGCCATCTCAATTATAGATGCACGGAGCGATTCGACTGGCCCTCCGTATGGAGGTCACCTGCCCCATTTCTGGTAACTGGAGAGAAAACTTGCCGTCGGCGAAAAGTTAGGGACGCAGAACCAAATCAGCCGGAAACGTCGTGGCAGGCAGCACTTTTTCTTACCCTCGTTCTTATTAGTTTTGTGTTGGTTGCCTGGCTGCCAGTTGCGCGAGCGCAGACGCATAAGTCCACCTCGCCCGTCGACGAGCAAAAAGCCACGGTAAGTGTCCGAGAGTTGCAGGTCCCTGCCAAAGCGCAAGGCGCTTTTGTTCGGGGCGTGGAAGAGCTAGCGAAGGGAGATGCCACAGGGAGCTTGCGCCACTTCAGGCGTGCCATTCAGGAATTTCCCGGTTTCTATGAAGCGTACTATAACGAGGGCGTAGCTGAGACCCAGCTCCAGCAAACGGACGAGGCCCTACAGTCCTTTCAAAGCGCTATCAATCTAAGCGGCGGACGCTGTGCACGTGCATATTTTGGCTACAGTCTGGTGTTGGCCAGGCTCGGAAGGTCCAAAGAGGCGGAATCCATTGTGCGCCGAGGCATGGAAGAGGATCCAAGTTTGTCGGACGGATATGCAGTGCTTTCGACTGTGCTATTCAACCAGAATCGTTTAGACGATGCCGAGGAGGCTGCACACAAAGCCCTTCGACTTCCTAATCCATCAGCAAGGAGCGCATTTCTTACGCTTGCGGACGTCCATCTAAGAAAGGGGGATTATCGATCGGCGGCGAAAGATATGGAGAGTTATCTACGGGCCGTGGGCTCAACCCCTTGCAAGGACGATGCAGAATTCAACCAGCGTATTCGGAAGCTTCTCAGCGAGATTAAAGCAAAGACTGCCGGGCAACTCCCCAAGGGCGAGCCGCGAGTTGACATCTGGTAGTTAGGGCGAAGAACTCTTTTGCACCTCTAGGGCACATGGCTCTCTGCCTTCAAAAACCTCCCAATCGTTTCATTCAGAAATCTTGCATCTGAGGGGTTGCTCGCCGCGCCCGCGGTGTGTCCCCACAACGATGCGATCGGCACTAGCGATGCGCCCGGAATAAGCGCTGCCTCATATCGCGCATCCCCTATTGGAAAATACAAATCCGTTTCCGAGGGCATATACAAGATCGGGGCTTTGATGGACTTTAGCGCGCGTTCCACGTCTCCATCGAATCCGGCCGTAGTCCCCACGTTGTGCTTCTCCCACGTCCGCATCTGCAAAATCAAATTGTTGGCATCCGCACCTGGGATGAAATTCGTCCGGAATTCGTGCAACACCTCCTCGAACGTCCTCCCTGGCTTGGCCCCTTCCCGCCACAGTTCCCGCCGCCACCACTCCTGCGAGAAAAGCCATCCCGTCCAAACCACCGCGAAAGCTTCCAGACCTTTCTTTGGCTGTTCCTTGTAGTCGCCATTCTCAAATGTCGGGTCTGTCGTCAGCGCGGCAATCTGACCTTCGAGTCTCACCACGCCGTGCGGATAGCACTTGGCCGTTCCTGCTGTCGCCACGACTCGATCTGCAAACCTCGGATAGCTCACCGCCCATTGAAACGCCTGCTGCGCGCCCATCGAAAACCCGATAATCGCGCGCAGGTGGGTAATTTTCAGGTCTTCCACCAGGAGTCTATGCACCGCTTCCACGCTGTCGCGTATTGTCGTCACCGGGAATCGCGGGCCATGATAAGGTTCCGGAGTGTTGCTCGGCGAGGAGGAGTTTCCATTTCCAAATAATTCCGTTGCCACAAGAAATAGTTTCGAAGGATCGAGAGCCTTGTCAGCTCCGATCAGCCATTCATACCCATGAAAGTCGGCCATGTAATGCGACGGGAGCAACACGGCGTTGTCCTTCGCGGCGTTCAACTCGCCATATGTTCCATACACTACGAGCGCGCGGGGCAGTGTGACTCCGCTCTCCGTCTTGAAATTCACAATTATGAACTCATGCCGTTCGGCCTTCGGCGCCTTGGGGTCTGGCGCATCCTGTGCGAAAACTGCGTGCGCATGCGGCGCCAGCGAAACAAAAAGCAAGAGAATCAATTTCCTCATCATTTTCAAGGTTCATCCTTTTCCGATGGAGATGGATCTCTACCGCTACCGGTGACGAAGGTCGCGTGCTTTGCGCGGCCGCGCTCCCCCAACTATTCCTTTGTCCAGCGGCGGATACCACAACACCTGGCGTGTGGCTCAGCGAGCCATCATTTTGATGGGGACAGGAAAATGGCCTTCGGGATCATCATATGGACTCCCTTATTGCCGTCGACCAATTCTGTGATGTGGAGGTCGGCGGCGACGCTGGACAACATATAGGCATCGTCGCGAGAAAGATGCTTCGAAGTCATCAGAAAATCAATCATCTCGCGCACAGCAAGCTTAGTGGCTTCGTTCAGATTTTCGTGCAGGCCCATGGTCATGAAGTGTGTGGGGGTTTCCGCGCGGGGCCACAGGAGATGCATATCCTTCCGGACGATGAATTGAAACTTGCCGATCAAAGAGGTCTCCATCGCAGTGATATCGACTTCGCCGTCGCCTTGCCCAGCGTGGCCGTCGCCCACTTCAAATAGCGCCCCGGATGCGTGCACGGGGATATAGAGCGTCGTGCCCGCCACCAAATCCTTGTTGTCCAAGTTGCCTGCGTGGATCCAGGGCGGATTGCTGCTGATGCGTCCCGAAGGGGGAGCAACTCCCATACTCCCAAAGAACGGGTGAAGTGGGATCTCAATTCCCGGTCCGAACCGCGCAACCATCCGCTTATCGTCGAGAGGAATAATCTTCATTTTCGGGTAGGGGAATTCTTCAGGTAGGAAACCCGATCCGGGCCCGAACCCATTGTAAGCATATGGAATGGCCAAACGGATGGCCAGGATGCGCACTTCCAGGACGTCGCCAGGTTCCGCGCCTTCGATGAAGATCGGCCCAGTCAATACATGTCCCCCCGGGCCTCGGTCTTTGACTTCCTTGAAAATGTCCCGGAGCGATTGCTCGACCTGTTCCGGTGGAACTCCCGCACGCTCCAGTTTTTCAGGGTCTGAAGTGATCAGCGTATGGACTTCCACAGTGTCGCCGGATTTGATATGGAGAACTGGGGTCGCGTCAGCCGAGTAGTAACCGAACGCGATCGTTTTGGGAGTGGCTTCAAGTGAATGGTTGGCCGGGCCGCCGGGCTGCTGAGCGACGATCGGACAACACAGCAACAAAAACAAACTCGACGGCAGGCTTGCTCTCAGCAACTTGTGCGACTTGTTCATAGGTATGCCTCTTCCGTGCCGGACACTTAGCAAATAAACTGCAGGCAAGAGATGAGGCCCTTCGCAGTCTCTTGCATCCTCCTCTATCTGGCGGGTGGCCAGGACAAAGGCCAATGGCAATTCAAGCTGATCCTAGAAACTATACTTCAAGCCGAACTGGATCAACCGCGGCGCCACAGAAGTTGCCTGGATTTGCCCAAAGCTCGGGGTTCCCAAGATGAACCCAGGATTTGCAAATTGTGGATGGTTGAAAGCATTGTAAAAGTCGGCGCGAAATTCCAGAGTTGCCGCTTCGCTTAAGCCTCCGACTTTGGTCGTTTTGATTAGACCCATATCGAAGTTAGCCTGATGTGGCCCACGGAAGGCGGCGCGTCCGGTGTCACCGTACCCGGTGCCATCGCCGATGGTCGGCGGCGCGCAAAATGCGGTTTTGTTGAAGTAGTTGTTCAGTCGTGCTTCCACTCCGCCGCTGGTAGCCACCTGCCCTTGCGTGAACCCGGGGCACAATTCTGCGCGTGAAGTGCTCCCGCTTCCGTAGATCGTTCCGCCCGAAGGGTCCGTAACCGTGACCGGCAAGCCGCTTTGAAAGATGGAAACACCCGAGAGGGTCCAGCCGCCAAGCAATCTCCGGTTGACGAGATTCTCGCCGCGGGGACGCGGAATTTCCCACAGATACGTCAAGACGAATCGCTGCTGGCGATCGAAATCCGCGGGACCCCAGCGCTGATGGCGGTCGCTGGGATCGTTGCTATTGCCATCGCCGCCGAGAAAGACGGACTGAAACCCGACGCCTTCGACGTCGGTCAGATTCTTACCCCACGTGTAGGCGCCTTGGAACTGGATGCCGTGGCTCAATTGCCTTCGCACCGTCACCTGCAAGCCGTTGTACATGGAGAACCCGTAGCTTTCGATGCTGGTGAGCCCGTTGGGGGCGAATCCCAGGATCGGCACGCGAAGCCCCGCGTTGGCCACGGTGTTGGTGGTGATTCCGTTGACAGGATCTGTTGGGCTGGCCAAGAGCGCGGTGTTAGTTAAGCGCGAGGAGGCCAGGCGTGTGCCACGCGAGCCCACGTATCCCACTTCCAACACAGTTCTGGGCAGGAATTCGTATTGCGTCTCAAGATTGTACTGCTGCACCATCGGCGAATCGTAATTTTCGGCTACGTAGTCGGCCGAGAGTCCCGAAGTAAGCGTTCGGGTCGGGAAAATTGCGGGCGCCGGCGGGGGATTGAACGGCGCCTCAAACGTCGCCAGAGAATTGCCGCCGCCGGCTCCCACGCCGAAGCTCACGAAGGGCGGAGACGTCACCGTTTGCAGAACGGAGTTGCCGTTCGTGCGGGTGTAGAACACGCCATATCCGCCGCGCAGCACCAGGCGACTCGAACTTGGCAGCGGGCGCCAAGCAAAACCCAGGCGGGGCCCCAAGTTATGCAAAGGCGCGCCATTGCGAGCCAGTGTCTTCCCGGAGAGTTTGGTTACGCCAGTCGGAATGGGCAACGGGAAATTTGAAGGCACTACCCATCCCTCGAGCGTGCCGCCAGCGGAAACCTGGGGGTTGCTCGCCTTGGCCAGGCTCGGAAACACGCTACTAAAACGCCCTTGATCTTCGCTGACGCCACCGTTGATCTCCCACCGAAGGCCGAGGTTGATGGTCAGACGCGAGTTCACCTTGAAATCGTCCTGCACGAAACTCGCGTAGTTGTTGGCGCGATACGCTTTGGACAGCGAGCCGGCAATGCCCTCGCTCAGAAAAATGTTGCTGAATTGCGTTCCATTCTGCGCCGCGCTCAACCCTAGCAGAAAATCGGGAAAGCTCAGGATGTCGAGGATTCCACGGCGCGGACCAGGATCGTTAAAGTCGAACTGCGCGCGCTCGAACTCGAACCCTCCCCGAACCGTATGGCGGCCGCGAGTCCAAGCGAGTTGGTCCGAGTATTGATACTGGTTTACGGTGGAATCGGAATCGTCGTTAAAATTTCCTCCGATGCTGAAGAGCCCGTTGACGGCTATCGTCGGCATCTTTGGGAAGGTCGGGTCGCCCGGCGTTATGCCGAGACTTTGATCCGTGATTTTGCTCTCGCTGTTGAGAAGCCCGCGGTTCCTGGAGTAGCTCACCTGGACCTCGTTGACCAGGCTGTTCGACAGCAGCGATGCCAGCTTGAGGGAAGCCACGTGGTTCTGGAATTGCGCGTCCTGGCCCGACCCCGGCGTGCACGGAGTGTTGAAAAAACACTGGCTGAACGGGATGCTCTGCGGCGCCTTGGCAAAGAAGTAGCGCTCGGTGAGGCGGTTTTTCGGCGAGATCACGTAGTCGGCATTAATCAGGAATTGGTCTTCGGTGAAATGACCTGGAATGCTATACGCCGAAAATCCCTGGCCATTGGTGATCGTTTGCGGAGTAGGGATGAGATAGGTGCCGTTGGGAATCTTCATGTTTAGCAGCTTTGACGCCACGGGATTGATGTTCGAACCGTCGCAGGCCACCGCGACTCCGCCCTCCGCCCCTTTCTGCCCGCAGAACTCCGCTCCCAACGTTGCCGCCGAACGATCATTCGTCAGCGGAGGAAGGGAATTCTGTGAAAGGGAACCCGCGCTCAGGCCATTGACCTGGCGAGTGCCCTGATAGGAGCCAAACAAGAAGAATTTGTCCTTGATTACCGGGCCGCCCAGGCTTCCGCCAAACTGATTCTGCTTCATCACAGCGCGCGGCTGGTGTTGTTGATTCAAGAAGAAATCATTGGCGTCGAGCTTGTCGTTGCGCAGGAATTCGAACACCGCGCCGTGAAGTTGATTGGTGCCCGTTTTTGTCACCACCTCGACATTCGCGCCGGCCCCGCGGCCGTACCCCGCATCGTACAGGCTGGTTTGAATCTTAAACTCTTGAATTGCGTCTGGATTGGGAATGGGGATGCCGCCCTGTTGCAGGAAGCTCCCGGCGCGGCCGCTGCCGAAATTGTTCACATCGGAGCCGTCCATCTGGAAGTTGTTGCTGGTATTGCTGGCTCCGTTGACGTAAAAATCCTGCGTTCCATTCCCTAGATTCGCCGCGTTACTTACGTCCGCGACGACGCCCGTGGACATCGTAAGAATTTGCGTATAGTTGCGCGTCGAAAGAGGAATCTCCGTTATGGTGCGGCTATCAGCTACGGTACCCAATGTGGCGTTTTCCGATTGCACGACCTGGGCCGTTGCCGAAACCTCCACGGTCTCCTTCGCCTCACCCAGAATCATCTGCACGTTGAGCGTGCGGGTTTCCGTCACAGTTACGCTAAGCGTTGGCGGCACCACAGTTTTGAACCCCGCGGCCTCGAATCGCAGTTCGTACTCCCCAGGAGGAAGCAGGTTGAAACGGTAAACACCGCTCGAATCCGTCTGAACCACTCGCTTGGACGCCGTAGCCTTCTCTGTAGCCGTAATGCTTACGGACGGAATTGCCGCAGCCGACGGATCAGTTACTGCGCCGGCAATCGCGCCCGTGCTGACTGTCTGTGCATGAACGTGCGAAGGACCGAAGGCCCAAAGAGCGAACGCAAGGAGCAAGCTCGGCATACATAGGAATCGACAATTTCGCCTCATGAATACTTCCTCCTGTCTGAAATAAAAATGTCCGCCCAGTTCAAATTCACGCTCATTGAAGAATGCGTTTTTCAAAAGTCCCCTTCGCAACACTGTAGGGCCCATTCGCTGTGCCCAAGCGCAATTCCGTGTCTCGCTGGCTGCATCAATACCACCATTTCGAGACACTGGTGGCGCCAAATAGCAGCGATAATCGATTCAGAATTTCGATAACCCCGGACCCCAGCACGACTGCAACGCAAGCAAGCATCTTTGCTCGTTGCTTGGCGAAACTTGGTAACACCTTGGAATAAAGGGTGTCAAGGAGTATTTTTGGAACGCTGTTCCGCATTGTGGAACACACGCCAGCACGCCTGACACGCCCGGCGAAAAGCGCTTCACCGCCCTGGAAGATTCGACGGCGGAGTTGCGGATCGTAAGGGAGTTGGCACGAGGGAACTAGGAGGCTTTGGCGGCAGCAACTGAAGGAGAGCTTCAGAAACCAGGTTTCCTCGCGGCAGGCAGAAACCCCAACTTCTCCGAAAACTCCATGCTGACTCTTCTCAGAGCGTCCCTGAAAAAGGCTTTCTTCTCTTCGGTCATTTTGTGCTTGAACATCGAGAGACTCATCGCGGCGACAATTCTGGATGTGAAGTCCCGAATCGGCGCGGCCATGCAGCGCAATCCCGTCATATATTCTTCACTGTCGTAGGCGATGCCTTCTTTGCGCACAATCGCAATCTCTGCCATTAGAGTTCGCATGGATGTCACGGTGTTCGGAGTGAGCCGCTCAAGTTTCCTGCTGTTCTTGTAAAGTATAAAGATTTCGCTCTCAGAGAGGCCGGCCAAAAGCGCTTTGCCGAGCGCCGTGCAATGCACCGGGGCTCGGTGCCCTCTCCCGAAGCTGATTCGAACGGGTTCCTTGCTTTCTTCGTGAGAGACATAAACAACTTCGGTTCCCTGCATGATAGCCAGGTGGCTAGCCTCATGGCACTCTTTTGTAAGTTGTTCTAACAACGGCACCCCAAACGTTAGTAGGGGCGATTGTTGGTTTAGCTGTTCGCCTAGTCTGGCAACCCGATTCCCCAGGCTGTATTTCGACGTCAGCGGGTCAAAAATAACGTACCCCGCTTCCTCCAGCGTTACGATAAGCCGGTGGACCGTGCTCTTGGGCGATTTGAGCGCATCGCTCATCTCTGTAATTCCCGATCCGCAAGGACAATCACCAAGCTTATCGAGGATCCGAAGAGCCTTGAGTAGTGATTTTACGGGCCGCTTGTTCTTCTTGGCTAACTGAAGCTTGGCTTGCCGCTTCATTGAATCGCGCCGATCTTGGGCATCTGTTCTTCTTTGCAAACGTTTTTTCAACGGACACTCGCGTTCGGCACTGTAAGCCTACCTCGAACCAAGTTCAAGCGACTTCTACTGTGATGCGCATCGAGATGCAGTAGAGAGAGTGGCCACGATTGTGCCGGATCATAGAGGCCAATCCTGGCGCGAGTGTGACGCAGGTCACATCAGGCAGTGACTCTGGTCACCGCAGCAAAGTAACGTACAGCCGAGAATGGCTCCGTTTTTGAACCGGTTCGCGCATCACCCGTCACCAATGTGTGCCCGTTCATGGGCCAAAGCTGGGGGATAAGTGAATATTAACAAAGAACTTCTCGTTAAGATTGTCGCTGTTGTGTTGTTTGGATCGCTGGTGGGGCTGATGCTTCTCGTTGTGGTGCCATCGGGCAAAGCCATACCTGCGTTTTCTCGGAAGTACGGAACCTCCTGCACCACCTGTCACAACAATTACCCCGAATTGAACGACTTCGGCGAAGCCTTCAAGAAAAATGGCTTCAAGTTCCCGAAGGATGACGATACGTTTGTGAAGCAAGACCCTGTGATGCTGGGATCGAAGGCCCAGAAGGAAGCATTTCCGGAAGCGGTGTACCCAGGAGAAATCCCCGGGACCGTGCCGATTTCCTTCCGCTATTCGGGTGCACTGGCGTGGAACGCCGGTCAGCCCAGTGGCGTCAATCAGACTTCTTCCTACTTGCCACGCGTCGATCTATTTCAACCCAACACCTTCACGATTATCAGCGCGGGGAGCTTTGGGCCCAATCTCTCATTCTGGATCGACGATGACATTTCCACGGGAGGATCGGGTGCCAATGGAGGATTGGGTGACGGCTATCTGAAGTACAACGATTTGGGCCGCATCTTCCACCTGCCGAAGAATTCGCTGAATGTGAGGTTCGGGCAATTCGAACTGGACCTGCCCTTCTCTCAAGCCCGGACCATCTACCTCTCCGACTATGATGTGTATGACCAGGTGAACATGGCCGGCGGGGCGGGTACCACGAACAATCCGTTCACGCTGGGTGCGCCGCAGCGAGCAATTGAATTTGGGGGCTATCCGGACAACGGGAATTTCACATGGTCATTGGCGATCGCCAACGGCAATAACGATGGGCCCGCGATCCGGAACACAAAGGATGTGTATCTCCGGGCTTCCTATAAGCTCAACCTGGAGCGCGACTTGGAAAGTCGCCACGCTATACAAGCGGCAGGGCCAACCGGCCCCCGCGACCACACCTCAATCCGGGTTGGCGGGTTCTTCTATCACGGCGACAACGTCCAGAATATCGGGAGCACGCCCCCCACCTATCCAGGATTGGGTAGCTTCAACGAGTCGTTTTACCGTGCCGGGGCGGACCTGCGTTTCAAGTACCGGCACCTGGAACTGTTCGGGCTGGGAATGGTGGGCCACGATGATAATCATACGGTGTTGACCGACTCAGAGAGTGGGGTGCAGACACTGCTGAAGGCGCCGGCCATCACTTACACCGGCGGGTTTGTGGGTGGAAATTACTGGTTGTATCCCTGGTTGATCGGAACCATGCGCTATGACTTTGTGAATTCGCCCACTGATTTCTTCAACGGGGTTTCCAAAGACAGAACGCGGAACCGTTTTAGCCCGGGTTTCCAGATACTTGTGCGCGCCAACATCAAGATAGTTGGCGAATATTCACGCCAATGGGAACTGCCCATTACCGACGTCAACGGCAACACGGTTTTCTACCGCCCAAACACGTTCATGACGGGTATAGACTACGTGTTCTGACCATTGGGCACGGGCCAAGAAACTTCTTAGGCATCAATCCAGGGAAACGAGAGGAGAACAATGAAGCTACGTCTAGTTGCGGTTAAAGCAGTCGCGGTATGCGTTGCAGTGCTACTCCTTGCGGGCGCGAGCCTGGCGGGGGACATCAAGGGGAAGGTCAGCGTGCAGGGGATCAAGTCGGCTGAAAACATCGCTGTGTATATCGACGCGATTCCGGACAAGAAGTTCGACGCGCCTACAGCTAAGCCGGTGGTGGATCAGGTGAAAATGACGTTTGTGCCACACGTGATCGTCGTGCAAGTGGGAACGATAGTGGAATTCCTGAACAGCGATCCGGTGGGGCACAACGTGTATTGGCCCAGCATCAGCGGCAACAAGAAGCTATCGCACAACATGGGCACCTGGCCGAAGGGTGAAAAGAAGAGCTTCCAATTTACTGATGTTGGAGTGGCGGGATTGCTCTGCAACGTGCACCCAGAAATGAATGGGTACGTCTTTGTCTCGCCGACACCGTACTTCGCGTTGACGGACAAGAACGGAAACTATGAAATCAAGAACGTTCCTCCGGGCAAGTACACGTTGAAGACCTGGAGCGAAGACGGAAAAGTCACCACGCAAGCGGTAGAAGTCGCTGCGGGAACGGTGACCGCCGACCTGACAGTTAAGAAGTAATCAGAACGCGAACGGGGGTCCGGAGCGAACCAGGTGACGACTAGAACCAAGCTCGTCGATTTGGAATGGCTGGAGTCGAACTTTCCTTGCATGCAGGCGTGCCCGGTGCACACCCAGGCCGGGCGGTACGTCTCGCTGATTGCCGAAGGAAGGTACGAAGAAGCCTACCGCTATGCCCGGACCCCCAACCCGTTTGCGTCGATTTGCGGCCGGGTGTGCGGGCATCCCTGTGAGCCTGCATGCCGTCGGGGTCAATTCGACACGCCCATCTCGATCCGCGCGCTGAAACGGTTTGTTACCGAGCGGCACGGGCCGGAGTCAAAAAACCCGATCGACGTGTTCGGTGGAAAGCCCGAAGTGAAGTATTCCGAGAAGGTGGCGGTCATCGGCTCAGGTCCCGCAGGCATGTCCGCGGCACACGATCTCGCGCTGTTGGGTTACTCCGTGACCATCTTTGAAGCGGCGGCGGTACCGGGCGGGATGATGCACTTGGGAATCCCCGAGTACCGATTGCCGCGCGACGTCTTGCAGGCGCAGATTCGGGAAATTCTCGACCTGGGACCCCAGTTGAAATTGAACATGCGGCTGGGACAGGATTTCACGCTCGAGGACTTGCGGGCGCAAGGATACAAAGCGGTGCTGATGGCGTTCGGATTGCATCGCAGTCGAGACTTGAATTTGCCCGGTCATGAATTGGATGGAGTGGTGAAGGGTATCGATTTTCTGCTGAACGTCAATCTGGGCTACCGATTCGAAGTTGGCAAGCGAGTAGTCGTGATTGGCGGAGGCAACGTAGCCATCGACGTGGCGCGCTCGGCCATGCGGGAACAGCAGCAGAAGCTGATGACCGACATGGCGAGCGTTGTGCTTCCGAATGAGCTGACCTCCAGTGAAATGGACGTGGCCATGAAGGAGTTCATGGACGTTTCGCGGGCGGCGTTGCGCATGGGTGCGCGGGAAGTACAGCTCGTGTGCCTGGAATCGCGCGTGGAAATGCCGGCGTCCGAGGAGGAGATTGAAGAAGGGGTACTGGAAGGAATCAAACTGCGTCCTTCGCTGGGGCCGAAACAGTTCGTGGGGAAAAACGACAAGCTGACGGGCTTGGAAGTGACAAAGTGCATTTCCGTGTTCGACGAGAACAAGCGCTTCAATCCGAAATTCGAACTCGGCACGGAGTTTGTGATTCCGTGCGAAACGGTGATTCTGGCGATTGGCCAGGCTTCCGATCTGTCCTTCCTGAAACCCGCGGACGGTGTGGAAACCACGCGCCAAGGGACACTGAAAATCAATCCGGATACGTTGATGACCACGGCGCCCGGAATTTTCGCGGCGGGGGACATTGCTTTCGGACCACGCCTCATCATCAACGCGGTTGCCGACGGTAAGAAGGCGGCGTCAGAGATCGACAAGTACCTTCGCGGGCCGGACTGGAAGCCGAAAGAAAGGTACGTGCAGATCACCGTGCTCGACCATCATGAGATGGCAGAGCATTACGACGAATATTCGCGCCTGACCGTGCCGGCGCTACCGATCGAGCGGCGCACCGGCGTGGCGGAAGTGGAAACCGGCTACACCGAAGAGCAAGCACGAAGGGAAGCCAGCCGCTGCCTACAGTGCTGGATCAATACGATATTCGAAGGCAACGAAGCGAATGGGACGGAGTGCATCCTCTGCGGAGGTTGCGTGGATGTGTGTCCAGAGAATTGCTTGGCCCTCGTGCCGTTGAAGGATTTTGCGTTTACCGAGGAAGAGAAGGAGCGGCTCAGCAGGGAACGGGAACTTCGCACCATGGACTTGCAGCATGTTTCACCGGAGGAACTGAACCGGGCGGAAGGCTCGGTGATGGTTAAGGACGAAACCGTGTGCATCCGCTGCGGGTTGTGCGCGGAGCGCTGCCCGGTGAACACCATTTCGATGGAAGCATTTGAAGTATTTGACGGAGACGCAAGCATGACAACTCACGAGGAGATCGTTCTAAACCCATGAGCGATAGCACGCAGATGCCGGCGGCAGGACAGTTCAGCGAAAAACCTGCAGTGTCGCGCAGAGATTTTCTGAACGAAATCACGATGGGAGCGCTGGGAATTGCGGGACTGGGCGGCGCGGCGCTGACGTATCAGTATTTTTCACCCAATGTGCTGTTTGAGCCTTCGACCACATTTCGGGCGGGGAGTCCGGATCTGTACCCGGTGAATTCGGTCACGATACTTCAGGAGCAGCAGGTGTACATCGTGCGGACGGCGGCGGGATTTTATGCGGTATCGGCCGTGTGCACGCATCTTGGCTGCGTCACGCAATGGAAGCCGGAAGCGAACATGATCGCTTGCCCATGTCACGGGAGCAAATTCCAGCCCGATGGGAAGAAGATGGAAGGGCCGGCGCCGCGTCCGTTGCCGCATTATTCCATCAGTCTTACGGCTGACGGGGAATTGCTGGTGGATAAACTGCAAAGCATAAAACCCGATCAGGTTTTGCAGGCCTGAGGAGAACCATGGCCACCACTCTCCAGACAGCCCTCGACACTTTACGCGCCACGCGCGTGTGGAAGTCGATCTTCCGGCGCGGACCTGCGATTACCAACCGCACGCGAAGCTTGGCGGTGTTCGGCAACCTGTTCCTGCACTGGCTGCCGGTAAAAGTACGCGAGAAGTCCCTGCGCGTGCGCGCCGCTTATTACCTTGGCTCGCTATCGTTTCTGCTGTTCCTGCTCCTCGTGGTGACCGGCGTGTTGCTGATGTTCTATTACCACCCGGCCGCGCCAAAGGCGTATCACGACATGAAAGACTTGCGATTCGTCGTGTCGAATGGAGTATTTCTTCGAAACATGCATCGCATCGGCGCGCACCTGATGGTCCTGCTTGTGTTCTGGCACATGTTCCATGTGTTCTATCGCGGCGGGTACAAGCCGCCCCACGAATTCAACTGGGTTATTGGAGTCATTCTGCTGCTGCTCACGCTATTCCTTAGTTACACGGGTTACCTACTGCCTTGGGACCAATTGGCGTTTTGGGCGGTGACAGTGGGAACGAACATCATCTCCGCGATGCCCATCATTGGGAACAAGGTTCGCTTCGTGGCGCTCGGAGGAAACATTGTTGGCGAAAACGCGCTGCTGCGGTTTTACGTGCTGCACGTGGTCATTCTCCCGTTACTCGCGTTCCTGTTCATCGGCATGCATTTCTGGCGTGTGCAGAAGGACGGCGGGCTGACGGTACGGTCAAAAGACGATGACGGAAAAAACTAAAATCGAATCGGGATTCAGTTCGGACGCGAAGAAAGAGCCGCGCCGAATCGTTTTCATCACCCGGAATACGTCCGCAAAAGTAATTGATGAGCGCGGACCGAAAGTGATGACCTTTCCGCACGTGTTGGTTCGCGAGGCCATCGTTCTTGAGGTGTTGATTATCGGGATGGTGCTGATTGCGCTGTTCTGGGACGCGCCTCTGGAACAACTGGCCAACCCGCTGCTGACGCCAAATCCGGCGAAGGCACCGTGGTATTTCCTGGGCTTGCAGGAATTGTTGCATTTCTTTCCACCGTTCGTGGCGGGGATTCTGATTCCGACGCTGGTGTTGCTGGCGCTGATCGTGATTCCTTACTTCAATGTGAACGTGGAAGGGAAACCGTTGTGGGGCCAGCAAGCCTCGAAGCGGTTGGGAATTGTGCTTGGCGTGGTGATTGTACTGTTGATTGTCCTGGTGGTGTTCGATGCTTGGACGATCATTGTGCCAACAGTGTTGGTCGCCGCGCTGTTGGTGGCGTCTTATCAATCCAAAGCGGCGAGTGGATGGATGGGAGCGCTGCGCACGAAGCCGCTCTCCTGGTGGGTGATGACGTGGTTCATCGCCACGGCGGTGTGCCTCACTGTGGTCGGAACATTTTTCCGCGGCCCAGGCTGGTCCTGGGTGTGGCCCTGGGGGACCCATGCCGGCTGAAGAAATGGGTAAGTTGTCGGGGAGATTGCGGCTCACCTTTGCGGTATCCACAGTGGCATGCGTGTTGGTGCTGGCAATTTCACCGGTGAAAGACTTCCGTGCCGAATGGAAGCACTACAAACGCTCGTTTGTGAAGTTTGCGCAGGGCCGGCCGGACACGAAGAAACTGCTGGCCGATTACAGTCCGAACATTGATCAGGTGTGGTTGCCGGGGATGAATGTGACCGATCGCTGCACGACCTGTCATCAGGGCATTGCCCAGGCAAGCCTGGTGGATTCCTTGGTGCCGCAGCCGTTTCGCGCGCATCCGCCGATTCCACACAATGTGCGCGATTGGGGCTGCACGATATGTCACCGCGGCCAGGGACCCGCAACCGAAGTGGCAGAAGCGCACGAGACCACACTGGCGTGGGAACAACCAATTTTACCGGCACATTTTTTGCAGGCTTCCTGCGGCAGTTGCCACCAAGTCGATCTCAAGGAGACACCACAGCTTGCGCGGGGCAGGGAACTGCTGGCGCGCTTGAACTGCCAGGGTTGCCACAAGCTGAACAATGTGGAACGGCCCATGCTGGGCCCGGAGCTGTCGACCGTCGGTTATAAAGTCACGCGCGAATGGATTTACAAGTGGCTGAAGGAGCCGCGCACGGTTCTCGATAAAGACGGCAACACGATAGTGAACGGGTACGAAAGCGGCGACGAATCGCGCATGCCGAAATTCCGGCTGAAGGAAGAGGAGATCAAGGCGCTTTCTGCGTTCCTGAGCGTGCAGAAAGCCAAGCCCATCGAGACAAACAAGATTAATTCGGCAGTGGTGGCGACCTGGAGCAAAAAGCCGGATTTGATTGCGCAGGGAGAAGTGCGGTTCCGGCAAATGATGTGCACCACCTGCCATCCCTTGGCGGTGACGCGCGGAGGGGAAACGAAACTGATTGGCGGCAACATCGGGCCGGAGTTGACCAAGGTGGGAAGCAAGGTCAACCAAGAGTGGCTGGTGTCGTGGCTGCGCAATCCGCAAGGATATTTGGTCCATGCCAATATGCCGCGGTACGGCTGGAGCGATGAAGACCTGTACAAAGTTTCACAGTACGTGATGAACAAGTTGACGGATTCCGATTTGCTGGCAAATATGCCGCAACTTGGCGCGGTTACGGACGAGGAAGTGAAAACCGGGAAGCGGCTATTTGCCGAGAAAGGCTGCGCAAGCTGCCACGCGCTGAGTGGAACTGGGATACAGAAAGACTTTGGGCCCGACTTGACGGCGTTGGGAGCGAAGAACGCATCGGAGCTGGAGTTTGGCAAAGCGAAAATCGACCGCAACCTGGTGTCGTACATTCAAGCGAAGTTGCAAGACCCGATGGCAGTAAATCCGGCGGCGCGCATGCCGCAGTACAGCTGGAATCAGGCCGACCTGGACGCTGTGACGATAGCATTGTTAAGCGAGACTGGGCCAGCGCCGACCAGCGCTCGGCAACATTTGGTGGTACCGAAGAAAGACGCGTCGTTCCAGGCGGTGGGCGCATTTGCGGAAGTCTATGAACGATACAAATGCTACGCCTGCCACCGCTTCAACGGCTATGGTGGAACCCTCGCGCCGGACCTTTCCTATGAAGGCAGCCGGGCGCAGAAGAAATGGATCGCCGATTTTCTGAAGAATCCTCAGACCATCCGCCCGGCGCTGATTTTGCGCATGCCGCAATTCAATATGTCCGACAAAGAGGCAGCGATTGCCGCGGACTACCTGGCAATGGCGGTGCAGAAACCAGACGTTGATCCCGAAAGCGTCGACGCGCGGCAATTCACACCCGCGATGGCGTCAATGGGCAAGCAATTGTATGAAGTGAAATACCAATGCCAATCGTGCCACACGATTGGAGGAGCCGGCGGTTACGTGGGGCCGAACTTGAACAACGCAGGGAACTGGCTGACGGCGGCGTGGATCGAAGCATGGTTGCGCAATCCGCAAGCGCTACAGCCGGACACGATCGAATCGCGGCGGAGTTTCACGGAGGAGGAGATACGCGCGCTGACGGCGTATCTGATGACACTGCGAGCCGGGAGCAAACCGCAGTCAGAAAAGCGAGCGGGAAATGTACCCGCGGTCGCGCAAGAGGCCGGCCGATGAAAGCCAAAACGTTGATGGCCGTGCTTCTGGTGTGCAGCGTGCTTTGTGTGCTGGCCCTTTCAGGATGCAAGCAGAGTGCCGCGGTAGTGAAGCCGGATGTGGCGTTTGGCGCGTACGACATAGAACCGGATTGGAACGACAGTGTTAAGCTGATCACGCTCGGTTATCACGAATCCCAGGGAAAGCGCGTGTTTTACCAATACTGCGTCTGGTGCCACGCGGATGCCAGTCCGGCCGGCCCGTCAAATCGCAGCAACGTAACTCCGGTACCGCCGCTGATGAACGATGGAGAAAAACTGAACGGCGAAAGCGACGAGTACATGCAGAACATCATTACTCTTGGGGGAAGCGCCCTGGGGAAATCCGCGATGATGCCGCCTTACGGCAGGACGTTGAGTGCCGACGAAATCAAGGCTGTCATCGCTTTTGCGCGCGCCATCGCGGAGCCGGCGTACCAAAGACCGGGGCGGCCAGGGTCTCAATACACAACCAAGTAGTGAATGCTAAACTCGGAGAATGGAAACGATGTGCCGAATCGCGCGGAGTTGTGCGCTCAAATATGTGTGCCTGACGGTTCTGGTCTTTAGTTCGGCGTTGAGTGCCACCGCCCAGGTCAGTCCCAATGAAATCCTGAACCCGCAACTGAAATCCCTTGAAAAGCAATACTTTGCGCAGCTGAAGAACATCAACCAGGAAATCGCCAGGGCGCATTTCCCGTTTCCCTTTTATCTTAGTCGGATCGTGGGCCTGGATCCGTCGCAGCAGATCGAGGCAGATACGCGCGGGTTGGAGTTTGTGCGCTTCAAAGACCGCGTGACGCTGAAAGCTACGGGAAATTACAACGCCGCGTATGACTCCAAGCAGTTCACGAGGAACGAGCGGGCGGCGCGCACGTTTCGCGATGTGATTCTTCCGCTGCTGCAAATTGTCACGCAGAACATCCCGCCAGACACAGAGTGCGACGCCATCGGGTTTGAGGTGGCCTTTCACGTGCGCGATGCAGGGAAGAGCTATGACTACGAGGGGAAGGAGCTTCTTGTGGTGGTGCTGGACCGCAAGGACGCGTTTCAGATGGTGCTGGAGAAGGATGACAACGCGCGACAGGATATCCTGAATCGCTCGTTGATTTTTCTGGGTGGCCAGGAATACGGATTGTCCTTGCTGGATCGTGATCCCCTGGTCGTTGATACTCAGGCTCGCTCGAAATCCACTAAGATTGACGCGAGTTCGACGGCGGGTGCTTCCACTTCAGCGAGCCGGCTGATTCGAAGCAATCCGAATCTTTTGCCATCGGCAGGGTCAGGAGACGCCGCGGAATCCGGCATTCGTGCCGCGCCGAAAGTGGATTTGTCGCAATCCAAGCCTGCAGCGATACCGGCGGACGCGGATAAGCTGCAGACGCAGTATCAACCGCAACTCGATGCGCTTTCGAAGGAGGGGCGCGCGAAGTTTGGTTTTGTGGACTACGACCCGCCAACCTTCGTGGTCGTCAGCAAGCAGATGGTGCTGCAGATGACGTTGAAGAATAACGCGCGATACGATCCGGAGAAAATGTCGCTCTACAAACGCGCGGCGCTTACATTTGACCTCTTCGTGGCGCCAAAAATGAAAGATGTGCTGGACCTGGTTCCTGGCGACTTGCCGGTGGACTATTACGATTTCTCGGTGGTCAACGCGTTGGTTTCCAATTCGGGCGGCAAAGAGCGTTCGGAGGCGATTGAGTTCCTTCTTCCGAAAAATCTAGCGCAGAAATTCGCTAATTCCGAAATTACAAACCAGGAGCTCATCGATAAGGGCCAGGTGCTGGTGAACGGAGTGCGTATCGCGCTGAATTTGCAGATGGTCGAGTAGCGGCTGGGTAGCGCGAAGAGTTACTCCTTCCGAGATCCACCGATTTCTCTGCAAGACATAGCTTCGCTTCATGCGATCTTAGGGATTGGTCAAGGCCCCGCAAGTTCCTCTCATTTTTCCGTATCGGTATGCCAGCCAGGATTTGTCCACTTTGCCTTGCGCAGAACAAATATCTCCGTAACGCGCCCGGATGTGACCGATCGCTTGCCATCCACTTCGGTTTCATACAGATATTGACTGTAAGTAATCGCAACATCGCCGAAACGTTGAATTTCGGTGCGCGGAAATTCCAGCCGGAGGAGCTTTCCACCTTTTGCTTGAAACTGGGCGGCGGATTGGAGAATGTCTGCCTGGTTTTTCCATTTCTCTTCCCCGGCGCTGATGACAATGGTGTCCGGCGGGACCAACGCTTCGAGTTTTTTCGTATCATTGGCGAACCAGGCGCGCCAAACCTCTTCGCGCACCTTGAGAAGTTCGTCTCGGTCGTCCGGGCGTGCTGCCAGACCCGATGCGATAAGGATCGCCAGGGCGCCAGCTATAGCTATCCAGATTGCGCGGCGCATGTTTCCTCCCAAAATGTCATGAACCAACCTTGACTAACTACAGTGAAGAGCGCCCCAAATATCGGGATGCGGCCAATTGTCAGGTGCCGTGAATTAGCAAAATGGAGCCAGCGCTTGGCCGCTTTCATGATTCGTACCTGGGGGCAGCGAGCGTCGATGACGGGGCGAGCTTGGCGTCACGTTGAGGGCTGATCTGTGCGCCGCGCATGAGCCACGCACCTGCCACGCAAACCGCGCTGCCAACAATTGAAAGCATTGCTACGTACTCGCCCCTCACCAGGACTCCCAGCAGCAGCGCGACTGGAGGAATCAAGAACCCCGCCGACGACGCGCGCGTGGCTCCCACTCTTCCAGCGGCGGTCCCCAGCAACACGAATGCGATTCCCGTCCCGAATGCTCCCAGCATCAGTAGGGAAAAGAAGGGCGCCAGTGTCCAGCGCGCAGCCAGTACGTCCGGCACGCCGAGCGGAGCGGTCAATAACACGGCCACACTTTGTGCGCGGAGAATCAGGGGAAGGGCTCCGTACTGCTGCTGCAAGGGACGAGCAATATTCAACGCGAATCCGTAGGAGATAACAGCGGCCAGGATCAGCAAAACGCCAACGACGCTGCTACGACCCTCATGGATCGTCGGCCAGGCAATCAGCCCAGCGCCCGCCAATCCGATGGCTAAACCCGCAATCACTCGGCGTTCGGGAAGTCGACTGGCGATCACTGTGGCAACGATGGCGGTAAACAGTGGAACCGATGCGTTCAACATACCGGTCAGCGCCGAAGAAACTCTCTGCTCCGCGAATGGGAACAAGCTCAGAGGAAAGGCAAACCACAAAACACCTACCAGGACAATGCGCGGCCATGCCAACCAGTCGACTGGTTTGCGCGCCGCGGGAAACCATGCCAGGGTAATAGATCCGATGAACAGCCGGACGAAGGCTACGCCGCTGGGCCCCATGGCCTTTAGTCCCTCGGCGATGAATAGAAAGGAGGCCCCCCAGATGATTCCGGGGATGGCGATGAGCGGCCAGTCCGCGGATACCGCCAAATGAATCCAACTTGACCTGTGTTCTAGCTCGTTCATAAGAGGTACTGATGCGAAAAATGGGGGAAAGTGTTCATGAATTCGTTCCGGATTTGCTGCTTTGGTACAGCGCCGGCGACATGGCTCCTGCGGAAGCGGAAAAGGCGGGATAGTCCAGCAGAGACTTGATCACGAACGAAATCGCCGTGGTTATCCCGAATATCACAAGCACGGTTATTTCTCCTTTGTCGGCTCACTTGCCGGGACGTCCACGCTGAGCGCCGAGTGCTGGTCACAAACAAAATAAGCAAGCAACCTTGCCCGTTCTTTATCACTGGCGTTGGCGGATACTAAATGAACCCCGTTGGGAGCTTCATAGAAGCTCTCGCCGGCTTTGTAGATGGCTGCAGGTTCGCCCTGCACTTGTGTCCGAAGCGCTCCTTCAAGGACGTAACCGATAACGGGGCAAGGGTGACTGTGAGGCGTGGAGGACTCACCGGGCCCATAAATGACCTCCACAAGCGTGACGCTGAGTTTGTCACCCTTCAACGGCGGCAAATCGTGGGAAAACGCAATTCGAGACCCTTCACTTTTCTTCTGAGCCGCATTGGCCTCAACTCGCGCGGCAACCAAGCGGCTACCGCTCACTGCAACACAGGGAATCAATAGCGTCAAGACGGCCCCGTTCGGAATTGCTGTCATTTCGCCTCCGCTCTGAAAGCACGTTAGTTTAGAATAGACCCCTCCAAAGTTCTATCTACAGCACGATCCCTGACCACTTTTGTGAGGCCACCGACGGCGGTTTATTCCACGGCGAGGTCCTTTCATCTCCTTAAACTTCTCCTTCAGCATTTCCGCGTTGACTCCATGATTCTGTCGCACTATCTTTTTCTGGACACAAATAGGTCGTAACCGCAGAAATAGGAATCTCTGCGGTTGCGGAACGGTTCTGCGCATTCGCCAGCCCATTCACCACCCGGCACCGCTGGCTGCAAATCGTTCCGCCAAAAACGAGAATAGCGAGGCGCCATGGCCACTGCTGAACCCATGCTTGTTAGTCGCCGCTCCTTCCTTCGGGTTAGCGCAATTGCCGGAGGAGGCTTTGTGCTTGCCTACCATTTCGATGCTGTGCCAGACGTGCTTGCCATGAGCTCGCAGGCCCCACCGGCCCCTGCACTTTCGCCCCATGCGTTCATCCACCTTGCGTCGGACGGTGTCGTCACCCTGGTTGCAAAAAATCCGGAGGTTGGACAAGGCGTCAAGACCATGCTTCCCATGCTCATCGCCGAAGAGCTGGATGTTGATTGGAAGAGTGTCAAAATCGAGCAGGGTGATGTTGATTTTGCAAAATATGGACTGCAGGTGGCTGGCGGGAGCACGGCGACGCCGAACAATTGGATTCCCATGCGCCAAGTTGGCGCTGCTGGACGCCAAATGCTCATTAGCGCCGCGGCGCAAACCTGGAGCGTGCCGGAATCGGAATGTTCGACTCTGTCGGGCCGGGTGCTTCATAAACAAACGAATCGTTCCCTAGGCTACGGTGAACTTGCAGCCAAAGCAGCCCAATTACCTCCGCCGGACATCACAAAAGTTCAGTTAAAAGATCCTAAAGACTACAAAATTATCGGTAAGCCCGTCTCTGGTGTGGACAATATTTCCATTGTCACCGGCAAGCCCCTGTTTGGGATTGACTTCAAGCTGCCTGGCATGCTCTTCGCGGTGTTCGAAAAGTGCCCCGTGTACGCAGGCAAGCTGGCCAGCGCGAATCTCGACGAAATCAAGTCCATGCCCGGCGTGCGCCATGTTTTCGCGGTCGAAGGCGGCACCGATTTAACCGGCTTGCTCAGTGGCGTAGCTGTCGTGGCCGACAGTTGGTGGCAGGCTCATACGGCTCGGGAGAAACTGCAAGCGAAATGGGACGAGGGGCCAACGGCGCAGCAGAGCACGGAATCCTTCGCTCGTGACGCGGAGAAAATCTCGAAACAAAAGCCGGCGCGATCTCTGCGCACTGATGGCGACGTGGAAACAACACTGCAGAAAGTCTCCAAGGTCGTCGAAGCGTCTTATTTTTATCCGTTCCTTGCCCACGCGCCCCTCGAGCCGCAAAACTGCACCGCTCAGTACAAGGACGGCAAACTGGAACTGTGGGTCCCGAGTCAAACGCCGCAGCGCGGTTTACCGCAAGTCGCTAGGACGCTCGGTATTCCCGAAAGCGACATTGTGATGCACCTTCCCCGCATGGGCGGTGGTTTTGGCCGGCGCCTGACCAACGATTACACAATCGAAGGCGCCTGGATCGCGAAAGTCGTCAATGGCGCGCCCGTCAAGCTGCTCTGGACCCGCGAAGAAGACATGCAGCATGACTTTTACCGGCCGGCGGGATTCCATTTTTTCAAGGGCGCCGTCGATGCCTCGGGCGCGCTTACCGCTTGGCGGAATCATTTTGTCAGCTTCGGGGAAGGGGAGCGTTTTGCTCCCGCTGCTGGGATCTCGCCGGACGAATTTCCGGCGCGTTTCGTGCCAAACTTCGCGCTGGAGACTACGCTCATGCCCCTGGGCATTCCCACAGGCGCACTGCGCGCTCCCGGGAGCAATGGGTTGGCATTTGTGATGCAATCTTTTATAGACGAACTGGCTCACGCGGCCGGGCAAGATCCGGTGAAATTCAGGCTCGCATTGCTTGCGGTTCCGCCAATCGAAACGGCGGCGGGCGCGCCAGGTGCTCCGAACGCCGCAGCGCCTCAGTTTAATGCGGGTCGCATGCGCGGCGTCCTCGAACTTGTCGCTGAAAAGTCCGGCTGGGGTTCTCGTTCCTTACCAAAGGGCGCGGCCATGGGCGTTGCTTTCCATTTCAGTCATCGCGGATATTTTGCCGAAGTCGTCGAGGTTCAAATTATTTCCGGCGATAAAGTAAAGATCCCGAAGGTGTGGGTTGCCGGCGATGTCGGCAGCCAGATCATCAATTCGAGCGGCGCCATCAACGAAGTGCAGGGGGCAGTCATCGAGGGTTTAAGTCATTTGATGGGTTACGAGATCACGTTTGAGCGCGGCCGCGCTGTGCAGAGCAACTTTCACGAGTATCCGCCGTTGCGCATGGCAGAGGTGCCTCCAGAGATTGAAGTCCACTTCCTTACAACAGACAATCCTCCAACGGGGTTGGGAGAACCGGCGCTGCCGCCGATTTTGCCCGCGGTATGCAATGCGATTTTCGCTTTGACCGGCAAGCGCATCCGCTCGCTGCCGTTGTCCAAACACGGTTTCAGTTGGGCGTAGCGATAACGGCCAGAGCGTCGAAGGGCTGCTGCGAGCAGCGGATGAAGCCCTGTACCAGGCGAAGATGGATGGCAAAGACCGCGTGGTGGTAGCAGAGAAGGACGCGCCGGCAGCGCCCGGCGCCACACAACTGCCCGTTTGACAATAACTACGGCGCTGGCTGAGCCGCTTTCTGACCGCCTGAGCTGTTTCCCCCCTTGTTTTGCTGTGCAATTAGGCCATTGTTCAGGCTGTAACCTGTTGTAAACTCGAAGAGAAGCGGCTATCGTGTTAAGCCAGCAAGAGGTTTTTCTCCGTGGAATTTCCGCTCTCTCCAGCCCACCCCACCTTTATTTTGCGGCTGGTTCTCGCGTTCATCGTTTTTTTCGTTCCGATGCCAATCTCGGCATTCGGGCTGGTAAGCAGAAAACAGTGGTCTCTCTACCTCTTCAGGTTCGTACTGCCCTTGGGAGTGGTTGGTCTTGCTGTCCCGGTAGCCGGCTTTGTGCTGCGCTTGATGGGCCATTCGGAAAGTGCGCCGCGGCTATATGATCTAGGCGGCATGTGCGTCGTACTAAGCATCTGCGCGTTCTTCGGCGGCACATTTGCGGATGCGGTTGCGAATGGCCGGGAACCTAAAATCCGGCTTCGGATACGGATACCCACTCAGCTTCGGATACCCAGTCGGATTTCCACTCGGATTTCTGCGCGGATTTCGACTCGGGTTTCCACAAAGAGAAATCGCCCCACTCTCTTGCCTCTTTGTCCCTCCCATAATCAACGCATGAAGGTGAACGCGATGATCAACGGTTATTCCTGTCCATCGGAAGGCTGTTCGGTGAGTTACACCGTCGAGGAGGGTTACATCCGAGTTGTTAATGGGGTCAAGCAAGAACCAACGAGAATCAAGCCGTGCACCACATGCACGGCACGAACGCAAACTGCACGCCGAAGGCGGGTGGGCCAGGCGTAAACGCAAGGAATTTCGGCGGTCACCGCCTGCGGATTAAACGATCTTGCAGGGAATCTCTGCATCCTCGTCGAACGAGTACACCGCGCACAGTCGGTGGTAGCCATCGGCGATAATCACACGGCCCTTGTAGCGCACCAATAGCAGTGGCGATAGTTCCTTCCCGGCATTGATCTTGTCCCGGTCCGCTTTCACGTGACTGTTGCTGACTCCCATGAGCGAGAGTCCCGAGGCTCGGAAAATATCTTTGGCCTTAAAGGAAATCACATAGGCATCCTTCAATTTCCCAATAAGCCGCAGAACTTCACTCCGAGAGAACAGCAGGCTCAGATACGATTCCGCGGCCGGATAGTCCTGCTTCTCCGGCTTCTCCTGCCATAGGATTTTCATTGTCCAGCCTCTCCTTTCGAATCCAGCGGTCGCGGCGACTTTCTTTTTAGAGATGTCCATTACATGTATAAACTCCTTGCGATCATCAAGAAAGGGAAGATTGGTGCCCGTATATTCTTACTTGTCACGATCCCTTGGAAGCCTTGAATCGATGTATAGTGCCGAAGCTTTCCTGGAATCGATCTACTCAAAAGGTCATTCATATGGTTGGCCCGACCAAGCGAGGCGTTGCAGCGCACGTTGCCAGGTGACGCCTGGCACAGCAATCCTGAGCCCACAGGACTAGACATGTGCCAAGGGCGGAATGAACTCCAGATCGTGTACCTTCCTATTTAAGAGTAGGTGACTCAGCGGCATCGCCCTCCGGTGAATGAAAAGGGAAGGGCTGTATGTTTGCATGTCATATCACCCTGCTGCTAAAGCCAAACCTTGCGAAGGAATTTCCGGTCATGTTTGAGAAGGAGATCGTGCCTCTCTTGAACAAACAGAAGGGGTTCGTGGACGAGCTACTACTGGTCACATCGGGAAACAGAGAACTGGTGGCCATAACCCTGTGGGAAACGAAGGTGTACGCGGATATTTACAATCACGAACTGTACCCCAAGGTCGAGAAGATGGTGGAGAAATACCTTGAGGGAGCCCCAATTCTTAAGGATTTCGAGGAAGGATATTCCACGTTCCACAAAATTGCCATCCCGGTGACGGTTTGATTTCTGACTTTTCGGTCGAGGAATAAGGGGGCGCAGCCGACCCCCTCACCCGGACATTATGTTCTCGCTCAAGGAGCCCGCCCATGTTCAACAAGCTCCCCCTGCCTTTGAAGTCCTCTCTGCGGCCCCAAAGTGACCGTGTTGCGAGTGTCCGTAGGGTTCTGACCCGGCCTGGCCGGGATGCAGTGACCGGCGAGCACGACGAGTGCTTACGGCAGCTTGCCATCTTTTCCAATCTCTCGCCAGTTGACTGCAGAGAAATTCTGGCCGCAGCCCGAGAGAAAAGATTTTTGCGGCGGGAGGTTGTCTTCCTTGAGGGTGTTCCTTGCCGCCAGGTTCTTTTGGTGCTCAGCGGCTGCATCAAAACGACGCAACTAGGCCCAACGGGTTGCGAAGTCATGTTGCGGCTTAGCGGGCCAGGAGAACTTGTCGGGGCCTTGGAGTCATACCTTGGAACCAATAACTTGCTGACAGCCCGCACGACGCAACAACCCACAACTGCACTCGTATGGGACGCTAGCACCTTCGAATCACTATCCGACCGCTATCCAAATCTGCGACGCAATACCACGCGATTCTTGGGGCTTTGCCTGCAGCAATTGGAGGAGCGTTTTCGTGAAATCTCCACGCAAAGAGTTGCTCCCAGACTGAGTAGCCAATTGATCCGTCTGTCCAACCAAATGCGCCCGCATACCAAGGGCGTTCTCGAAATCGGTCTCTCCCGTGAAGAGTTGGCTCAATTAACTGGCACCACTCTCTTCACGGTCAGCCGCCTGCTTTCGGAATGGGAAAGGCTCGGAATCGTCAATACACGCCGCGAGGCTGTAATTGTGCAGAACTTCCAGGCGCTCATCGAGCTGTCCGAAGCCGGATAAATTTCGAAGCTACCAGCTCATTCGCACGCACGTGCTAGAAGTCTTAGGTGATTTTCCTTGAGTAAGTGGTGGGCAGTGAAGGACTCGAACCTTCGGCCTCCTGCTTGTAAGGCAGGCGGAACTTCAATCTAAGCCGTTGCTTTGGTTGCGCTTACGAGTTTCAGGCCCTTCTTAGATTGCTCCAAAGTTGCTCCAAAAGATCTCGGAGGTTTTATCCGTGGCTACTGTCGATGAGAAAGTGCGCAAGAAACCGTGCCGCTGGCCTGCTGGGTTTGCGCCGGTCCCTACGATCTGGCTTCCGATCATTTGTCGCATAGCCGATCCGCTGCCGGCAGGACAGTCTTCTCCCGGAGCACTACGTGACGAATTCCACCGGCGTCCTCGAGGCATACCCGATGCAGTCAACCCTGTTTTGAGATGATGTTTGGTGTGCACACTCTAGTCCTTTCCCACATCCCCGTTTCCGGCCACTGACGGCCAATTGCTTGGTGATCCAAGTAGTTTGCAACAACTCGCTGAGCAATTCTTTGTTGCAAGACTGGCATCTTGTGCGCCTAGAGTGCGACCCAACCAGTGCGAATGAAGTAGAGCGAACTGAGACCGACCACGATCCAAAGAAGAATTCCCTGAGCAAGAGGCCGCCAGCCAACATGGCGGAGAGTTGCGCGGGAGATTCCGCTGCCAATTAAGAAGAGTGTGGCGGTTAGCCCTAGCCGCCCGAATTGAAAGAGAGATTTGGAAAATGGAGTAAACGTCGGAAGATAAGTGCTTACAACCGCGGCGAGACAAAAGAAAAGAATGAACCAGGGAAAGTGCATCTTCGACTTGCTGCGTTTGATGGCAGCAGTTGCCAGTGCGAGGGGAACGATCCAAAGCGCTCGAGCGAGTTTTACTGTGGCTCCGATAATCAGAGATTGTGCGCCGTAACGCGAAGCTGCTCCTACGACGGAGCTTGTGTCATGAATGGCAAGGGCCGCCCACAAGCCAAACTGCGTTTGCGAGAGACCGAGCAGGTGGCCCAGTGGCGGAAAAATGAGTAAGGCGACGGAGTTGAGAACAAAGACTGTTCCCAGGGAGACAGCCATTTCTTCTTCGTCCGCGTGAAGAATTGGTGCGATCGCGGCGATGGCGCTTCCGCCGCAGATAGCAGTGCCCGCCGTGATGAGATAAGAAGAGTTTCCCCGAATCCTCAGAAGTTTGCCGAGGGAAAGTCCAACAACGAGGGCGAAAGTGATTCCCAAGGCAGTATAGATGAACCCGCTGCGGCCCGCCCTGATGACTTCGTGCAGATTCATACCGAAACCAAGCGCCACGACCGAACCCTGAAGGAGCCAGCCAGACGCCGCACGGCTTTGCAGCGGGTACGGATTAGAGAGAATCAGGCCGAACAGAATGCCAAGAGTGAGCGCAACAGGTGGAGAGAGAAAACCGCTGAAACATGCAATAAAGATAAGGAGGAAGAAAACCCTGAGCAGAGTTTTGGAAGTGCTGTTCTTAGTTTCCGTCATTGGCGGGAAGAGGATACGGGTATTGCCGCAGAAGCTCGCGGCGGATTTTTGCGGCTGAAGATTTGCTGAGCGACGCGGAAGGCGCGTTGCGAAGCTGCGCGATCGTGGATTCGAGGCTGGCAAGAAAGGCAACGCAGGGTTCGCAACCTTCTAGGTGCTGCTCCATTTTTTCGCAGAGAGAATCATCGAGCTGTTCGTCGAGGTAGTTGGAAAGTTCAGCGAACAGGGCCTTGCAAGAAGCAGGACGCTTTTCCGTAGTTGCCGGGGCCGGGTGAGACGAGCTGCCGGTTTTCCCCAGAACAACACCGCTGCGATTCTGGCGTGCCAATTTTTGGCGGACAAACAACCGCGCACGATGGAGCCGCACACGCACATTTCCCGCGCGAAGGCCCGTGATGTCTCCCACCTCTTCGTCGGTCAGCCCTTCCATATCCCTCAATACGAGGATGATGCGGTACTGCGGCGGCAGTTCCTGAATCACTTCGCGCAAGCGTCTGGCCTGCTGGCTGCGGATGGCCAGAGACTCTGGGTTAACCGGACCTTCCTTGGCGAGCCGCGCAAGGCCTTGACGATCCGGCATGAACTCGTCTAAGGACATATCCTGCTTGGGCGCAAATTTGCTATTGCGACGGCTCATCAAGCAGCGATTCTTGGCGACTTTGTAGAGCCAGACAAGCAGCGCGCGTGGGTTTTCAAATTTCGGGAGGTACGGAAGCGCTTTCACGAGGACTTCCTGCATAGTGTCCTCGGCGTCTTCGCGCTGTCCGCAAACCTTCATGCTGAAGGAAAAAACCGTGCCTTGCAGCAATTCCAGAGCTTGTTCGAGCGCCTGTGGGTCATGTTTTTCTAGGAGCGCCACCGCTTGCTCGATCTCTTTTCGCATGGACTTTCACCATAGCACACCCGCCTGGTTTTCACGGTGACGGATCACAACTGATAGATAGACTGAGGCTTAGAAGAGATTGGCCATGCTTTGAACCTTCCAAAAGCCGCCAGCGATTTTGTTGTAACAAATTCCCGTGAATTGCATTTGTTCTGGTGCAGAAGCACCAAGAGGAGTTGCAGATGATCACGGCAAAAGTAAGTCTGACGCAGGCATTGAAATCGCAACGGCAGTTCATCGCGGAAACCGGCAGCGGCCACCACATCATTCTAGATGATGCCGCCGGAGCGACGGGCGCAAAGCCAATTGAACTTGTCGCCGTCGCGCTGGCGGGTTGCACAGCCTTCGACGTCATCACCATGCTGCGACAGAAGCACCACCAGAAGGTGACCGCCTATGAAGTGCACGTGGAAGCGGATCAAGCGGAGCGGCCACCGCAAGTGTTCACGGCGATCCGCCTGCGGCACGTGCTGACGGGATTTGGCCTCGACAAGACGGCAATCGAGCAGGCCATTCAGCTATCGGAAGAAAAGTATTGCTCGGTAGGCGCAATGCTGAAAGAAAAGGCGACGCTCGAAACGGTATACGAGATTCACGAAGAACCGTCGAGTTGGCTCCAGTTCGCGTCCAATCCGGAGCGGGTCTCCGCTTGAGGCATGCGATGAATCAAGGAAGGAGTGCAATTCCGGCGCGAAAGCAAGTCAGTGTAGTGATTCTGTTTCTTGCGCTGGCGTCACCGGCACATGCGCAAGAAAAGGCTGCGGCTCAACCGCTCACGTTGGGGCAGGCGGTGCATTTGGCTCTGCAACAGAATCCGGCATTCCAAACGAGCACCGACGAGGCCGAGGCGACGCGGGCGCGGTTGAAGCAAGTGCAGTCCGCATGGTTTCCGCGATTCGACTTTCACCAGGACTTCACACGTGGGAATAACCCAGTGTATGTGTTCGGGACCAAACTGACGCAGCGTCAGTTTTCGACTCCCGATTTTGCGCTGAATAGCCTGAACACACCCACTCCCCTGGACAACTTTCAGACACGCATCGACGGCCAGTGGATGCTGTTCGATTCAGGGAAGACCGTGTTTCACCAGCGCGGCACGAAACGCCTGGTGACCGCTGCTGATTTCGAGACGGAACAGGCGCGGCAGGATTTGGTCCTGGGGATCGTCCGGAGTTACTACGACGTACTGGTCTTGAAGGAAAACGTGAAAGCCGCGGGCGAAGCACTGAAGACGGCGGAATCGAGCGCGCAACGCATGGAGAGCATGTATAAGGCGGGACTCCTGGTGGACTCGGACCTGCTGAGCGCCAAGGTTTTTGTCTCGCAGATGAGAGACCGTCAAATCCGCGCGGAGAACAACCTGGCACTTGCGGAGATGCAACTGGCGAGGGAGATGGGCATAACCCTCGACGACCCGGTGGAACCTGCAGCGACCTTAGTCGAACCCGGGATGCCGTCCAGAACAATCGAGGATTGGACTCACGTGGCCCTTGAGCAAAGGCCTGGTCTTCGCGCAGCTCGATTGCAAGAAACCGCCATGAGTGAGGAAACAAAAGCGGCCAAAGCGGAATTCGGGCCAAAGATCGCGCTGTTCGGAAGCGCGGAACGCGACGCAATGGCGCTGGGTGGTCCTTCAGGGACGAACTGGACGGCGGGCGCAAGACTCGATTTCAACCTCTTTGCAGGCGGCGCGCAGAAAGCGCGTGTCGCGGAAGCCACTGCGAACGCCAACAAAGCCAAACACACCGTGGAGTGGTTCCGTTCAGGTGTGCAGATGGAAGTGCGCAGGGCCTATCTGGACGGGAATGCCGCAGCGCAGAGGACGGCGTCGGCACGCGATGCGGCGGAACAGGCCAAAGAAAGTCTGCGGATTATTCAGAATCGTTATGAGGCAGGCCTCACCACCGTGACGGAACTGTTGCGTGCGCAGACAGCGCAACTGGATGCCACAACCGGATATCTTGCAGCGCTGCAGGACTGGCAAGTCGCAAGAGCACAGTTGGAGCGAGCAGCTGGTGTCCTGACGCCGGAGTCGGCATTGATTACAGGCGGAGGCCAGCCATGAATTTCAAGAAAAGAACGGGAGATACGATGCGACAGGGATTGCGGATCGTTCTGATCGCGGCGGGTATGCTTGCCGCCGGGTGCGGCGGTGGCATGAAGAACACCGCGCAAAAAGCAGAGGTAGTGCAGGGATTGCGCCTACAAAAAATACAGCTGCAAAACGTCGCGGACGAACTCGAAGCGCCGGGGAGTGTGATTGCACAATCCACGGCCCAAGTAGCAGCGAGAACGATAGGCACGGTGCTGCTGGTTGCCGTGCGGGAGGGTGACAACGTAAAACGTGGACAAGTGCTTGCTCAATTGGATGAGCGCGAGTTGTCGGCACACCGCAGCGCAGCGCAAGCAGCCTCGCGAGGCGCAAGCGCCGGAGTGGTGCAGGCCACCAAGGCGGTGGCTGCGGCACAAGCGCAGGCCGATGTCATGAAGAAAACCTATGACCGCTATAACTACCTGAAAGAGCAGAAGTCGGTGAGCCCCCAGGAGTTTGACGAGGTTGCGGCGAAACAGGAGGCGGCGCAAGCGAATCTCGAACAAGCTAAGGCGGCGTTAAGCCAGTCAGAAGCAGGTGTGGCGCAAGCCGAATCCGAAGCACGTGCGGCTGAAAGTGTCGCGAGTTACGCGCGAATTGTAGCGCCGTTTGACGGCCGGGTGATTCGTAGATCTGTGGAACCCGGCTCATTAGTATCGCCAGGAATGTCGCTGTTTGTGGTGGAGGACACGTCGCGCTACCAACTGGAAGCCACGCTACCGGCCGAAGCGCTCTCAGCCGTGAAGAAGAATAGCTTGGTACGGGTGCAGTTGGATCGTTTGCCGGAGAAGTCTCTCACGGGAAAAGTGGCGGAGATTGAGGCCGGCGCAGATCCAACTTCGCACACCCTGAAAGCACGTGTGGACTTGCCCAAAGAGTTTGGAGTTCAGTCCGGGATGTTCGGGCGAGCGTATTTTGTGCAAGGAGAGAAGCGGGCCCTTGTGTTGTCGGTTGAGGCCCTGGTGAGCCGCGGCCAATTGCGGGGAATTTATGTGGTGGACGACACAAGCCTGATCCACTGGCGCGTTTTAACGCTTGGAAAGAGTACGGGCAATAGGGTCGAGGTGCTCTCAGGACTAAATGACGGAGAAGTCGCGGTGCTGAATCCTGGTAGTCAGGAACTTGATGGAAAGAAGACTGGCGCAGCGCCAGCACACGGGGAGAAGCATTCGTGAAGCGAGGGCTGGCAGGAACAATCGCACATACGTTTATCGATTCCCCGCTCACGCCGCTTGTGATCGTGGCTGCATTGTTGTTGGGGCTGTTCAGTATCTGGCAAACACCCCGCGAAGAAGAGCCGCAGATTGTCGTACCGATGCTGGATGTGTTCGTGAGCATGCCAGGGACGTCGGCAGAAGAGGTTGAGCAGCGCGTAACCATTCCGATGGAACGCCTGCTCAACGAACTTCCTGGCGTCGAATACTTGTATTCCACCAGTCAGCCAGGCGGTGCGTTGGTTATTGTACGTTTCTACGTGGGAATCAAAGAAGAGGATGCGATTGTCCGCACCTACAACAAGCTGTACGCAAACTTTGATCGGATCCCGCAGGGCGCGAGCCAGCCGCTGATCAAGGCCCGTTCGATTGACGATGTTCCGGTGCTGGCAATGACATTCTGGGGAAAGAATTACGACGGGGCTACGTTGAGACAAATCGCAGCAGAAGTGCAACAGAGCGTCAAGCAGGTAGCAAATGTCTCGGAGACCACACTGCTCGGAGGACAAAAGCGCGAACTGAAGATCGCTCTTGATACGCAGAAACTCGCGGCTTATCACCTCAGCCCATTAGTGATTGCACGGGCTCTCCAAACGAGCAACCAACGCCTTGAGGCCGGATCATTTGCTGAGGGAAATCAGGAATTCGTGGTGGAAGCAGGAAGTTTTCTCCAAAGCGCGGAGGAAGCGCGAAAGATCGTGGTTGCAGTCCAAAGTGGCCGTCCCGTTTATCTCGGAGCCGTGGCCTCAGTAACAGACGGCCCAGAAGAACCCGCAGATTACGTCTATTTCGGAACAGGAGGAGCTACAAACGGCCCGGGAGGGACATATCCGGCGGTCACCCTGACGGTGGCAAAGCGCAAGGGAGCCAACGCAACCAACGTCTCACAAGATGTATTGACAAAAATGGATTCTCTGCGCGGGTATGTAATCCCGAGCGACCTGCAGGTCACAGTCACTCGAAACTACGGCCAAACGGCAAAGCACAAATCGGATGAACTCCTGAAACACCTTTTTCTTGCCACGATATCAGTGACTCTGTTGGTCGGTTTGGCGTTGGGGTGGCGCGAATCGGGCGTCGTGTTGCTGGCTATTCCAGTAAGCTTGGCGCTTACTCTGTTCATCTTTTATGCATACGGCTACACGCTGAATCGAGTAACGCTATTCGCGCTGATATTTTCCATAGGCATCCTTGTTGACGATGCGATTGTCGTGGTCGAAAACATCGTGCGACATTTTCGTTTACCGGAGAGTCGGGGCCGATCGTGGAGCGATGTTGCGGTCGAAGCGGTGGACGAAGTCGGCAATCCGACGATCCTGGCGACGTTCGCCGTGATTGCCGCGATTCTACCCATGGCGTTTGTGCGCGGGCTCATGGGGCCGTACATGCGGCCAATCCCAGTAGGCGCCTCCGCGGCCATGTTGTTTTCACTTATGGTTGCGTTCGTCGTTTCGCCCTGGGCCGCCCTGAGGTTGCTGCGCGGACACACCGGAAAACATGCCGAAGGTGAAGCGGAAGGTAGAACTACCAAGTTCTACCGCAAATTGATGGGTGGACTGATTCAGAACTGGCGGAAACGCTGGGCATTTCTGGCCACGGTGGTGGTGCTCTTATTGTTGGCCTGCTCGCTGGTTGCCTTCAAGGCCGTGCGCGTCAAGATGCTGCCTTTCGATAACAAAAGCGAATTCCAGGTCATCGTCGACATGCCGGAAGGCACACCGCTCGAGCGCACTCTCGCCGTGGAGCAAGAGATCGGCACATACCTGCATTCTCAACCGGAAGTTGTGAACTACCAAACGTATGCCGGGACATCTGGACCATACAACTTTAACGGACTGGTGCGGCATTACTATCTCCGTCGCGGCGCGAACCAGGGTGACATTCAGGTGAATTTGCTCTCCATCGACGATCGCAAGCGCCAGAGCCACGAAATCGCGAAAGAAATGCGCGGTCCGATTCAGGAGATTGCCAAGAAATGGAATGCGCGCGTAAAAGTGGCGGAAGTCCCCCCAGGGCCTCCAGTGATCTCGACGCTGGTGGCGGAAGTGTATGGGCCGGATTATCAACGACAGATCGAAGTGGCGCGGCAGATTCGCAAGATTTTCGAGGACACGCCGGGAGTGGTGGATGTCGACTGGTATGTGGTGGCGGACCAGAAGAAACTCGATCTTCAGGTGCAGCAGGATAAAGCGGCAATGCGTGGAATTTCACCAGAGGATGTTTCTCAATCGGTAGCGATGGCATTGGGTGGCAAGCAGGTCGGGTTGATGCATCAAGTCAAGGAACGCGAAGACGTGCCCATACGCGTTCAACTGTCGCGCGAAAGTCGCTCAAGCACAGACTCATTGCGCGGCCTCTATCTGGATTCGCCCGATGGAGCGATGGTGCCGCTTGGCGAACTCGTGAAGGTTCAGGAAGGAACGATCGATAAGAACATCTACCGAAAAAACCAACGCGAAGTGGTCTACGTAACGGCGGATGTAGCTGGAGCCGAAGAGAGTCCCGTCTACGCAATTGGCACATTAGGAAAAAAGATTGATGCGCTGAAAATCCCCGAGGGCTACGGGATCGAGCAATTCACAGCTGTTCAGCCACCTGATGAGAAAAAGCTCGCCGTGAAGTGGGATGGCGAGTGGCACATTACCTATGAAGTTTTCCGCGACCTGGGATTGGCATTCGCGGCGGTACTAGTTCTGATCTACGTGTTAGTGGTGGGCTGGTTCGGATCCTTCAAGACCCCACTCGTCATCATGGCACCGATTCCGCTGACCCTGGTCGGCATTTTGCCGGCACACGCGGCCATGGGCGCGTTCTTCACCGCGACCTCTATGATTGGATTCATCGCCGGCGCCGGGATCATCGTCAGGAACTCAATCATCCTTGTGGACTTCATCAAGTTGCGGCGGGAACAGGGAATGCCTCTGGAAGAGGCTGTGGTGGATGCCGGGGCTGTAAGATTCAGACCTATGCTGCTGACTGCGGCAGCGGTGGTTGTTGGCGCGGGTGTCATCCTGTTCGATCCGATCTTCCAGGGCCTGGCGATTTCGTTAATGGCGGGAGAAGTGGCGTCGACGTTTCTTTCGCGTATGGCTGTTCCCGTTCTTTATTACATGAGTGAGCGAGGTGGCAAATGACAATGGAGCGTTATATCCGCGTGATCGCAGGAACATTTGTTCTGGTGTCCCTGGCGCTGGGAACTTGGGTGAGTCACAACTGGTATTGGTTCACCGCGTTTGTTGGAGCGAACTTGTTGCAATCGGGCTTCACGAAATGGTGCCTTATGGAAGACATTCTTAGAAAGTTCGGAGTTGGTGCAGAATCCCGATCTTGATTCGAAGGATGAGTGCCGAGTGGGCATGACTTCATTCGGGCCACGTAGACGATAACTGCCAGTTTCTCTTGGCTGTCAAGTCCGGTTGTTAGGAAATACATTCTGACGGCATGCTGCTCGCGCTCCGATCTCCTCGAACCCCATTTATCTGGACTTGTGAGTCTGTTGGTATACTTCCGGCAAGCCACAATGTTCGACTGCATTCAACCCGAACGAAGAACGAATGCTTGACCGATTGATTACCAACTGGGTATATGGAGGTTTTCTCTCCGGGTTGCTGTTGCTGATGCTTGCACCAGTCGTTGTGCATGATTGGCCGCCCACTCTTGTAGCAACCTTCCTTTGCCTGCCTGTTTACATGCTTCATCAATACGAAGAGCATGACAACGACCGATTCAGATTGTTTATTAACAAGACCGTAGGCAAAGGCCGGGATGTCTTGTCACACTTGGCAGTATTTATTATTAACGTGCCCGGGGTCTGGGGTGTGATTGGAGTTTCAATAAGGCTCGCAGCAACTGTCAATATCGGATTCGGATTGATTGCGACTTACCTGCTGATAGTGAACGGTTTTTTTCATATTCTGCACGCGATTATTTTCCGTACTTATAACCCTGGACTGGGTACCGCCATCGCAACGTTTATTCCATTGGGAACTTTTGCCTTAGTAATGATTCAGCGGTCGGGCGGTATGATCTGGATGCACGCAGCGGGGGCGGTGGTAGCTATTGGCATCCATGCCTTAATCATTGTCCGCGTGTTTCGCAAACGAACGACGCTCCAGCGTGCTAACTCCCGGTAAGCCCGGATGGGTGAAGTGCCGTTTCGCGGAAGACCGCTTGCGTTCTCATCTCCGCGAACCCCGTTTCTGAAGCGCGAGACGAAGTGTGGAAGGGTTCTTGGATCACCTCCCTTCCGACAATCCACGAAGGATTCGCTTGTAGATGGAATCCGTTCTAGAATGCCATGCATGCCCGGCGATCTGGCAAAGGACGCCTCGACAGAATCCAACCCTTCGCGCTTACTCGATCTGTGGACCATCGCTGCCATCGCCATTTCTGCCGCGGTGATCACTGACATTATTCACGAAGGGCTTGGGCACGGGGGCATGTGCGTCGCTGCGGGCGCGCGACCGCTGGCGCTCTCCACGGTGCACTTCGAGTGCAGCGCGGACAGCCGTCTCGTGGCGGCGGGCGGCACGCTCGCCAATCTGATCTTCGGGGCCGTCTTTTGGGGGGCCGCGCGTGCTATCAAGCAATCGGCACCTTGGCGTTATTTCTTCTGGCTGCTGATGACGTTCAATCTGCTCGATGCCGGCGGATATTTTCTGTTCTCCGGAATCGGGAACTTCGGTGACTGGGCTGCGGTGGTGGGCGGATGGCAGCCGCTGTGGGCGTGGCGCGTGGGACTCGTCGTGCTGGGAGCGGTTACGTATTTCATGTTGTTCGTTCCTCTGTGCTTGCGAGAATTGCGTCCGTTCCTGGGGAAGGACTCGGAAATCCGTGTGCGGCGCGGGCGGCAGCTTACGCTCGCACCTTATCTCACCAGCGGCATCCTCTCGTGCGCCGCGGGCGCGCTCAATCCGGTTGGACCACTCTTGATTCTGCTCTCGGCAGCGGCTGCCTCATTTGGCGGGCATTCCGGACTGGCCTGGATGTGGACCCTGCTCCATGGACCGCGCATCCCCAGCAGCGAATTGCAGATGCCCGAGATCGAACGCAGGTGGGGATGGATGATAGCAGCGGCAGTTCTGGCGATCGTGTTTATCGCCGGACTAGGACCAGGAGTGAAATTCACGCCTCTCAGGTAATGGATGGTTCGGTTCGGGAAGACCGCATCGGTTTCCTCGAACGCCGTTTCTGGCCCGTAACCGCCGCTTTTCCGAGTACGCGACAAATCGCGCGGTAGCGGAACTCGCAGTAAGTGCTGCTAGTTACGCAGCCTCTCGGTCTTGCTCAACATCTGTTGGATCTATATCGGACCTGAAAGCCCCGCGCCTACATACCGCCCGCAGAGGCCAGCAAGGTTTTGGCTTGGGCTAGCTCGGGGCGATCGGAGTGGATGCCTTCGCAATTCTTCAGCAACTGGGTGTAGTAGGTAGCCGCTTTCTCTTTTTGCTGGAACTCCATGGCGGCCTGTGCCGCGCCGTACAGGCCGTTGAAACGATTGGGGTCGGTCCGCAGGGAAATTTCGTATTCGGTCAGCGCTTCTTGCGCACGCTTGAGGTCAAGTAACATGTCAGCAAGCATTTCGCGGGCGGGCAGTTCGGTTTCGGCTTTGCCGACTTTGTCCTGGTCGTCGGCAACGGCGCGCAACAGCCGAACCGCATCGTCGGCGTTGCCCGCGGCGTAAGCGGCCCAGGCTTGAATAAGTTGGTGTTCGTTCTTCAGGCCGTCGGCGATGTAGGGCCGAGGGCCTTTGCGCGTGGCTTCGAGCAGTTCATCGTAGTGCTTCAGTGCGTCTTGCGCGGCGATTGCGTCGTGAAGATGGCCAGCGGCAACTGCGCGCCCCCAGTAGGTGACCAACTGAACGTCAGGCGGTGCGCCAGCGTTGGGTTGCAGGCCTAGGGTTTCTTTCCACTGGCGGCGCTCGAGAGCGTACTTGGCGGGCCCTTCCGCCTGGCGCACCAGCAAATAATTCTCAAATTCGGGATCCATTTGTTCGGGGCGAATCGCTGCAATCTGCTCGATGGTCGCCTTGGCGCTGGCGTTGTCGCCGATCTGTATGTACGCATATTCGAGGAAGTCCATAGAGTGCACTTTGTGGTGCATCACGTGATGATGCGCGGCCATGCTGTCGGCGGCGCTAATGGCGGCGAGGTTGGAGTTAATGTCGTCCCGCCAAAATCCCAGGCGCGCGAAGATGTGCGAAGGCATGTGCACGGCGTGAGGCGAAGACGGCGCGATGCTCGCGTATTTGCGCGCGGCGGGAAGCGCGAGACTGGCCATTGCCGGATTGTCGCAACCGTGGATGATGTAATGCGCGATGCCCGGATGATCTGGTTGCTGGTCGTAGAGCTTGTTGAGAATGGCAACGGCGGTTTTGGCGTTGGTGAGATTGGGGTCGCGGTCGGGACCTGAGGCGAGAAGCGAAAGCGCGTAGAAGATGGCGGCTTCGTTGTCGTTGGGATTGCGTTCGTGGACACCTTGCATGGCTTTGGCGTAAGCATCGGCGCGCTGATTGTGGTCGACTTCATCGGTGTCCGAGTAAAAGACCGAGAGCGCCATGACGTAGTCGCGTTCTCGGGCGGTCGGCGGCTTCAGCGAGCGGGCTTTTGCGAGGAGTTCGGCGCCTTGGGAAAGGTCGGCTTTGCTGGGGCGATTCCAGAGTTCGTGGTAAAGAGTCATTGCTTGTCCCCAGTAAGCCATTGCGCATCGCGGATCTTTTTTGGCGACTTCCTCGAATTGCGCGTCGGCTACTTCGTACTCGAAGGAGTACAGAAGGACCATGCCGCGCTCGAATTTGGGTTGCACTGCGGGAGCGCAGGAGGTAGGGAAGGAGGCCGTGCCGAGTTTTTCATCGGCGTCGTGATGGCGCTGCGGCTCCTGGGCGTAGAACAAATCTGGTGCGAGCGACAAAGTGCTGATGACAGTGAGAAGAGCGCATTTTGCGGCTTTCATGATGACTCCAAGGTGAGACTCAGAAGCGTATTCAGCGCAAGAGGGGATGTCAATGCGCGGCCGTCATTGGCGATGGGCAGGCCGCGGAATTCTTGTTACTCGAGCAATTCAGCCACGGACTCAACGCCTACACCTGAGGAAATGACAGCGGGACGAGCACGGAGAACAATACTGCCAGCATCGCCGGGCTTCAAAGATGGCGTTCCAAGTCGGGCAGCCGAAGGTCAGCTTGTTCTGGTCCAGAAGTCTGCGCGGACCTCGCCACTGATCTTCCCGTGGTCTTGCAGAGTTGGGCAAGATTGAGCGAGACTGTTAACGACTCCGCAGGATGAGAACATGACAACTCGGAACTGGGTGTGCCGTCTGTCAATCAGCGCGGTCTTTCCGCTGGGGTTGTTCGCGTACAGCGCTGCGGCTCAGGTGACCGCGAAGAATGTTCTTGTCTGGCAGATGGGAGAGTTTGATCAAACCTCGCGCGAGTTCGGCCACAATTTCGATCTGGAAAGCGAAACGCTGAAACCGGTATTCACGGTTGGCCAGAGTAAGAACGCCGATTGGCCGGCGTGGCAAACCACATGGGTGAATGGCAAACACCCGACGCCGTACACGATTCTTTTTTCGTTGCCGGAACCGCCATCGGGAAGATACCGGCTCACCATTTCCGTCTTCCTTGTGAATCCGAGCGTCCCGGACCTGATGATTGAGTTGAACGGCCACAAGGGACGTTTTTATTTCGACCGTAAGATCAGCTACTACCCGGGCGATGATCGCATCGACTCGCCAATTTATGGGGGAGATACGCTGGAAATCGACTTACCCGCGAAGTTTTTCAAAGCCAGGGAAAACAAACTGGTTCTGACGGCCGTCGAAGATGCGGATAACCTGGGCACTCGCGCCTCGTTGATTTATGACGCATTGAAACTGACGCAACGTCTCAGCGGGAGAGTCCAGCCGTCGGCTGCGGTGAAGCCTAGCGTGTTTTTCCGGCAAAAAGAAAACCAGACGTACGAGGTAACCCGGGTGACCATTGCCGGTGCTGATAAGCTCGAGCCGGGCTCTGTAGACCTGTCGCTGGGAGGAAAACACTTTCACGCCGTGCTGGCGGGCGTAAACGATTTTGGACAGGAGCGAATTGATTTCGACGTGCCGGAATTCTCGGGGCAGGTCATGGCGGACGTGGCAATTAACACCGGCGGCAAAACATATCGATCAAGCGCTAAGGTCGGCCCGGAGCGGAAATGGTTAGTCTATTTCGTGCCGCACGCCCACCTCGACATCGGCTACACCGACTACCAGGCGAAGGTTGCGGAATTGCAGAACCGCAACATCGACAAGCTGTTGGATTTCTTGCCGACGCATCCCGAGATGCGATTCAGTCTGGACGGTTCGTGGGTGGCGCAAAACTATTTTGCGACGCGCAACGAGGCAGCAAGGAAACGACTGCTGCAGTACATTCACGAAGGCAAGGTCAGCGTTCCAGCACAGTACTCGAACCTGCTGACCGGCTATGCAAGCCTGGAGGAACTGATTCGTTCGCTGTCATACGCGCACACGCTGCACCGTACTGAAGGTGTTCCTTTTGACTACGCGAATATCACGGATGTCCCGAGCGTGACTTGGTCGTATCCCTCCGTACTGAATGCCGCGGGCATTCGGTATTTCGCGGAGGCTACGAATAGCGACCGTGGCCCGATTGTGTTGTACGGGAAATGGAATGAAAAGTCACCATTCTGGCGGGAAGGCCCGGACGGCTCGAGAATCCTGATGGCCAATACTCGGCAGTATTCGCAGCTTTGGTTCGTATGCGATTTGCCGCCGGATGTGGGCAATTGCCGCCAGGGGCTTCCGGCTTATTTGCAACAATTCTCCGCGCCAGAGTACAAGCCGGATGCCGTATTAATGTTCGGCAGTCAATTGGAGAACACGGACGCTCGGTTGAGCGAACCGGAATTTGTTGCCAAGTGGAACACCACGTACGCGTATCCGAAATTCATTCTCACCTCCTTTCCAGACTATTTTCGTTATGTCGAGCAGAAATATGGCTCCCAACTAGCGACCGCTTCCGGCGACGGCGGTCCGTACTGGGAGGACGGGGCAGGTTCGGATGCAAAGAACACAGCGATCGACCGAAACAGCCAGACGCGGGCGATTTCCGCCGAAGAACTGTCGACGATTTCGCGCTACCTAAATCCGACCCTGGCCGTCCCGCGGCAACTCCTCGACCGCATTTGGATGAATCTCATGCTCTACGCGGAACACACCTGGGATTCGTGGGATTCTGTGTACCGCCCGAATAGCGAAGAGTCTGTCGGGCAGTTGGCAACAAAGGATCAGTACGTCGCGGAGAGCCGCCAGGCCGTCAGTTCACTGGCGCAGCAGTCGCTCAGCCAGATTGCAAACCAGATTCACATGCCGGCCGGCTCGCTCATGGTTTTCAATTCGCTGAGCTGGCAGCGCAGTGGGCTTGCGGAACTGGATCTGAACCGCGACACCATTGTTGCGGAATATCCCGGAAAGACGCCGGTGCCGTTTGAAGTTCTGAGCGAAGGGCCGGGTTACAGGCACGTGCGGTTTCTAGCGACAGACGTCCCGGCAATGGGCTTCAAATGTTATTCCCTTCAGGAACACAAGGAGGAAGGTGGAAGCGTTGCGGCTGTAAAGGAACGGCAGGCAGAAACAACCGATACCATTGAAAATTCCTTTTACCGCGTGCAAGTGGACGCCGCGACAGGCGCGGTGAAGAGCATCCTCGACAAACAGCTCAACCGTGAGTTGGTGGATACAGCAAGCCCTTACCGCTTCAATCAGTACGTATACGTCGAAGGCGGAGGAAAGGCGCCAACGCAGATTGTTTACATGCGCAAGTCACTGCCATTTGCGGAATTGAAAGTTTCGCCATCCCGCGACGGACGACTTGTCGGGTTCAGGAAGACTCCGTTTGGGCAAATCCTCGAGGTCGAGTCGAAGGGAGTGCACACGCCATCGGTGCAGAGCGAGATTCTTCTGTATGATGCTGAGAAACAAATCGAGTTCGTGAATCATGTCACGAAGGAGTCCATTCGCGACAAAGAAGCGGTCTATTTTGCGTTTCCGGTGGCCTCGGCCGAGCCATCTTTCAGCTACGAAATCCAGAACGGCTGGGTGGATCCGAGCAAGAACATGCTGAAGGGTGCGGGCCTCGAATGGTTCAGCGTCGGCCACTGGGTGAAGGCTTCGGCCGGCGATGCGGAGGTGGCGATAGCTCCTGTGGATGCGCCGCTCGTTACGCTGGGCGACATCAACCGGGGCGTCTGGCCGGAGGCGTTCTCTGCTAAGAGTGCGACGATCTTTTCCTATGTGATGAACAATTACTGGCACACGAACTATCGTGCCGAGCAAGGCGGCGAAGCCACGTTTCGCTACGTGATGACCAGCGGCGCAACACTGGCACCCGAAAGTCTCACGCGGTTCGGCCGAGCGGCGATGACACCGCTGGAAACGGATCAGGTGATCGATCAGGATAAGGTCGGAAATCCAGACCGGCCCCTGGCGCCTGTGCCACTCAGCTTCTTGCAGGTGGATGCACCAAATGTGGTCGTCGAGGCCTGGAAAGCGGCCGACGATGGTAACGGGACAGTGCTGCGTCTGCTCGAAACCGGTGGAAAAGAAAGCACCACAATGCTCCGATTCCCCATGTTGCAGCTTCAACGAGCGTGGCTGTGCAATGCCATGGAAGAGGATTCAAAGGAGCTTCCGGTCAAGAATTCGTCGGTGGAGGTTGCACTGCGGCCACACCAGATCGTAACGGTGCGCGTGCTCGGGCAATTTCAGGCGGCCAGGACCATGAAGACAGAATAAGACGCGCAATTACATATAGGGCTATGATTTTCGGTCGAGATTCTGGCTCATGGAAAACATGTTCCGCAAGGCTCACATGGAACTCGTGAATTCACACCGTGAGCATCCAAACCAACCATAAAAGCCCGAACATCATCGGTCAGTAGGCTCCGACCTGGTCCTTCCGCGATCAGCACGTCGACGATGTCAATTTGCTTGGATCACTTCGGAAGCTATTTCGAACTAAGAAGTCCGGTTCGCGGACCTCCCCACGCTTTTCCCCGAACTTCGTTTCGAGGGACTGGTACGAGATCGCAGACCGAAACGCCGACCCATTTAGGCCAAGCGGCCCTCAGGGCAAAGGTGGGCAGGCCTCAGACTGGAAGTACAGTTTGCATTCGCCCGGAGTAAGATTAAGATTGTGGACGCGCTGTCGAGCAAGTTCCATCAGTTGGTGGCGTTCCATCGCGTAGACTTGAACGGTTCCGTCAGAGAAAGGCGTCATATTTATTCGCGAAGTCCGCCCAAATCAGCGATCGTAACCACGAGGGAATCCAGCGGCGCCACGGTTTGGGTGTGGCCAAATCCAGCTGCACTGATTCCCCTTGACGTGTCATCGAAAAGATCTCGCCCCGCCTGGAATTCGGTTTCCAAGGAATAGTACACCGAACAGGCGAAACGTTTCCGCAACATGGAGCAGCGTGTCTTCACAAACTCACGGGACTTCCGAAGATCGCACACGAGAGTGACGTGGAACTTAATATAGAATCTGCAGGTCAGGAGAACCAACCATCCGGATGGCCTTGAGCGGCTGCCACGGGCCAGTCCGCTTCGGGGCTGTAGGTTATCCGTCAGACGTCTTCCAGTCCCAGATTATCATTCACCGCCTGTCGTAGTTTCTGTTTGCATCCCAGATAATGCTCGGTCGTCTGAACCGATGCGTGACCAAGCAAGAACTGAATCTGTTCAAGTTCGCCCCCAGCCAGGTGGCATAGTCGTGCGCAGGTGCGACGCAAGTCATGCGGACCTGCCTATTCGCCGGAAGAGCGCACCTGTACTTATCTTGGCTGCATCGATCCACTCATCAACGGCGCGCTTTGCCCATACCGGAACTGCAACTGTGCGGATGTGCTTTCCTTTACCAATCAGGTCGGCGATCACCCGGTGTTCCTCGCGGATCTGAAAATCATCTAGCCCGAGTCCTACCAGTTCGGCGCGTCGCAGGCCGCACCCAATGAGCAACGCTAGAATCGCGCGATCACGTTTACCTCGCAGGCCATCTCCTCCCGACTCTGCGAGCAAGGTTCTGGACTGTTCGACGCTCAGCCAGTTTCCGATCCGAACACCTAAGCGTTTTGCGCCTTTAACGCGACCGATTCCGGCTGCCAATTCGGGACTCAGGAGGCCTGTATCAGCCGCCTCGTGTGCGAGTCGTCTCACGGCCGCTAGGCGCACGTTGATTGTCGAAGGCACCAGGTTCTTCTGTTCGAGAAAGAATCGATAACGAAGGACAACACTGCGGTTAAAGGCCAAGCGCGGCTCGGAACAGTACCAACCGATGAATTCATCAATGGCATGCCCATACGATTCTTGCGAACTCGCTGCTGCGTGCGAGTTTAGAACTGCATTCTTCGACTGTTCCAAGTCGGGCAGCCGAAGTATTGTTTTCGCCCGTGAGCGTTTGCTTGTCTTTTTCCGACGTCCCATAGTGGCGGCCTCCTGCGCCGCGTTCAGTATGGTCACTCATTCAGAAGCCGACGGTCCCGAACCCCGTTTCGCGACAGTTTCCCGGTGCCGACAAATCGATGTGGCCCTTCTCCGCCAAACGCGCACCCGCAAAATCCATAACCACGGGCGATCGTGATAACGATCCTGGACGAAAGTGCGCATCCGATTAAAGCGCCTTGTCGACGCGCACGCGGTTGTCATGATAGACCGCGCCGCTGCCCATGTCCGAGTCGCGCTCGCCGACAGTAGCGTTGATTGTCGCACCCTCTTTCGAAAAGCCCGGCCAGCGGCCTTTGGTGCTGGCGACCACGCCAGGGCGAACGCGATCGCTTACGTCGGCGACGGCAAAGAAGACGCCTCGAGCGTTGGTGATGCGCACATCGTCCCCAGGGGCAATTTGCCGGGGCGCGGCATCGTCGGGATGGATCAATAGCGTTGCAACTCCCGATCGCCGCCGCTGCCTTGGCACGTTGGCGAAGATCGAATTCAGGAGGTAGTGATCGGCGGGCGTGATGAGGGCGAGTGGGTATTCGCGGGCCAGGGCCGTATCGCGCTGCGACGTCTCGTGCGAAGGCGAGTATCCCGCCACTGGATCCAATCCCGACTGTGCCATGCGATCGGAGACGAATTCCAGCTTGCCGGACGCAGTCGGAAAGGCGGTTGCGAACGGCACAAAGGGATCGGGATAGTTCAGCCGCATCCAGCAGCGAGCCTTCAACTCTTCAAATGTGATGCCCGCCAACGACGGATGCCCGCTATCGAGAAGCTGCCGGGCGATCGTCTCATCACTGTCATACAGCGGTGCTGTATCGAGCCCCATCGTTCGCGCCAGGCGCCGGAACATCTCGGTCGCAGACAGGCACTCGCCGGGAGCCAGCACAGCTGGCTCGTTCCAGGAGAGATATAGATGCCCGTACGAGATCAGCATGTCGCGGTGCTCGATTTGCATCGTAGCGGGCAATATGATGTCCGCGTAACGAGCGGTGTCGGTGAGAAAGTGCTCGACCACGACAGTAAACAGATCGTCCCGCGCGAGGCCGCGCAAGACCTTGGTCTGATTTGGGGCGCTCGCCGCGGGATTGCTGGCGTAGACGAATAGCGCTTTGACTGGTGGATTGTCGATTTCGAGCAATCCGTCGCCGAGGCGCTTCATGTCCAGCACGCGCGTTTGCCGAGGCCTGAGATCATCGCGCGACAGGGCGGCCCAGTTCACGCCAAAGAATCCGCGTGTATCGTAGAAGACGCCCCCGCCCGGGTACCTCCAGTCACCAGTTACGCCAGGAATGCACGTGATCGTACGCACCGCCATCCCGCCGCCGCCGTGACGTTGCAGGCCGATGCCGACGCGAATGCCCGTCGGCCGCGTCTCGGCAAGTCGCTTGCCCAGTTCGACGATCGATTCGGCCGGAAGCCCGGTAATCGCAGCTGCGCGGGATGGTGGAAAGTCCCGAATCCGCCGGCGAAATGACTCCCAGCCGACAGTGTTTTCGCTGATGAATTGCCGGTCCTCCTTACCTTCCATCAGCACGACATGAAGCAGGCCGAGGGCGAGCGCGGCATCAGTTCCGGGAATCGGTGCGAGGTGCCAATCACTGGCTGCAGCGGTACGCGTGCGAATCGGATCGATGCAGACGATTGACGCTCCGTTCTTTCGCGCCTCCAGGATAGGTCGCCACAGATGGGGATGCGTTGACAGTACGTTCGCACCCCAAAGCACAACGAGTCGCGAGAATCGGAACGTCTCCGGGTCCATCCCTACACGATTGTCGCCCAGCGTGTAACCTGTACCGAATCCGCCTGCGATCGTACACATGGTGTAGACAGATTGCGACGCACCGAGCACGTTCCACAGCCGCTTTCCGGCGCCGTAGATGCCATGGATCAGCCCCATGTTGCCGCTGCCCGCATAGGGCCAAATAGCCTCGGCACCATGCTTCGCGATCACGCCATGGAGCTCCGCCGCGATCGTCTTGAGGGCCTCGTCCCAGGAAATCCGTGTGAACTCGCCACTTCCCTTCGGTCCGCTGCGGCGCATGGGGTACAGCACGCGATCGGGCGAGCGAACATAGGTCAAGTAATTCTCGACCTTGTTGCACAGTGATCCGCTGGTGTAGGGATGGGCAGGATCGCCGCGAAGAGCAACCGCTTCGCCGTTCTTGACGGTCACAATCCAACTGCACGTGTCCGGACAATCGAGTGGGCACGCGCCGCGGATTTCGCGAACTTCGGCTTCGACAGGCATCGGTGTCTCACGGAGTACCGACTCAGCACCACCGACGCATACGTGTGGATCGTGGGGCATTGAAGTCCTCCCCGGCGCTTAGCGCGCAGGCTCGGGCGTGACATTCACCAGCATGTTCGGCCGCAGATTGAGGGTCTCGACGGTCATCTTCGAGATCATGCCGTTCACTTTGTCAGGTAGAGCCTGATCAGCGCGCTCATCAAGAATGGCCGCCAGGCTTGCGCGCGGGCGAAGGCGGATGTAGCGCGACGCGTTTCCTCCCGCGACTATGCGGTACCAGAGTGTCTCGCCTTGCAGCTTCGATTGCTCAGCAGCAAGTGCGGCTTCGAAAGCCTTTCCCGTACCGTAGTTGAGTTCCACTGTGGTGTACTCGGCCTGCGTAGTTGGAGTGGGCAGACCGCTGCCGCGCGAAAGCGCCGGCAGGAACTCGTATACTGTGCTCCCTACGAATTGGAGATGCGGCAGAATGTTGATTGTCGCGTCTCGCCAGTCTTCGGCCGGTGATACGGGATTGCTCAGTTCAGCAGCGGTGTGTCCGAAGGTCGCGTAAATGATGCACCGCTGGCGTTCAGTGGATGCCACGATTGAATAGCTGTACCAGTTGAATGGATCCCTGACTTGACGGTGCCAATCGAGGTGGCGGATATACCCGGCCTCCAAGTCAACGGTATGACTCTCATCGAGAGCGCGCATGATCCCGATGAGCGCGTAGGGACCGGGAGCCTTTTCCGTTTGCGTAGTCCGAGCGGTTTGAACGATGAAGAGCGTCGGGAACACAGTGCCGACAAGAAGCACTGCGCCAACGATCCTGATGCAACGATGCTTCATGGTCATTCCTTCCTAGCTAGAGTGGTGAGACGAATACTTTGCTATTACGCATATTTGGTCAGGCTGCCGCATACTGGTCCAGGTGACAAGGGCCGTAATGTAATTTTCAGTTAGACCAGTCATCTCCGGCCTTGATAGAATCAAAGTGATGCCGCGAATTTTGTGGGAACCGGTGATCCACGTCGACCGCAGCGCGGCACTCCCTCCGTTTCTACAAATCGCACGTTCCCTGACCGCCGACATCCAGCGCGGACGTCTGCGTCCGGGAGACCAGCTGCCCGGGAGCCGGCGGCTCGCGGCGAGTCTGCACGTTCATCGCAACACGGTGCTTGCCGCGTTGGCCGAGTTGATGGCGGAAGGGTGGCTAGAGACGAGGACGGGACGCGGGACCTTCGTAACGCGCGCCATCGTCAATCCACGTGGACGGCCATTCTCACGCCGCCTCGGCCTCCGCACGCACGTGCCGACCGACCTGCCATTCGCACTTCCCGATGCGCCGGAGGCTTACCGGCCGCCGAACCTCCCGCCGGGTACTTTGAACTTAAGCAACGGGGCGCCCGACGTCCGGCTGGTTCCCGCACGGGCAATTGGCCGGGCCTATCGGCGTGTGCTCGGGCTGCGAGGTGTCGATCTGCTCGGATATGGCGATCCCGAGGGACACCCCGGGCTCCGTGCGGCGCTGGCATCAATGCTCAGGAGCACCAGGGGGCTTTCGGCCGGCCCGGGCGACGTATTCGTAACGCGCGGCAGTCAGATGGCATTGACGCTCGCGGCTCGGGCGCTGCTGCGTCCCGGCGACACGGTCGCCGTCGAAGAATTCGGATACCGGCCCGCATGGGAAGCATTCCGGGCCGCAGGGGCGGCCGTCGTCCCCGTGGCGATTGATCGAGACGGCATGGATGTCGACGCGTTGAAGCGGCTTGTGAGCCGCACTTCTATTCGCGTCATCTACGTCACGCCCCACCATCAGTATCCGACGACGGTAACATTGAAGGCGGCACGCCGGCTTGCGCTTCTCGCGCTGGCGCACACTGAGCGAATTGCGATCATCGAGGACGATTACGATCACGAGTTCCACTATGACGGCCGGCCGGTGCTTCCCCTGGCGAGCGCGGACCATACGGGGTTGGTCGTGTACATTGGCACGCTCTCGAAGGTCTTGGCGCCCGGTCTGCGCATCGGCTACATCGTGGCACCGCAGGCGGTGCTGCGGAGTGCCGGTGCGATCCGCTCGCTGCTCGACATCCAGGGAGACCTGGCCACCGAGGCGGCTGTGGCGACATTAATTGATGCCGGGGAGTTGCAGCGGCACGTCGCGCGCGTGCGACGCGTGTACGCCAACCGCCGCGAGGTTTTGGCGAAGAGCTTGCGGCGAGTGTTTGGAAACGGGGTCGAGTTCACCCTCGCACCAGGCGGAATGGCTCTTTGGGTGCGTCTGCACATGTCTGTGGATGTCGAGGAGTGGGCGCGTCGATGTGTGCAGCATGGGGTCTCCTGGTACACAGGCCAGCGATACGCGTTCGATGGCAAGCCCAAGCCATTCGCGCGATTCAGTTTTGCCTGGCTGAACGAGCGCGAATTGCCGGAAGCCGTGAAGCGCATGGCCGCTGCGCGTCCATAGCGCAATAAAACGAAACGAGATACCAGATCACTCGGGAAATCGACGAAACCAACCTCTCCCGCATTGCCACCGCCTGCAGATACTCCACTACTGGGGCGCTTAATCGCCGTAAGACTCCGCTCGGGAACTTCAATGCGGATGGATTTTGATTCCTATCTTCAACTTGACGAACGCGCCAACCGAGCAAGTGGGTCTCACTCCCCAGTCCGGTTCGCGGAAGTATTGTGCCGCGTGAATGCCGCAATTGAACTTATCTCCGCGAACCCCGTTTAGGGCTTATTGATCTATCAGCAAGCGCTGAGCTGAGCAGGATAGGCAGTCTCGGAGTATTGCGTGGCGGCTCGATTTTTCCACCGGCGCGATATCTTGGTGGTAGGATGATGGCGTGCGCTCAAAGGGCGCCTGCGGGTTCGCGCGAAGGGCCAAGCCCACCGTAATGTTTTTTTGATTGAAACGGCACTACACCGCCGTGCTGCCTGTTTGCGAACCACGGGCTTCAGCATGGAGGATGTATGATGCCACGTGAATTACCCGCCCGTCCGGATCTTGAGCAACTGAAGAAGCAAGCGAAGTCTCTATTGCATGCAGCCCAGGCCCGGGATGGGGACGCGCTCCACCGCTTCGCCGCCTTGCCAGCGTTCTCCGCCAAATCCATTGATGAGATTGACCTAGACGATTTGGCGCTTCACGATGCGCAGTCGGTGATCGCCCGTGAGCATGGGTTCCCTTCCTGGCCAGCCCTGCGCGAAGAAGTGGAGGCCCGGACCCTGACGTTCGCCGAGGCCGGAGACGAATTCATCCGCTGCGCAACAGGTGGCGCGTCCGGTCGTGCCGAACGGCTGCTCGCGCTCTTTCCAAATATCGCATCGGCGAATTTGTACACGGCGCTGGTTCTTGGTGATGCAGCCTCGGTCGAAGCGCGATTGCGCGATCACTCCGCGTTAGCAACGCAACCCGGGGGACCGCAGAACTGGGAGCCGCTGCTGTACGTCTGCCATTCCTGTATGCATGTGACCGTGCCATCGCGCGTCGATGGCTTCGTCGCCATCGCGCAGCAACTGTGCTTGGTTGGAGCGAATCCGAATGCGGA